>DHCD01000098.1:14888-44088 GCA_002398105.1 Syntrophomonas sp. UBA4911
GGGGTATTGTTCATCCTGATGTGGACGGTTATAGGTATTCTCGGTTCCTACAGCGTAGCCTGGTATGGTATCCGTATGAATACTCTGGCTAACAGCAGGACCGCCTTTTCCTCCCTGGAAAGAAAACCGCTCAAGGTTTTGAATATTGCTCTGGATGCAGGAATGAGCATCGGTGTGCTCCTGGTGTGTGTAGAGCTGATTATGATGCTGATTATCTTGTTGTATGTTCCTCGTGAGCTGGCCGGGGCCAGCTTTATAGGCTTTGCGGTAGGCGAATCCCTGGGCGCCAGTGCTTTGCGTATTGCCGGAGGAATATTCACCAAGATTGCCGATATCGGCGCCGACCTGATGAAAATAGTCTTTGGGATCAAAGAAGACGACCCGCGTAATCCCGGTGTTATTGCGGACTGCTGCGGGGATAACGCCGGTGACAGCGTAGGGCCCACTGCCGACGGATTTGAAACTTATGGCGTTACCGGCGTGGCCCTGGTTACGTTCATAGTTCTGGCGGTGGCGCCGGAATTGCAGACTACTTTGCTTACCTGGATTTTTGTAATGAGGGTGCTGCTGGTTATTACCTCGGTGTTATCCTTCTATATCAACAAAAGCTTCAGCCAGGCAAGATTCGGCCATAAGGACGACTTTGACTTTGAACAGCCTCTTTCCAGCCTGGTGTGGATTGCCTCCATCCTTTCAATCGTCAGTACCTTCGCCGTCAGTTATTTCATATTGGGTCCCGGCGCCGGAGTAAATAATGAATTGACCGGTCTCTGGGTCCCGCTGGCCTTTATTATCAGCTTTGGCACCCTGGCGGCAGCTTTGATTCCGGAATTTACCAAAACATTTACCAGTCCCAAATCATCCCACGTGATGGAAGTAGTCAAAGCTTCGCGGGAGGGAGGGCCTTCGTTAAACATTCTGTCAGGCCTGGTGGCCGGCAACTTCAGCTCATTTTGGATAGGCATGGTTTTTGTCGCCATTATGTTCGGGGCTTATGCGGTGAGCGGATATGGCTTGGATACGATAATGATGTATCCTTCCATATTTGCTTTTGGTCTGGTGGCTTTCGGAATGATGGGCATGGGACCGGTTACCATAGCGGTTGACAGTTATGGACCGGTTACGGATAATGCCCAATCCATCTATGAACTCTCTTTGATTGAAGAAATCCCCGGTATTGAAGCCGGGATTCAAAAGGAGTTCGGCTTTAAGCCTGATTTTGATAAGGGCAAATACTACCTGGAAGCTAACGACGGTGCCGGCAATACCTTTAAGGCCACCGCCAAGCCGGTATTGATAGGTACGGCCGTGGTGGGGGCCACAACCATGATCTTTTCCCTGATTCTGGTCATCCAGAGTGTGCTGGGGGTTGAACCGGAAACTATCCTCAACCTGCTTAATCCGTATACTATTTTGGGATTCATATGCGGCGGCGCCATAATTTACTGGTTTACCGGCGCTTCCATGCAGGCGGTTACAACCGGCGCCTACCGGGCGGTGGAATATATCAAGCGCAATATTCGGCTGGATGAGGATGCCAGCCAGAAAGCCAATACCGAAAATTCCAAAGAAGTGGTTAAAATCTGCACCCAATATGCCCAGGCCGGCATGCTCAATATCTTTATCGCCATATTTTCATTTGCCCTGGCCTTTGCTTGTCTGTCTGCTCCTAAGGCCAGCGATGCGGCGGTAGCCTTATTTGTGTCTTATCTGATCTCCATTGCCATATTCGGTTTATTCCAGGCGGTGTTCATGGCTAATGGCGGCGGATGCTGGGATAATGCCAAGAAAGTGGTGGAAGTGGATTTGCAGGAAAAAGGGACGGCTTTGCATGATGCTTCGGTAGTAGGCGATACCGTGGGCGATCCTTTTAAAGATACTTCCTCGGTTGCCCTGAATCCCATCATCAAGTTCACCACCCTGTTCGGGTTGCTGGCCATGGAAATCGCTATCTCCGAGTCATTCCGCCAGATAGCTCCCACCGTAGGTATTGTCTTCCTGATCATTGCTCTCTTCTTCGTATGGCGTTCATTCTATGGAATGAGGATCCCGAGCGACGACTAGGGGATATAACCTGGTCCGGAATATTGGGACCAAGGGGGCTGACTGCTTAGATAGAAAGCTCCTCAGAGGTTAAATACCGGAAATAGTAGATTAGGAGGCAAGGATTATGAATATCATTCTTATGGGACCGCCTGGCGCCGGTAAAGGAACCCAGGCCCAAATGCTGGTCAAGGTATTCGGAATTCCCCACATATCAACCGGGGATATGTTCCGGGATGCCATTAAGCAGGGAACAGAACTGGGAGCCAAGGCTAAAGCGGTCATGGATGCGGGCCGGCTGGTACCCGACGATATAACCATAGGTATTGTCCGGGAGCGGTTGGCGGCAGAGGATTGTACCCCGGGTTTTTTGCTGGACGGTTTTCCCCGTACCATACCGCAGGCTGATGCCCTGGGAGAGATCCTGACCGGTTTGGGCCGCCGCTTGGATGCGGCGGTTGATATTGAAGTACCGGGCCGGGAACTGATTGACCGGATGGCTGGCCGCCGGATATGCCGACAATGCGGTGCCGCCTATAACCTGCAATATAATATTCCCCAACAGGCAGATAGGTGTGATCAGTGCGGCGGTGAATTATATCAGCGCAGTGACGACAGAGAGGAAACAGTGATTAATCGCCTTAAGGTTTATACTGAGCAGACCGAACCATTGCTGACTTATTACCAGCAGCGGGGATTGCTGATAACAGTTAACGGCAACCAGGACATGGAAAGGGTTGGCCGGGATATATGCGACTGCCTGATTAAGTTAGACTAGTTTGGATGCCGTGGGGGGTGTCTGGGGGACGGAGTTATTGATAAATTATCAGCAACCTCGTCCCCCGCTATTATATTACCCTATCTTACTCTCCTGAAAATCACATGCTCCAGCAGCAATGACAGCACTATGCCTACCACAAATCCGTTACTCAGTATAGGCTGCAGAGGGGCCGGAAAGGCAGCAGTCACCGCCTGGGGCAAAAAAGCCACCGTTATGCCGGCCATGATGGGCAGGCCTATAAGCAGGGCGTTATCGAAACGGGGTTCACCCAAGTCTTTCAAAGCGTCAAAGGCGGCCAACAGTCCGGCCGCTATCTGGGTGCACATTGTATATAGGAGAACCGTACCGATCACCACTGAAGGTATGTAGGAGAGATAAAACAGTGTCCGGGGCAGGAAAGCCAGAACCAGGAGAACTAGAGCGGCAGGTATCAGGCTTCTGCGGGCAGCGCAGCCGGTGGAAGCTATAACTCCCGGGCTGAAAGAAAAGTTGACCGGGCCGATAACTCCCAAAAAGCCGGACAGAAAGTTGGCAGCCCCGGTGACGGTAATGCCCCGGGTAATGCGTTGGGACATATTATCAGCCTGCAGAAACGATCCTACTGCCTGGATGGAACCCAGATCATTGATGGATAGCCCCAGAAAACAGAGCAAAAAAGCAATTAAGACCCCGGGCTCAACCACCAGGGAAGTATTGAGGTTTTGGGCAAAGCAGGATACCGCTTCCAATTTCCCGGCACCGGCAACTGAAGCCCAGGCGGGGTCAATCAGGAAATAGCCCAGACTGCCGGCGATAAGAGCTATCAGGATCAGCAGGGATTTCCACAGGCCGGCGAGATAACGCTGGCCGCAGAAGATCAGCAAAATAAAGATAAAGGCAAAAGCCAGTTGCCGGCCGGAAGAAGTTCCCTGCCCGGCGCTGATCAATTGCATTATGACAGGAGCCAGGGTAAAGGCTACTAACAGCAGAATCACCGCTACCACCCGGGGAGTAAAAAGGGACTGCAGGCGGGCAAAAAGTCCGGTTATGGCCAGCAGAGTCAGGATTACACCGCTGATGGCAATACTGGAATAAACGGCTGCCGGATTGCTGGCCTGGGATGCCAGAATACCGATCAAAAGTACGGTAGCAGGCCCGATAACCAGCGGCAGGCGGTGTCCCCAGAATATTTGCATGAGTATGGCTATTCCGGTTACGGCAAAAACCTTTTGCAGATACAGCAGCTCCATTTCCAGACTGCCGTTCATAGCTCCCAGTACCTTGCTGATGATAATTACCGCGGGCAGGCTTACGGCCAGCCACTGCAACCCGTAAAGCAGGTTTTCTTTTCCCGGCGGCCGGTCCTCCAGCTTGAATTTAAGTTCCATTATCTTTAATCCTCAAAAATATAAATGATATTATCTCAATTATAGGCCATAAAAAAAGGTCCCACTACCCCCTTAGATTATTTACCGGGTAAGGGAGGGCGAAAGTAAAAGCGGAAAGTACGACTGCCCTGACCTGGCTATACTTGCTTCCCAATGGGTTTGGCCGTAACCTTTCCCTGTTGATGAAAGAAACTGTCGGCAACACATCTTTTACCTCGCTTGACATAAGAAGTTCCCCTGAATATAATTTCTTTAGAGTGTGAAGCCACACGAAGGGGTACACCACCTTGGGTGTATTTTTTCGGGTGGCTTTTTTGTTATTTAAGGAAAGAAGGAGATGAGTTTGGTAGTTATAAACGGACAGCAGGTGGACAACGCTGAAAAAATGACCCTGAAGGATTATCTCGTACGAGAGGGATATGTCCTTTCGCGGATTGCGGTCGAATACAACGGAGAAATCATTCCCCGGGAGGCGTACGGCGAAAAACAGCTGCAGGACGGCGATTGCCTGGAGATTATAAGCTTTGTAGGGGGAGGCTGATTATGAGGATAAAAATCAACGGCAAAGAAAAGATTACAGAATTGAGGGATCTTTACTCTATCAAAGCCGGCTATTTCCCCGGCAACCCTGAAAATTTGGTGGTTATCCTTAACGGTTTTCAGACTCCGGATAATCTGCAGATCAACGACGGCGATGAGATCGTCTTGATAGAAAAAGGGGAAATGCCGGAGCAGACGGAATTTGAAGCCATGCTCAGCGCCCGCCATACCCCGGGGGTGTACGAAAGGGTAAAGAAGGCCCGGGTGGCGGTGGCAGGCCTGGGAGGGCTGGGCTCTAACATTGCCGTTGCCCTGGCTCGAACCGGGGTTGGTCATCTGCACCTGGTGGATTTTGATGTGGTTGAGCCCAGCAATTTAAACCGCCAGCAATATAGAATCAAACATCTGGGTATGTATAAAACCGAAGCCATGCAGATGGAACTTGCGGAAATAAATCCTTTTATTAGCGTCAGCATTGATACGGTACGGGTAACGGAAAAAAATGCGGTCGCCCTATTCGCAGCGGATGAGATCGTATGTGAGGCTTTTGACCATCCGGAGGCCAAAGCATTGCTGATCAACAGCCTGCTTACGCGCTGTCCGGCCCCAAAAATTGTGGGAGGCTCCGGCATGGCAGGTTTTGAAAGCAGTAATACCATCCAAACCCAACGAGTTATGAAAAATTTTTACTTATGCGGGGACCGGCAGACGCAGGCCCAGGTCGGGCGCGGGCTTATGGCTCCCAGAGTAGGTGTTTGCGCCGGGCACCAGGCCAACATGGTCTTAAGACTGCTTTTGGGGCAGGAAGACGCCTAGAAAGGAGAAGGCAAATATGGAAAATACTCGCGACAAGCTGACTTTAGGAGGGCACGAGTTTACCTCCCGCTTTATTTTGGGATCCGGCAAATATAACCTGGACCTCATCCGCGCGGCAGTCCAATATGCGCAGGCGCAGATCATCACCCTGGCGGTCAGGCGGGCCAACACCGCCGGCGCCGAGAATATTTTGGACTATATCCCGCCGGGAATCACCCTGCTGCCCAACACCTCCGGGGCCCGAAAAGCAGAGGAAGCCGTTCGCATCGCCCATCTGGCCAGGGCGCTGGGCTGCGGAGATTTTATAAAAATTGAAGTCGTCCATGACTCTAAGTATCTGCTGCCGGATAACTATGAAACCGTCAAAGCCACCGAAATACTTGCCCGGGAAGGGTTCGTGGTTCTTCCCTATATGTATCCGGACTTAAATGTCGCCCGCGATCTGGTCAATGCGGGTGCGGCCGCCGTAATGCCGCTGGGCGCGCCGATAGGCTCCAACAAAGGCCTTTGCACCAGGGATTTTATTAAAATTTTAGTGGACGAGATTGACCTCCCGATTATTGTGGACGCGGGAATCGGCCGCCCCTCCCAGGCCTGTGAAGCTATGGAACTAGGCGCGGCGGCGGTTATGGCCAATACCGCCATCGCCACCGCGGGAGATATCCCCGCCATGGCCGGCGCGTTTAAAAACGCTATAGAAGCCGGCCGGGCGGCTTATCGGGCCGGGCTGGGACGAGTAGTGGAGCAGGGCGCGGCGGCCTCTTCCCCACTGACCGGATTTCTCAATGATTAAGGAGATGAACTGATTGGAAGGACTGCACGAGGTAAAGAACTCAATTGACCCTATGAAATATCTGGCGGATATGGAAGTACTGGAGGAGTCTACCATCATGGACGAGGTGCTCTCCCGGATGCAAGCCTACGACTACAGTCACTACCGGGCGCAGGATGTGCAAAGAGCTTTACAGCAAGACTCCCGTACTCCCGAGGATTTTGCCGCTTTACTGTCTCCCGCCGCCGCCCCTTTGCTGGAAGAAATCGCGCGGCGGGCGCGGGAGGAAACCAGAAGGTATTTCGGCAATTCGGTTTATCTGTTCACCCCCCTTTATGTGGCCAATTACTGTGAGAATTACTGTATCTACTGCGGATTTAACCGTTATAATTCCATTCGCCGGGCCCGATTGACCCTGGCGGAAGTTGCAAAGGAAATGCAGGCCATTGCTCGAAGCGGATTGGAGGAAATCCTGATTTTAACCGGTGAAAGCCGAAAAATGTCCGATCCGGTTTATATAGGAGAGGTCTGTAAAATGGCCCGCAACTATTTTAAGACGGTAGGTCTGGAGGTTTACCCCATGAATACCGGCGACTATGCTTATCTGCATGGATGCGGAGCGGATTTTGTCACCGTTTTTCAGGAAACCTACGATCCGGATAGATATGCAGCCCTGCATCTGGCCGGCCGTAAAAGGGTATTCCCTTACCGCTTGAACGCCCAGGAGCGGGCTATACGCGGCGGCATGCGCGGGGTCGGCTTTGCCGCCCTTTTGGGCTTGGGTGATTTTCGCAAGGATGCCTTTGCCACCGGAATACACGCTTATCTGCTGCAGCGGAAATACCCTCAGGCGGAGATTGCTTTTTCCTGTCCACGGCTTCGTCCGATCATAAATAACGACAGCATTAAGCCCAAGGATGTCCATGAAGCGCAGCTTCTCCAGGTTATCTGTGCTTACCGGCTGTTTATGCCCTTTGCCGGCATTACCATTTCCACCAGAGAACGGTCCGGTTTCCGTAATCATGTGATTGGGATTGCGGCCACCAAAATTTCCGCCGGCGTCAGCATCGATATCGGCGGCCATCAGGAAAAAGTTGCCGAAAAAGGGGATGCCCAGTTTGAAATAGCGGACCCGCGCTCGGTGCAAGAAGTCTGTCAGGCTATTAAGGAACAAGGCTTACAGCCGGTGATGAACGATTATGTATTCGTATGAGGTGATTGCAGTTACCGACCGCACTCTTTGCCGCCGGGATTTTTTAGAGCAGATCGAAAGAGTTGCCCAGGCAGGGCCTTCCGCCATTCTGCTGCGGGAAAAAGACCTGCTCCCGGCGGAGTATCAAAAAATGGCGGATGAAGTAAACAAGCTTTGCGCCCGGAATAAGGTCGGCTTCATCGCCCATACCTTTATGCGCGAAGCTGAAGTTCTGGGCTGCCGCAGCATCCACCTGCCTTTACCCCTTTTGCGGCAGTCGGCCGGGAATTTAAAGCACTTTACCTGCATCAGTACCTCCGTTCATTCCCGGGAAGAAGCGCAGGAAGCTGAGCGTCTGGGAGCAAGCTGCCTGATCGCCGGGCATATTTATGCCACCGACTGCAAAAAGGATCTAAAACCCCGGGGGCTTTATTTTTTACAATCTGTCTGCTCGGCAGTGAGAATCCCGGTCTATGCCATTGGCGGGATTACGCTGGAAAACGCTGAAGAGCCTTTTTCCGCCGGCGCCCGGGGGATCTGCGTCATGTCCGGTTTCATGCGGTGTGAAGACCCGCGCAATTATCTGCAGGCCCTTATCCGGGAAATTAGTGGTTTATGAATGCAAGCTTATTTAACCGCTGCCGGCAAAATCGGCAAACCATATTGGCTTCCCGCTCAGAATGAATGCTGCCTCGCTTGAACCGCCTGCGATCTCTTTTAGCCTACCCGCCCGTTTGCATGAGGATGTCTGTTTTGAGATATACTATCCAAAGCAGTTGAACAGTTATCCAATTGGTTTTATTTTGCTCCGGTTTAGAAAATCAGAATAAAGAATATGACGGCAAAAGGAGAAAATATACATGAGGGCAAGAGAAAAGATTCAGGCATTCGCTTTGAACCAAGCCATGAAATACATTGCAGGTGATCCGGAGAAAAACCTGCCCAAGCTTCTTGCCTGGGTAGATGGCATCGGCTGGGGTGAGAGTTATGCTTCCTACAAGAAGATATTTCATGAAGTACTGGATGATCCGGAAAATAACTGGCATCAGCTTATTATGGGAATCTGGAGGGACATTGACAATGAGGTGCTGAAAACCACCTTCCGTAATTTCGGATTGAACGCAAGCCTGTTCGGGTACCCGAACCAGAAGGCTAATCAAGAGAAGTACGGCTGCAACATCCCCTGGGTACTTCTGATTGATCCCACCTCGGCCTGCAATCTGCACTGCACCGGCTGTTGGGCGGCCGAGTACGGCAACCAGCTGAACCTGTCCTATGAGACGCTGGACCGTATCATTCGGCAAGGCAAAGATTTAGGTATTTACTTCTATCTGTACTCGGGCGGCGAACCTCTGGTGCGGAAAACGGATATTATTCGTCTGTGTGAAGCGCATTCCGATTGCCAGTTTGCCGCCTTTACCAACGGCACCCTAATTGACGAAGCCTGGGCCGATGAAATGCTGCGGGTCAAGAACTTTATCCCCGCCATCAGCGTGGAGGGATTTGAAGACGAGACCGATTTCCGCCGGGGCCAGGGCACTTTCCGCAAGGTGGAAAAAGCGATGGCGATTCTGAAAGCCAAACGATTGCCCTTCGGCATCTCCTGCTGCTATACCAGCAAAAATGCGGATATAATCGGCTCCGAGGCCTATTTTGACCAGATGATCGACTGGGGGGCGAAGTTCTGCTGGTTCTTTACCTATATGCCGGTGGGCAAAGACGCTGTGCCTGAGCTGATGGCAACCGCCGAACAACGTGCCTTCATGTACCGCCAGATTCGTAAATTCCGGGAAACCAAGCCCCTGTTCACCCTGGACTTCTGGAATGACGGTGAATATGCCGGTGGATGCATCGCCGGCGGAAGACGCTACCTGCATATCAACGCCAATGGCGATATAGAACCCTGCGCCTTTATCCACTATTCCGATTCCAATATCTATTCCCAACCGTTGCTGGAAGCGTTGCAGTCGCCGTTATTTATGGCTTACAGGCAGGGGCAGCCTTTCAACAACAATCACCTGCGCCCTTGCCCCCTGCTTGATAATCCCGAGGCTCTGGTGGATATGGTGGAGCGCTCCGGAGCTCATTCCACCGATCTGCAGAACCCTGAGGATGTGCATGAACTTTCGGAAAAATGCCGGAATGCCGCCGGGGATTGGGCGCATACGGCGGACGATCTGTGGCAATGCTCACAACAATGCTCCGGCTGCAACGTACGCAGGCAAAGCGCCGCTTCATGAAATAAAATAGAAAATGTTAATAGAAAGCTCTTTTTTCCTGCTGCGGAAGCGTATTACGCTCCCGCTTTTTTGTCGCCGCAGCCATGCTGATATGATAATTGCCGGAGAATACTTTCTCCCCAATTTCCCCTGATGCTTCCGAACGCACCTTCTCTAATCTCCATACTTTTACTTAAAAATTTCACATAACCTGGAATAATTAGCAGGTATTTTAAGAAAAAAAGAGAATAAAAAAATATACAAACTTTGGACTGACATACAAAATATAGGGGTGAAGCTCAATATGCAAAAATGGAAACTGTCCCGTTATACGGTAGTTTTTAGGTCGGAATCTGGGGATGCTTATTTTCACAATAGTTATATGGGAGCTTTGGCTTTAGTTCCGGCAGCTGAATTTTCCCGGATAGAGGGATTGCTGGGCAGGGAGATCACTAAAAATGACAATGAGATTTTAGATGAACTATGTGCCAATGGCTTTTTCTTTCCCAGCGGCACTGACGAGAAAAAGTTCGTATCTGATGTACTGAGCCGGGAAAACCAGTCAGGCAATTTCGACCTTATCATTCTGCCCCATGAAAATTGTAATTTCAGATGCACTTACTGCTATGAAACCCATAAACGAGGGAGGATGGAACCCGGGGTTATTGAAGGATTAAAACACCTGGTGGAAAAAAAGACGGCCGGATGCAGCGGCCTGAGCATCCGCTGGTTTGGCGGGGAACCGCTCCTCGCCCCCGACATTATTTATGATCTGTCCGATTCCTTTTTGCGCAGCTGTGAAAAGAACGGGATACCTTATTGGAGCCATATGACTACCAATGCTTATCTGTTGACTCCCGATGTACTTGATAAACTCCTGCAGAGGAAGATAAATGATTTTCAGATTACCCTTGACGGCCCGGAGGAAACCCATGACACTACCCGCGTTTTGGCAGGAGGCGGAAAAACCTTCAGGACTATCTATAATAACTTATTGGAGATGAAAAGAAGAGACGATGAATTTACCGTTTCCATACGGATTAACTTCAATAATGAATCCCTGGCTTTAATGGAAGACTTCTTCGCATCAATTTCCCAATCCTTTGGGGATGACCGCAGATTTGGATTATATCTTCGCCCTATCGGAAAATATGGCGGACCCAATGACGATAACATTGAGGTGTGTGAACCGGCATACGCCAAGGTAGCGGAGATGGAGCTGAGTGAAAGATACCTGCAATTTGGTTATTTGGACAGGCTGGTTAAAAAGAGCCTGCAATCCCATGGACAGGTATGTTATGCCGGAAAAGAATCATCAATGGTTATCGGGGCCGACGGGACCATTTACAAATGTTCGGTATCTTTTGAAAACCCGGATAATCATGTTGGCAAGCTGCTGCCTGACGGCAGCCTGGATATTGACAAATCAAAATGGGATCTGTGGGTAGCCAATAAAAACATTGACCATCAAGCCTGCGAAAGCTGCCCCGTATATCCTTTATGTCAAGGCAAATATTGTCCCCGTTCTTCCATCAAGGAAAACAAGCCGGTATGTCCTATGACCAGAACCACTTACTCCCAGCTGGTTCAATTGGCCGCCAACGGCCATACCAGATTTCAATGATCCGGTATTAATCACAAGGAGGTGTTTATAAAAGATATAAAGGTGGAAATAGGGAAGCCAATAAATTAAGGAAGGAGAATAAATTATGGATAGAAAACAGATGGAAGAGATTAAAGCCGCCAAGAAAAAAATCGTGGAGGGTTCCCTGACCATTTGGAATGCCCGGCTGGATGCCCTGATGGAAGAAGGCTATTCCCGGGATATAATCGACCATATCAGTGCGGTTGATATATGCGGGTGTGGCGGCGGCTCTCCGATCTGCGGCTGTGATTGCCCTCCGCCTTTTTCATCTTGCAGCAGTTATCCTGAATGGGATCATACTATTAATGAGATGAATAAAAGCATCGTTGAGCTTACCCAGGAAATCAAGGATATCAAAGAAAGAATTAAATAGCCGTCCTTATCATGATGAGATAAATTATAAGGCCCTTCGGGGTCTTTTTATATGCGGGCCAATACGGATGAGGCGGCTTGCAGTGTCCGACCGGAAGCCGCTGCTGACCAGGCATCTTCCCCGGGGCCAAAGCTCTATTGCAGGGGTTATACCAACCGGGCAAAAACGACGGTTAGTATCAGGAAAGTTTATGTAAGCAGCAGATGTCCGGGGAGCGGCATCTGCTGCTATTTCTTGGGCAGAAGTGCCCTTAATCAGCTTTGGTGCAACTGGAAAGTCCGGTGGTACGCCCAGTCTGATTGCGGGTCAGCATACTGACTATTATCAGCACCAGACCCCCGACTATTAGTCCCGGATAGAGCGGGTCCATGCCCTGGGGAAACAGAAAATGCCACCCGAAGTTGGTCAATGGCCCCAGCAGAGCCGAAGCCAAACCGCCCGCAGGAGTAACCCAGCGCTGGAAAAACATAGCCCCCAGCAAAGGGAAAAGCACGGTACAACCCCGTAATCCCATGGACATAAAACTGAAGCCTAGAATTAAGCTGCCGGCACTGCTCCTGACCAGAATAATGGCCAAAATACAGAGGGCGAAAATTATGATACGCTGGCATTTTAAAGTTTTTAGGCTGTCGGCGGCGGGATTGATAAAGCGTACATAAATATCCCGGGTAAGCATAGTCGAAATTCCCAGATTTAAGCCGGCCCAGGTGCCGATTACGGCAATGAGCAGGGCGGCAATAATGACACCGCCCAGCAGCGGGGGCAGATAGTGCAGGACAAATACCGGCAATACTTCGCTGGATTTTAAGCCTGGGAAAATGGCGGCATTGGCCCGCATATACAGACCTACCAGGATGCCTCCGACCCCGATCGGAGGTATAAGCGCCGCTGATAGCAGCGCTCCCAGGCGGGCCTGGCTAAAACTCCGGGCGGACAACACTGCTTGAATATAGGTTTGGGTGGAAATAACCCCAACCAGCAGGGAGAAAGCGGCGGCGGCATCAGTGGAGAATCCCCGGCCGAACAGGGAAAACCAGGGGAAATGCTGAGGAAAACTCGTCAGAATACCCTGATATCCGCCAAACATAATGTAAGCAACAACGCTGGCTATTATAATAGTCAAGTATAATAAGACCAGTTTTACCAGTCCGACCAGGGCGGTACCCTGCAGACCGCCTACCAATACGTAGGCGGCCACCAGGATTACGCTGATCAGCAAAGCCAGGGTTGAATTCAGGTGAAAGGCTGAACTAAGCAATGCTACGGCGGCAATGCCCTGGGCGATAATATTGAAAAACATGCCGAGAGAAGTGAAAATACTAGCTATAGGGCCGATTCTATAGCCATAGGTTTCAGCCAAATATTGAGGGATGGTGGTTTTATTGCTGGTGTACAGAGGTTTGAGCATGCCCAGCCCTAAAACTGCGCATCCGATACCGGCCCCCAGAGTAAACCACCAGGCCGACAGGCCAAAATTAAAGGCCAGTTGAGCAGTCCCGATGGTAGATGCTCCCCCTACCAGGGTTCCCATGATAGTACCGGCTACCAACATTCCGCTGGCTTTACGGGCGCTGCCTGAAAAATCTGCTTCGGTTTTAACCCGGCTGCCGGCATATATTCCAACCCCCATGATAAGGATAAGGGTGATTGCCATACCGATGATGTGCCCTGAGGTTATTGTGATCATGCCTAAAATCAACTTAATTCGCCTCCATTAGACATATATACTTGTCTATTTTACACCTTTAAAATCAGGTGACAAGGGGATAAAAGGCAGGAGGATAAAGACAGAGCTAATAATAACAGTTAATGAAATACTGGGGAGAAAAAGAAAGGCGCCGGTGGGAGCTCCGATAAAAGGCGCCTTTGAATGGGCTATGCTTGCTTTTGCCGGCCGGGTCCAACCAGCCGGTAGGTTGGAGGATTCATGATTCCGCATGGCGGTTGGGATGTATAAATATCCCTGGTCAGGTTTTGCAGCAGAATCAACTATCTCTTCCCTATGACCATTACAGGCCGTATTTTTTTATTTTGCGGACCACCGTGCTTTGGTCGACGCCTATAGCCTTGGCTATCTGGCGGCTGCTGGCGTTTTTTTGCATAGCGTGGCCTAAAATCTTTTTTTCCACTTCTTCCACCGCCTGGGGCAGAGGAACATAGTGATTAATGGTGATCGCATCTTTGCTATTATCAGATTCTCTGCGGTTTATGCTGTCACAGAAGGGAAGTGAAGATATTTCCAGGTAGTCCCCGCTGCTCAGAACCACCATGTGTTCAATAACGTTTTTCAACTGGCGTACGTTGCCGGGCCAATCGTGTTTTTCCAACTCCCTTAAAACTTCCAGATTAATCCGTCTGTTCTGGCCGTATTGCTGGTTGCATATGTTTAGAAAGTACATGGAAAGGGGACGGATATCGGACCGGCGTTCCCGGAGCGGGGGGATGCGCAGGTTGATTACATTCAGGCGGTAATATAGGTCTTCCCTGAATTTGTTTTCCCTGACCATAGCTTCAAGGTCCTGGTTGGTGGCGGCCAATAACCTGATATTTACCGGTATGGGAGTGTTGGCTCCTACTTTGGTGATTTCACCGCTATCCAGTGCCCGCAGCAGTTTAACCTGGAGATTAAAGGGCAGGTCGCCGATCTCATCCAGAAACAGGGTTCCGCCATGGGCGGCTTCAAATAAGCCGCTTTTACCATTTTTAGAAGCTCCCGTAAAAGCGCCGGGCACATAGCCGAAGAATTCTGATTCCAGCAGTTGCTCGGGAATGGCGCCGCAGTTTACGCCAATAAAAGGCCCTGATTTCCTGTTGCTGCAAGAGTGGATATACCTGGCCACTACTTCCTTGCCTACCCCGGACTCGCCGGTTATCAAAACCGTAACATCCACCGAGCTGACTTTCATAGCGGTAGCGATTAATTTCTTCATACTGGGGTCCACGGCTATAGGGCCGCCGTTGGACTGTTTTACCCCTTCGAGATGTTTATAGAATAGTTCCTCCATCTCCTGCGCCTCTTCGAGCTGCTCCTTGAGCTGCATCATTTCGGTCATATCCCGGACATTGGTCACCACCAGGCGGATTTCCCCCTTTTCGTCAAAGATGGGACTTGCGGTAACCGAGATGGTCTTGCCGGGTACCAGATTGAAATGGGTATAATTTACTCGCTTTTTCTTCTTTAATACATCCATGCAGGCTGCTTTGCGGTAGGGGATGGTCTGCAGGTATTCGGGAAAATTGATACCCGCTACGTCATGTTCGATAATGCGTAAATAAGAGTCGTTTACCATAATGACATTGCCGCTGCCATCGGTTACCAGGATGCCGTCATAGGATTCCTGGATAACCGTTAACATATCTGAGTAGGAAAGGCCGCTATCAGGTGGTGGTGCCGAAGAAGATGTAAAAGTCATGTTTATAGCCCTCCTAAAGGGTAGAAACGCCACTTACATAATTTCAGTATACCGAAGCTTACTATTTATTATACTAGTACATTATTTCACATTCTACAACCCGGCTGCCAAGTGCGGGATGGCCCGGCGCAGCCGTTGCGGGTAAGATGGATATAACAGGGGGCCCCGGCCCCTGTTATATCCCGGTCTGTCTCAGCAGTAATATCAGGCGTTATTGGCCTCTTCGTCAATGCCCTGTTGTTGGCGCAGTTCGGCGGCCTTCCTGATTTTGATGCCGCCGATAACGATTTCAGGGATTAAAAGCAGGAATATAGCGAAATAACCCAGGGTTCCATATCCTTTGACAACTATATTGGTTAATCCGACTACGGAAATGCAGGTGCATATTACTATGGTAATTAAAGAAATGGTTCCCCGGCGCAGCCTCATATCCTTAAAAGCATCCGAGGCTCTCTCCCAAAAGTCCAGTTTTTCAAAGCGGGCAACAGCTGCGAATACTACTGATATTCCGGTGCCGAGCAGGGCGATAAATAAGACCAAACTGTATAATATTTTCAGCCAGGGCAGTCCTAAACCCATACTGACCGAATATACCGGCAGGGTCTCTTTTAAGATGGCGGGCGCATATCCCAATAACATGATAACTACGGCCAGCAGCATGAGGCCGTTTACCACTAAGCCTACCCCAAAAAAGGTATTGCATTCTTTGGTGGTTTTAATGCTCTCGGAGAGAGAAACCAGGGCAAATATAGTAACCGATTGGAATCCGGCATATATGATAGCGGACCAGAGAGCCGCGCCGAAACCAGGACCGAAATTGGCTTTGGTGCTTACCAAATGGCTTATATTAGGAAAGCCGGCCTTGATACCCAGGATGGTGACCAGAGCTAAGGAAACTATTATAAAATAGGCTTTAAAATTAAGGACCTTGATAACCAGACTGCTGCCAAACGCGGTTAAGAACAACAGCACCGCCCCTACGATAACAAGTGCCAGTCCGTAAGTTATTCCCCAGGTTTCCAGCAGGGAGGCGGCTCCGGCAATGGAAGTACAGACGCCGGTGCCGAGAAAAGCCAGGAACAATATCTCCATAACGGGTCCCATGATTTTCTCATAGGGATGGAAAAGAGCGTTGGTGTAGCTTTTATAATCATGAGCATTATTATCTTTGGCGATTACCAGAGCATTCCGGTGGCCCCAGGCCAGAAGTATCATCGAAATAACAGGCAGAAAAACCGCAACCCAACCAAATTTAACAAAATAATTTACTTCCTGGTTGCCGGTGGCAAAGCCGGCGCCGCAATGAGTTGCAAACCAGGCCATAGCGATTATAAATCCTGCGGAGAGGGTGGTTTTTGTTGCTGCTGCTTTATTATCACTCATGTGTTTTCCTCCTAAAAAATAGAAATATGGGCAAACTTGATGGCAACACATTCCCCATCCGGACGTCGCCCGAACTAAAGCACCCCCTATTTGCCTATAGCAACCATCTCCTTATAGGCTATTAATGCTGCGCCCAGTGCCCCGGTTATCTGGCAGTTAGGGGAAACCATAATCGGCTGTTTCAGCTCATCGGACAGGGCTTTAACTATTCCCTGGTTCTGAGCAACCCCCCCGGTTAAGACGACATCAGGTTTTATTCCTACCCTGACAGCCAGGCCGGCCACGCGCCGGGCCACGGATTTGTGTATGCCCGCCGCAATATTGCAGGCTTTAACTCCGGAAGCTAAACGGGATATAACCTCTGATTCAGCGAAGACGGTACAAGTGTTGCTGATATCGACTATAGCATCGGCCTGTCTGGCCAGTTCCCCCAGTTTACTTACCTCCGTTTCCAGCACCCGGGCCATTACTTCCAGGAAGCGGCCGGTACCGGCCGCGCATTTGTCGTTCATGGCAAATTTGGATACCGCACCATCAGGGGCTATGGACATGGCCTTTACATCCTGGCCTCCAATATCTACTATAGTTTGTACTGATGGCAGCAAATGATGAACTCCCCTGGCATGGCAGGTTATTTCACTTATCTGCTTATCCGCCTTCTGAAAGCTCATCCTTCCATATCCGGTGGCAACCGTCCGATTGATATCTTCCCAGCCTAAACCCGATTGACTGAAAACCTCTTCCAGAACTCTGGCCGGTCCGGTTGTACCTGCCCCACCGGTAACGACAGCGCTGACCACCATGGTTTTATTTTTATCCAGGACAGCCACTTTGGATGAAGCTGAACCGATGTCAATCCCGAGCACGTACACCATTTATCCCTCCTTTCCTGTCATTTATCTTGCCGCTGTCTATTAGAGCAATAATCATGCCAATCACAATTTGCTCTGACCAGGCTCAAATAATAGCGGCCGGCAAGCCCGCTATCGGCCGCAACCGGCAGCGATTGCCCGAAGCTTAACCGCAATTGCTGACCGGGTCTATAGGCCCAATTTCCTGTTGTCATCCTCATCCAAAAATGATGCAGGATCTTGCCATTTCTGTTTAAAACCAATAAAGGCATGAGGCGGAAGAGGCCAACCATACAGGGCGAGCTGAAACTGATGCAGCTTTCCCGGTATGATGCAACATCCTTAATTCTACATAGCCCCAACATATATAAGCTGCGGCTGATAAAACCGGTTTTTCTTCAAGGGTAATCTGTTTTGAAAACCCCCTGGCATAATAGTTGTCCGGGGATAGCTGACGCCCAAGCCAGGGCCGCTTATTTAACCTGGCATATTTGTTGCAATGGGAACCTTTGAGGCTGACGTGACGGATTTGAAGGCGCCGCAAGAACTTTCCTAAATGGCCGGCAAATTATTAAAGAGAGGTGTTAGCTGTGAGCGATGATAAAATGACTTCCAAACAATACCTGGCCGAGTTGACCAACCGACACTACCAGGAAGCTATTGAAGGCAAAAAACGCGGCGAACTGGTAGCCTGGTCCAGCTCAATTGCTCCTCAGGAATTATGTGAAACTATGGGGATTCATGTCCTGTATCCGGAAAACCACGCGGCCGCTATTGGAGCCAAAGGCGGAGCCCTGCCCCTTATCGACTATGCCGAGTCCAAAGGCTATTCCCTGGATCTATGCTCCTATGCCAGAGTTAACCTGGCTTACAAAGATTTGCAGGATTGCTGCTTTGTCAACATGCCTTTGCCTGATTTGCTGATTATATGCAATAACATCTGCAACACCCTGGTCAAATGGTATGAAAACCTTTCCCGCCGGCTTAAAATCCCCCTGATCTGTATTGATGTGCCTTATAACGTCGAGTATGAGGTGACCCGGGAGCGAATTGATTATATCAAGGCTCAGTTTATGGAAGCTATCCGCCAGTTGGAGGAAATCTGCGGCAAGCCTTTTGATTATGACCGGTTTCATAGCGTTATGGAGACCTCCATCAAAGCGGCCCAGGCCTGGAATCGCGCCACTTCCTACGCTAAGCTCAAGCCTTCGCCGCTCAGCGGCTTCAGTATGTACAACTACATGGCTTTGATGGTTTGCATGCGGGGCAAAGAAGAATCTATCAAGTTCTTTAATATGGTGGCTGATGAACTGGAAGAAATGGTCAGGAACGGGAAAAGCCAGTTCCCGGTGGAAGAAAAATACCGCATCATGTGGGACGGCATAGCCTGCTGGCCCTATCTGGGCCATAATTTTAAAACCTTTAAAAGCCATGGGATTAACATGGTCGGTTCCACCTATCCCGAAGCCTGGACTCTCCTCTATGAAGCGGGGGATCTGGATAGTATGGCCCGGGCTTATTCCGCTATCGTGCTCAATCTCAACCTGGAGCGCAACATCGACCTGAGGGTAAAAATAATTGAGGAATGTAAGTGCGACGGCGCCGTCTATCACCTAAACCGGAGCTGCAAGCTGTGCGATTTTATGCATTACAAGATTTCGGAAGAAGTCTATAAACGGACGGGAGTGCCCTATGTATTCTTTGACGGAGACCAGACCGATCCTCGCAATTTTGCCCAAGCTCAGTTTGAAACCAGGATTCAGGCTCTGGTCGAAATGATGGAGAATAACAAAGCCCAATGCCAATAAACTTAGGAGGTGATAAGAGGTGGAAGAAATTAAAAAGATTCTGGCAGTTATGAAAGAAGCGGTTGCCCATCCCGGTCAGGCGGTTAAGAACTATAAACAGATGACGGGCAAAGGCGCAGTCGGCTGTTTCCCCATTTATTGCCCGGAGGAGATAGTGCATGCTGCCGGTATGCTGCCGGTAGGAATGTGGGGAGGACAAACCCAGATATCCCAGGCCCTTACTATTGTCCCCTCATTCTGCTGTTCCATTATGCAGTCCAACATTGAGCTGGCTTTGAAGGGGGTATATAAAGACCTGGATGCAGTAATCATCTCCTCGCCCTGCGATACCCTGAAATCTATCCCCCAGGATTGGGGTTATGCCATTCCGGATATTAAGGTAATCCAGATCGTGTATCCGCAGATGAGAAAAATTGAGAGCGGGGTGGAGTATCTTAAAACCGAATTTCTGCGGGTTAAGCAGGCAATTGAGGGCATCACCGGTGAACCCATTACCGATGCGGCTCTAAAGAAGAGTATTGAGGTCTATAACCGGCACCGCCGCAGCCTGCGTGAATTTTGTACCGTAGCCCGGAACTATCCATTGACTATAACTCCGGTGGTGCGGCATCTGGTTATTAAAAGCGGATATTTTATGGAAAAAAGCCAACATACTCTGCTGGTTGATGAACTCAGCAGCGAGCTTAAAAAACTGCCGCCGCGGGAATGGCAGGGCAAGCGGGTAGTCCTAACCGGAATCACCGCTGAACCGGACGCCCTGCTGAAAATCTTTGACGAAAACCGGCTCACGGTGGTGGCTGACGATCTGGCCCAGGAATCCAGGCAATTCCGTACCGACGTCCCCGACGGGGACGAGGAACCGCTGCTGCGTTTGGCCCGGCAATGGTCTTTGATTGAAGGGTGTTCGTTAGCTTATGATCCGCAGAAAAAGCGGGTGGAGATGCTGATTGAGCTGGTTAAAACAGCCGGCGCCGATGGGTTAATATTCTGCATGATGAAATTCTGCGATCCGGAAGAATTTGATTACCCTATAATTGCGGAACAATTCGAAGCGGCGGGGATTCCTTTGCTGTATTTGGAAATTGATCAGCAGCAGCAGTCCCTGGAGAGGGAAAGGACCCGGATACAGAGTTTTGCCGAAATGCTTAACCGCTAGCAGCGGTATGGAAAAGGTTAAAACTCACTTCATCCGGAGCAGGTAGCTGTGATTTAGGAAGAGGAGGTAAATTATGAGCAACAGTTACTGGAATGAATATAAAGGCAAGCTGGCTAGTGCCGATGAAGCGGTAAAAATTATTAAATCCGGGGACCGGGTGGGCTATGGCGAATGCGCTTACCCTACCCTGGAGCTGGATAAAGCTCTGGCTGAACGCAAGGACGAATTATTTGGAATATACATCATGGCAGGAAATGTATTCCATTATTGTGAGACGGTGAAAGCAGACCCCAGTCAGGAACATTTTATTCTCAACAATATTTCCTTTTCCCCCTGGGACCGGCGCATGCAGGAAGACGGACTGGATTATTTGATCCCTTCGGTTCTCCATGAGTACCCCGATATATACCGTGATAATCCGGTTGACGTGGCCTTCGTCTCGGTTACGCCCATGAATGAAAAAGGCTATTTTAACCTTAGCACCCAGGGAGTCAAGGTAGTGGGCGAGCTGAAACACGCCAAGCGCATTATTGTTGAAATCCATGACAAGTTGCCCGTAGCCTACGGGAATGACAACTGGCTCCATATCTCCCGAGTGGATTATATAGTTGAAGTCGAAAACAGCCGGTTGCCGATGTGCCTGCCTACAGCCCAGGCCGATGAAATTGATATCAAGATAGCCGATAATATTGTGCCGGTGATTGAAGACGGCGCTTGCCTGCAGTTAGGGGTCGGGGGCACCCCCAATCAGATCGGCAAAATAATTGCCCAATCCGATGTAAAAGATTTAGGGGTTCATACCGAACTGATCTGCGACGCTTACCTGGAGCTGTTTGCGGCGGGGAAAGTAACCAACCGGAAAAAGAATATTGACAAAGGCATGACCATGTGTTCCTTCGCCCTGGGCTCGCAGCCCTTATATGACTACATCGACCATAACCCGTCGGTAAATATCGCCTGCCCCAGCTACACCAATAATCCGTGGATTATTATGCAGAATGACAAAGTAATGTCCATCTGCAACTGCTTGAATGTTGACATAATCGGACAGGTATCGGCGGAGTCGATCGGACGCAAACAGGTCTCGGGAACCGGCGGGCTGATGGACTTTCACTATGCGGCTTACCATTCCCAGGGCGGGAAGGCGATCCTGGGCCTGCACTCGGCCCGGTTGGATAAAAAGACGGGCAAATATGTGTCCAATATAGTTCCGGCCTTTGTGCCGGGTACGGTTGTAACCATGCCGGCTTCACTGACCAGTTATATAACTACCGAGTACGGTATGGTCAACCTGAAAGGGAAATCCACCTGGGAAAGGGCCGAGGCATTGATATCAATTGCCCATCCGGATTGTCAGGATGAATTGGTCCAGGCCTCTAAAGAAGCTAATATCTGGAGAAAAACCAATAAACGCTAAGGTGTGCTTAAAATCACCAACCTTCCGGGTAAGGCCAATACCCCTTGCCCGGAGCCAATCCCTATATGAAACCTTGGAAAGAGAGGAATTGCTATGGCGGCAACAAATTATCTGTTCGATACCAGGGAGCTTAAATTTGTAGTCAAGGAATGGCTTGATACCGAAAAACTTTTGGCCTGCAGCGAGTACCGGGATTACTATTCCGTAGACGACTTTGACGCCTTTATAGACGTCGCCTATAAAATTGCCCGGGAGGTTCTGGCCCCTGCCAATGGTGACGCCGATGCCATTGGCGCCCGGTTTAAAGACGGAAAGGTATATCTGCCGGAATCCATGAAGAAAGCCTATTGCACGGTTCGGGACGCCGGTATGGGGCCTTCAGCCTTCAATTACAGTGAAGAGGGACATGTTCCCCGGTTGTTCAGCGCCTGTCAAAACGAGATGCTGACCGCGGCCGCTCCCTGTATGATACTGTACTGGATTACCGGCGGATCTGCCGCCGACGTGATTGACGCCTATGGTAATGAGGAGCTGAAGGCCAGGGTACTGCCTAATATGTATGCGGGGCAATGGGGCGGTACCATGAATCTGACTGAGCCCGGCGCCGGCTCCGACCTGGGAGCCACCGCCACCAAAGCCTATCCTACCGGTAAGGTGGGCCGCTATAAGATTAAAGGGACTAAGTGCTTTATTACCTCGGGAGACACCGATTTATGGGATAACATTATCCATCTGGTGCTGGCCCGTATTGAAGGCGCCCGCGAAGGCACGGCGGGAATCTCATTGTTTGCGGTTCCCAAAAACCGCTTTGACGACCAGGGCAATATTACGGAATGGAACGATGTCACCACGGTTGGCATAGAGCATAAAATGGGGCTGCACGGGTCGGCTACCTGCACCCTGGCCTATGGGGAAAACGACGACTGTTACGGCTGGCTGATCGGCCGCCCTCCCGGCGAAGACGGCAAAGCCCAGGGTTTGGCCCAGATGTTTATGATGATGAACGAATCCCGGCTCAGCACCGGATTGATGGCCTTAAGCTGCGCCGAGGAGGCCTATTATAATGCGCGCGAATACGCCAAAATCCGCATTCAGGGCAAAAAGATCACTGATCCCAAGGGCCCCCGGGTACCCATCATTGAACATGAAGATGTAAAATGGATGCTGCTTCATCAGAAGGCCTGCACCGAGGCAATGCGGGCATTGCTCCTAAAAACCTATTGGTACACCGATATGGCCCTGGCTGCGGACGATGCGGAAGCCAAGCAATACTACCACGACATGTATATGATAAACAACCCGCTCTGTAAAGCCTACATCAGCGAAATGGCCTGGGGCTTATGCGGAGAAGCTATTCAGTGCTACGGCGGGTATGGCTTTATAGAAGAATATCCGGTGGCCCAACTGGCCCGGGACGCTAAAATCTATTCCATCTGGGAGGGGACTACCTTTATCCAATCTATGGATCTGGTGGGCCGCAAGTTCAATATGGGCGGGGGCCAACCCTTCCAAAAATGGATGAACGAGTTAAGACAGTTTATCGAAAACCACCGGGAAGATAAAAACTTTGCTGCAGAAATAGAGATGCTGGCTCAGGCCTTGGCTGCCTTTTCCGATATGCTGCAATTGCTGGCCGCCAAGATAAGCGCCGGCCAGATCGGCTATCAGCCTCTGTGGGCCAATCGGATCATGTTTGCCATGTCCATGGTCTACTGCGGAATGCTGATCCTGGACCAGGGTCTGCTGGCCCGCAAGCAGCTGGATGAGCTGGGCGAGGACTCTTTCGACGCCAACTTCTACCAGGGCAAGATTGCCAGTGCCCGTTTCTATGTTTTGAATGAAGTCCCCAAAATCTTCAGTATTGCCAGTAATTTTAAGAGTTCGGATTCATCGGTTATTGAACTCAAACCGGAATACCTGGGATAAAGACAGTAATGCCTGACCGGAATTAAAGAAATATAAAAAGCCTACCGACCTTGGCAATGAGTTTTTACCGTGATTTACCGGCCTGATTGGCAACGGGCGCCAGCCGCCCGTTTCGATTAGGCCCTGTGGCAACCGACGCCAATAGGATAAGGAGTAATAGCTAATGAACAGAACAGAGAATGCTTTGCGGTTGCTTTCCGACTATTTAAAACAAAGCGCCCGCAATTACCCGGATAAGACTGCTTTTGTCTATAATAAACAGCGCATCAGCTATCGGGAATTTGACCACAAGGTGGAAATACTGGCCCGCTATCTGCTCAAAATGGGAGTACAGAAACAGGAGCGCATAGCTTATCTGTTCGAGACCCAGCCTGAGTTTTTCTACCTGCTGATGGCGGCCTCCCGCATCGGGGCCATAGCAGTCGGCCTGGGCATTAAATTAATGCCGCCGGAACTGGAATACATCATTGAGAACGCCGAAACCGATTATGTATTTGTAGCCGGGGGGGACAAGCCCTATCTGGGCCGGCTGGAAAAGATCATTGATAATTGCCGCGGAATCAAGCAGGTTTATGTGACCGGGGAAAAGATTGCGGCGGCGAAATTCGCTCTTTTCGAGGATATTTTTAATGAATCATATCCTGATTATGAAGCGGTTTTGAGCGAACGCGAAGCTCAGGTGGCTGCCGACGATGGCCTGGTGATGGTCTATACTTCCGGAACTACCGGCTATCCCAAGGGTGCGCTTTTAACTCATCGCAATATAATTCATTCCAGCCTGATTGAGGCTCATCAATTCAAGAGCAGTCCGGATGACGTATGGCTGGACAATATGCCGGTCAATCATGTGGGAGGCATTATAGTATCAGGCACCACACCTTTGATTACGGCTTCCACCATAGTACTGCAGGGCATTTTCAGCCCCAGGAATACCTTGGAACTCATCCAGACGGAAAAGGTGACCGTATGGGGGCTGGTGCCCACCATGTTTGCGATGGTGCTTAACCTGCCCGACTATGACGACTATGACAAATCTTCGATAAGGAGCGCCCATTTCGGCGCTTCCATGGCTCCCAAGCATATTCTGGAAAAAATATGTTCCACCATGACCCCCAATGTCTATAACTGCCTGGGTATGACCGAAGGCGCGGGCATAATCACCTATACCCCCAAGGGTCTGGATGTGGACATGATGAGTAAAAGCCTGGGCCGAGTCATTCCCGAACTGGAATGGAAACTGGTCGATGATGGCAGAAAAACGGTAGGGCGCGGGGAAGTGGGGGAATGCGCTTTGCGGGGCAGCACCATCATCAAAGAATACTACCGCCGCCCCCGGGCCAATGACGAGGCTTTCGATGCCGAAGGCTGGTTTTATACCGGAGATATGTTCTATGAGGATGAAAACGGGCTGCTGATTCTGATGGGGCGCAAGAAAGAGATGTTTATAACCGGGGGTGAAAATGTCTATACGGTCGAAGTGGAAGCGGTTATAAGCGCCTATGACAAGGTGGAGTCAGTGGCGGTGATACCCGTCCATGATGATATTTACGGGGAGATCGGTTATGCCTTTATCATACCCAAAACGGGCTGTGTAATAGATGAAGCCCACCTGCAGGCTTATTTAAAAAGGAAATTGGCCAAATATAAAATACCGAAAAAATTTATATTCAGAAGCCAACTGCCTTTAACCCCTTCCGGGAAAATAGCCAAGAAGCTTTTAAAGCAGGAATTTGCTGAGATTTCAGATGCAGATGAGATCTGAAGTGAGCCGCCCCGGTTCCCTGAAAACCTATTGGCCGGGGTATAATCGCCAGGGCCGATTGGCTTGGCTGCATTATCCCCAGATTCAGGGACGGCTGAATCCGGCAGCAATTTATCCTTATGAACTGATAATGACTTGATCATAAGGACGGAGGAAGTCTGTGCCTGATGCCAGAATGGCCCGGTTAGGTGTCTCGACCAACTTGGGCCGTTCTTTTTACCGGAATCCATAAAATTGGGGGAGGAGTTTTTATTGGAATGGTTAGGCCCGATGGGAATTATTATAGGGATTATTTTATTGATTGCGGCGGCTTATAAAGGTGTAAATATCATTGTCATTGCGCCCCTAGCGGCTTCCATCATTATTTTAACCAATGGCATGGACCTGAAAGCCACCCTGTTTGGTCTGCAGAAATCTTATATGTCCGGCCTGGGAGGATTTATTATCGGCTACTTCATAATATTTGCCCTGGGAGCCATATTAGGCAAGTATTTGGAGGACAGTAAGGCGACGTTTACTATCGCGAACCGTATTCTGCAAATTACCGGCAAAAATAATGCCTATGCCGTAATGATTGCCATCATGGTTGTGGGCGCTGTTTTGAGCTACGGGGGAATAAGTGTGTTTATAGTCGTTTTCACCCTGGCGCCGCTGGCTCGTCCCCTTTTTAAAGAGTTGAATATCGCCTGGCACCTTTTTATCGCCGCCTTATTTGCCGGTGTGGGCACTTTTACAATGACCATGCTGCCCGGTACTCCCGCTATTCAAAATGTCATACCCACCCAGCTGGGGACGACCCTTACCGCCGCTCCCTTAATGAGTATAGTCTGCTCAATCGTTATAATCGTTTTCTCGCTTTTTTATATAAAAAGGCAATTGGCGCTTTCGGCTGCAGCCGGGGAAGGGTATGAAAAGGTAGGCATAGAAAATGATGCGGAAGTTAAGCCTGATGAATTGCCGCCGTTAATATTATCGATAACCCCTATGATTCTTCTCATCGCAATTATACTGATCGGCAGTATCCTTAAGATTTCCGATATCATTATTCCGGCTTTGTTAACCGCGATTATCAGCGCCGCCGTTCTGCTCCGCCGATACCTGCCGCATCAGCTGGCTACCCTTAACGCAGGTGCGTTAAATGCCGTGGCCCCGGTATTTTTTACCGCTGCCGCGGTCGGAGTCGGGAATGTCGCCACTCTGGCGCCCGGGTTTAAAGTTATCCTGGATGCAATTGCCGGCCTGCCCGGAGGCCCTTTGGTTCAAATAAGCGCCGTCACCGGTTTGCTGGCCGTGGTTACCGCATCTCCTTCAGGAGCATTAGGAATCGTCATCCCCGCTTTTGGTCATACCTGGGTTGCCAGCGGGATTGCGCCTGAGGTGGTTCATCGCATTGCCGCCGTCGCTGCCGGCACCTTTGGCGCAATGCCTCATTGCGGAGTTATCTTCGGCGTAATGGCAGTTACCGGATTGAAGCACCGGGATGTTTTCCGCCATTTTTTCTGCCTCTGCTGTATCGGAGGGATTATAGCGTTAATTGCCGCGGTGCTGATGGCGATGCTCTATTGATTGGGGTTTGGATAATATTTTGTCGAGGGCGGGAACGGAAACCGGTTGCTGATAATCTGATTTATATGCCGGTAAGAACCAGCAGCATTAAGAGATAGTGACAGAGACTGCCGCCCAGGACAAACATATGAAAAACCTCGTGAAAGCCGAACCTGGGAAGATTGATCAACGAACGTTTGCGCCCGTAGATGACAGCTCCTGCCGTATAGGACACTCCCCCCGCTATGAGCCATATCAGTCCGGCCGGGGGCAGAACCCGGGCCAGGGGAACGATGGCTGCCACCACCAGCCAGCCCATGACAATATAAATACCGGTTGTCAGCCAGCGGGGCGCTCCAAAATAAAAAAAGGTCAAAAATATTCCCCCCACCGCCAGAGCCCATATAGTAACCAGTAAGCCTATGCCCCACAATCCGGATAGGGCAATCAGGCAGAGGGGAGTATAGGTTCCCGCAATCAGGACATAAATCATGGCGTGATCCAGTTTTCTTAAAATCAATATGCGATCGTCGTTCAGGTTAAGCCAGTGGTACAAAGTACTGGCCAGGTAGAGCAGCATCATGGTCGCCCCGAATACGGCAAAGGCTGAAGCATACAGGCCGCCGCCGCTGCGGTGGCCCTGTATAACCAGGAATATAGTGCCGATGACGGCAAGAATAAAGCCTACCAGATGGCTGATGGCCGACACCGGATCCCGGGCCGACCAAATCGTGCGATATCCATTTTGATTGCGATTCATTGCTAACACCTTCCAGAATTAATATTACAGCTAAAATCCGGATTTGCCTACCTGATGAATAAAACTTTAATGCTTTGGGGCATGACGGCAATGGCAAAAAGCATTATTATATAGGGAAACAGGTTGCAGAGTTGCCCGGCAGTTTTATAAACTTATGGGCGGATTGATGGCAGAAACTGTGGAAATTTAAGTTTATTGCTGAGGGGGATGGGGAAAAAATGAAAAAGCTGCTTACTATTTTTATGATTATTATCAGCAGTCTGGCTTGGGCCGGCTGCAGTCAGAAGGAAGATGTCGCAACCCCGCCGGAGACTATAAATATCGGGGTTATGCCCGATGTGGAGTCGATTCCTTTTATTATTGCGGAGAAAAACGGCTATTTTGCCCGGGAGGGGGTTAAGGTCAATATAGAGCATTTCAAAAGTGCCCAAGACCGGGACAGCGCCTTGCAGAGCGGGAAATTGGATGGAGTCATAACCGATATCGTGGCGGTGGTATTTGCCAACGAAGGCGGATTCGACCTCAGGATGATCGCTAAAAACGACGGCAATATTGAATTATTGGCCGGCCCGGAGAGCGGAATCAAATCCGTGGAGGAAATTAAAGGCAAAGATATCGGCCTCTCCACCAACACCATCATGGAGTACAGCCTGGATAAAATGCTGGCCGATGCTCAACTGGCCCCGGCGGATATCAATAAGGTCGCTGTTCCCCAGCTCCCGACCCGGCTGGAAATGCTGCAGGGGGGGAAAATTGATGCCGCTATCCTGCCCGAACCCCTGGCGGGCCTGGCGGTAAAAAATGGAGCTCTGGTCTTGAACAGCACCGACCGGATGGCTCATAAGGCCGGGGCCATAGCCTTTACCGGCAAGAGCCTGAAAGAGAATGCGGAAGCGATAAAAGCCGTTTTCAGGGCTTATAATGAAGGGGTGGCTTATCTTGCCCGGGAACCGGTGGCAGGCTATGCCGATTTTATTATTGAGACCCAGGGCTTTCCCCCCGACATAAAAGATTCCCTGCAGCTTCCGCAGTACAGCCAGGCCGAGTTGCCGGATGAAAAGATAGTGGCTCAGGTCGTGCAATGGATGCAGGCCAAAAAGCTTATCAAGGGCAGTTATGAATATAAGGACCTGGTCGATCAGACTGTTTTAATTAGAAAATAACCACAGATTATCACTGATTAACACAGATTGAAACTTATAAAAAATCTGTTTGGATGGATAAATATGCAGGAGCCGTCAGACGTAGCCTGGCTGCAACACCCTGCAGACGCGAGACAAGCAGTTGGTGCTGCNNAACTCCACGTTATAACTAATCAGATACTTCTATCTACTATATTTAATAAGTGGCTACTGCTCTTATGGCTATACCTCGGGGTCTAGGAGGTTAATAGGGTAAGTGATTACGATTAAGGACCTTTCCGTCAGATAC
>DHCD01000098.1:44130-45931 GCA_002398105.1 Syntrophomonas sp. UBA4911
CGTGCAATGGATGCAGGCCAAAAAACTGATCAAGGGCAGTTATGAATATAATGACCTGGTCGATCAGACTGTTTTGAGGTAATAAGGTAAGTGATTACAATTAAGGACCTTTCCGTCAGATACCGGAGAAAAAATGAAGAGGTCCCGGCTTTGGACCAGGTAAATATCAATATTGCCGGGGGGGATATTTACACCTTTATCGGTCCTTCCGGCTGCGGCAAATCGACTTTTCTGTATGTTTTATCCGGTATCCTCAAGGATTACCAAGGCACGGTTTTGATAGACGGGCAGCCTATTGACCCGGGATCCCAGCGGATAGGACTGATCCTGCAGAATTATGGGCTGCTGCCCTGGAAAACGGTCTATCAGAACGCCATGCTGGGATTAAAGATAAAAAAAGGCCGTCCGGTTTTGGACGAGTACAGCAGTTATATTTTACAACGCTTAGGAATCAATAACCTTCTGCACCGATATCCCAAAGAACTTAGCGGGGGACAGCAGCAGAGGGTTGCCATTGCCCGGGCCTTTATCCTAAAGCCCGATTTATTGCTGATGGATGAACCATTTTCGGCTTTGGACGCTATCAGCCGGGAAGAGATGCAGGAGCTTTTCCTGCAGACCTGGAAAGAGAATAATGTCACCACCGTCTTTATTACTCACAGTGTGGACGAGGCTCTCTATCTGGGAAGTAAAATTGCGGTCTTTTCACCTTCTCCGGGCAGGATACTGAAAGTTCTGGATAACCCCTGTTTTCAGCTGGATAACCTTCGATTCAGGGAAGAGTACTATGATATGGCGGTAAAACTTAGAAAAATACTTGACCGGGGATGAAAAAGATGCTGGCAAAGGAGAAATGGCAAGGCGCTCTCTACAGCCTGGCGATAGTAATTGTTCTCTGGGCGGTGGTATCATGGCTGTTGCGGCTTCCCATCGTACCGTCGCCCTATGCCGTGGCGGTTAATATTGGGGCGGTATTTCACAGCAAAATGGAGATCCATGTTCTTTACAGCCTGGCGCGGATTTTGGAAGGGATACTTATTGCGGTTTTAATCGGAGTGCCGGTGGGGTTCCTGATGGGATATTGCGAGAGGATCAATCAGTTCCTGTCGCCCTTGGTGTATTTCACCTATCCCATCCCTAAAATTGCCCTGCTGCCGGTAATTATGCTGCTCTTCGGTCTGGGTGAAGCCTCCAAGCTGATAATGATAGTTCTGATAGTAATATTTCAAATCATCATCACTTCCCGGGATGCGGTAAAAGGGATTCCCCAGGAAATTTTTCGCTCCCTCCAATCCCTGGGAGCCAACCAGAGACAGGTATTTACGGAGATAATTATCCCCGCCGCCCTATCCGATGTTTTGACCTCAATAAGACTGGCTCTGGGAACCGCCGTGTCCATACTGTTTTTTACCGAGACTTTTGGGACCGAATACGGCATGGGGTATTTCATTATGGATTCCTGGATGCGGGTCAACTATCTGGATATGTATGCCGGCATTGTGGTTTTGAGTTTTATGGGCTTCTTCCTGTTTGCGGCGATTGATATAATTGAGAATTATACCAGTTCCTGGCGCTAGCAGGTGAAGACGAGGTTATTGGGGCTTTGCCCGTCCGTTAAGCCGGAATGCTAGTAAGCCCCAGATGCTTTTTCCTGTACCCTGCTGTCCAGCAACTGCAGATTATACTGCTGGATCAATTCTACCAGCAGGTCGGCGTAGATCGCATTGCCCCGGGCATCCAGCTTGGTGCTGTAGCCCGCGTCCTCCAACGCCTGGGCCTGTTCTAGGTAGTAGGAAGCGGA
>DHCD01000098.1:46196-47223 GCA_002398105.1 Syntrophomonas sp. UBA4911
AAATTGGCGGTCGTTTGCTGGTTATAATACTCGGTGGTATTGAGTTTTATACTTTTTCCCTGCCAGGACGGGTCGGCCTTAATGCCGAATAAATTGTTGGCTTTTAAACTCAAGTCAGAGGCTCCCCAGCCCGATTCCAGGATGGCCTGAGCAATGGTTACGGATGGGAATATGCCGTAATCATTATAGTTATCAATCGCTCCGGCAGTTATCCGGGAGATAAAGTCAGGCGAGGCGGAGGGGCGGGTTATATAATAGATTTTATTACGATATCGGGCCACCTGCTCCAGGTCTTGCAGATAAAGGCGTACGGTTAACCTTTCTCTGGAGTCCAGGGAGAGTTTATCCATGACTTGCTCCAGGCTGTGCAGGATATATTGCCGTCCGTTTGAATCATCCTGGTTTTCGGATATAAATAAGTTCGCCAGGGCGATTATACTTTCATGGTCGGCCTGGCGAAAATCATTGCGGTAGCGAACCCCGTCTATTGCCGCCAGGTATTGCCAGTTGACCTGAACTCTGCCTTTACTGGCCTCGTCCGCTCCCTGTATATAGGCATTCACATCCAAGCCTGCCAGGTCAATATGACGATTATATATTTGCTGACCAACAAAATACACCAGCAGGCCGAGCACAGTTAAAAATACTAAGAGCCGAAATCTTGCTCTGATGGGCCGACGTTTTTTTCTTCTCTTTTTCATAGCCTTGCTCCCTCAACCTTAACCGGTTCAATAATTATACTGTTCGGAGCTTTCTTGCTTGCAGTCTTTTAAGATTTGCATTTTCCAGCTCCTCTACTATACCTGTAGCTCAGCGGAAGGTAAAGGGTTAACCGATCAGTTCCCGGATTCCAGGCTGGACAGAATATCGTGAAAATTTTGATATTCCAGAACCGGCAGGCCCTGGTTGACACAGTATTCATACAGAGTGCCTTTGGCATATACCAGGTCGGCATGCCGGGCCGGGCAGGTATCGGAATACCCGTCGCCGATATAGATCGTCCGGCTGTGGGCATGTTTTAGTTTCT
>DHCD01000098.1:47624-47804 GCA_002398105.1 Syntrophomonas sp. UBA4911
TCCCCGGGGGTAGCGTCAAAAAGCTCAAAGGTGCGCTGGGCGCATTCTTGGGTGGATATCTCCTTATTTTCCCATTGACGGTTGATTTCCTCCCAACCGGCACGGGCATAGGCCTGCACCATGGCCCAGCAGGTGTCGGTTGTGGTTATGGTGCCGTCAAAGTCTATAAAAAATTCCTTG
>DHCD01000112.1 GCA_002398105.1 Syntrophomonas sp. UBA4911
CCGTTGGACGGGTGGTGCTGATTTCATATGGCAGGGGAGAGAGGTCTCGAACCCCCAGCCCTCGGTTTTGGAGACCGATGCTCTGCCAATTGAGCTACTCCCCTGCGTTTCTCATCGGCAAGACATATTCTAGCATAAAAAAACTCATCCTTCAAGAATAAGATGCTTATTTGTTGCTCCGGCTGTTTGAGCGAGTATTTCTTGAACCTGCCGTGGTTTAGCAGTATTATTTAACTTGGATTATGTAATGGTGAGTAATATAGACGAAAATGATGGAATATTAATGGAGAGATGAAAAGTTAATTATTAAAAGCTAAGGCAGGTGGATTATTTGAGTAAGGTGCTGGTGCTCATGGGGGGCACTTCCGAAGAAAGAGAAATTTCATTAAATAGTGGTCAAAATGTATGTAAAGCCTTGGAACAAAAGGGTTTTCAGGTCGAGGTTCTGGATTTAAATAAGGATAATCTTAATCAGATAGCGGATATAGCTCCTGACGTGGTCTTTATAGCTCTGCATGGTAAAAACGGAGAAGACGGTACGGTTCAGGGGTATCTTGATCTGCTGGGCATACCCTATACCGGTTCGGGGGTGGCTACCAGCGCTATCTGCATGAACAAGATTATTACCAAGAAATTGCTGAGCTATGAGGGACTTCCAACCCCTGATTTTATCATCATGAAGAAAAAAACTTTTGATCGGGCCGCTTTTGTAGTCCGTTCTCTGGTGCAGAAGTTTGGTTTACCTATGGTGATAAAGGCTGCCACCCAGGGTTCCAGTATCGGAACCTATATCGTAAAAAAAGAGAATGAGATTTTACCTGCGATAGAGGCAGCTTTTCAATATGACCAGGATGTCTTGATTGAGAAATACATTGACGGCACTCTGCTGACGGTGAGCGTGTTGGGAAATGAGACCCCCTGCGTATTGCCGATTATCGAAATAACCTCCAGCAACGAGTTCTATGACTATGAATCCAAATACACCCCGGGGATGTGCGAGCATCTCATCCCGGCCCGGATTAACGAAAACTTGCAGAGCGCTATAACGCGGATAAGTGAAGAGACCTATAAATCACTCGCTTGTCGGGGATTTGCCCGCATAGATTTTATGGTGGACCATAAAGGTCAGCCCTATATTCTGGAAATCAATACCATACCGGGATTGACTGATATGAGCCTGGTTCCTGATGCTGCCCGGGCGGTGGGTATATCTTACGAAGATTTGATAGAGCGCCTGGTAAAGTTGGCTTTGGAAAAATAACCGCAAAGAGGATAGAAGAAAAAAACGGCGAATAAGATATCAATACCCTGGAAATTAGGAGCCTTGCTATGACTAATTTTTTACCATCAGGAATTATAAAAGATACTATCACCGATATATACCAGAAAGTACAGGAGTTAAAGAACGAAGGTGACCTGCCGCGTCTGCAGAAAGGTCTGGAGGAAATCGAAGAAATGGCTCTGGAATTGGCTATATTTCTGGAGAAGCTATCATGCGACCCTTTGATTTATACCGGAGCAGGCAGCACGGAAGAAGTTATCAAACGTTTGGATTGGGCCTTGCTCTTCAGCGAAGAGATCGACCCGGTGGAGTTTTTTAAATACAATCTGCAAATGAATAAACAAGAAAATAAATAATTGTTCTTCTAGGGATCATGGCCTTAAGATGACGAGTCTTAAGGCCGTTTTTATTTTTTATATATGTAATGATGATTGGGCAGGGCAATTAAATATATCCCATTACGCCAATTATAAGGAAATCTGGTATAATTTTATTATTACTTCTGGAAATCCGGTGGATTTAGCATTGATTTTTTTATGGTAGCGTTAAAAATTGCCGGCCGGCTGTTATCGGGGAGATGAATGATGGACAAAAGATTGCAGGAAATAGAGGAGAAGGTTAAGCAAAGAATCAGATTGGGTAAAGAAGATGGAGTCTATCTCTATCATTCGGATGATCTGCTGGCTATCGGCGCCCTGGCGCGGGCTAAAAAGATAGAGGCGTCGCAGCGGTATGTATACTTTAATGTAAACCGTCATATCAATTTGACCAATATCTGCGTATCCCGGTGCAAGTTTTGTGCTTTCGGGGTCGACGAAAATGGGACCGGCGGTCCCTATGTCATGAGTCCGGAAGAAGCCTTTACCTTTGGGGCGGAGGCAGTTGATTACGGCATAACCGAATTCCATGTAGTGAGTGCGCTTCATCCCAGTAAGCCCTTTGATTACTATGTGGAAGTGGTGAAACGTTTGCATGAGGCTTATCCGCAAATCCATATACAGGGGTTCACGGCGGTGGAAATATTCTATTTCGCCCAAATCAGCGGTCTTTCAGTGCGCGAGGTATTATCAACCCTGAAAGAGGCCGGATTGGGTTCGATGCCGGGGGGAGGGGCGGAAGTGTTCAATGACGATATCCGCCGGGAACTATGCCCGCGCAAAGCCATGAGCGACGACTGGCTGCAGGTACACCAGACGGCGCATGAACTGGGTATCAAGACCAACTGCACCATGCTCTACGGACACGTGGAGAGTATTGAGGACCGGATCCATCATCTTATGCGCCTGAGGGAATTACAGGATACTGCTCCCGGCTTTCAATCCTTTATACCCTTGCCTTTTTTGCCGGATAATACCAGGCTGAGCCACCTTGGGAGAACCAGTGCCCTGGATGATCTTAAAACCATGGCCATATCCCGGTTGATGCTTGATAATATCGACCATATCAAAGCCTTCTGGATCATGCTGGGAATCCCTTTGGCGCAGATCGCCCTGGAATTCGGCGCCGATGACCTAGATGGCACGGTTATAGAAGAGAGGATAATGCATTCGGCCGGCGCCAGTACCGAAAAGGGAATAGACAAGCAAGCCATTATCGAATTAATCCGGGAGAGTGGATACACCCCGGTGGAACGTGATACTCTCTATAACGTTATAGAGATATTTTAAAAGGAGCATAATAATATGAAGCCAAGAGTCGGACATATTCAATTCATAAATTGTTTTCCGCTTTTTTACGGTCTGATTGAGAAAAAATTTTTACTGGAAATAGAGCTGATAAAGGGGAACCCTACTGACCTTAATCGCATGCTGGCCGGTAATCTGCTGGATCTGGCCCCGATTCCTTCAATAGCCTATGCCAGGAATTACCGGGATTATGTTTTAATGCCTGACATTTCGGTGAGCTGCGATGGTGAGGTTAAAAGCATTTATCTGTTTTCACGCCTGCCCATTGAAAGACTGCATAATAAAAAGATTGCCCTGACCAACATATCCAGAACCTCCCAGGCCTTATTGCGCATCTTAATGGCCCGTTGCTACAACATTGCCCCGGAGTATTTTCAGTCGGCCCCGGAACTGGGGGCTATGCTGATGGAGGCGGATGCGGCTCTGTTAATCGGCGACGATGCTTTAAGAGCCCGTTACAAAACCCGGGACCGGCTCTATATATATGATCTGGGGCAGGAGTGGAAGAACTTTACCGGCTTACCCATGGTTTTTGCGGTCTGGGCCATTCGCCGTGATTTTGCCCATAACCATCGGGATGAATTAAAACTCATCCGGGACACCTTTACCGATTCCATAAAATTCAGTCTGGAATGCATCCAGGACTGTGCGGCCAAGGCTTCCCAATGGGAGGACTTCAGCGCGGATTATCTGGTGGAGTATTTTAACAGCCTGCGCTTTGACTTTGACCCCCGCAAACAGGAAGGACTGCTGCAGTATTATAAAGAAGCCAAAAACCAGGGAATAATTGACGAAGTACCTCCCCTTGAAATCATAGACTTATAGCTTTGCTTTAGGAGGCCCCATTGAACAGCAGGGATTTATTAAAGGAAATAGCAGCGGGTCGGCGTATGAGCCCGGAGGAGTTTGTTTGGCTGGATGAAAATGCGGACTTTCTTACTCTGGGACAGGCTGCCGACCAGGTGCGGCGCCGACGTTTTCCTGATAACCGGGTATCTTTTATCATTGACCGCAATATCAATTATACCAATATCTGCAGCTGTCAATGCCGGTTCTGTGCTTTCTACCGCCACAAGGACGATGCCGATGCTTATGTGCTGGACAAGTCCACCCTTTTTGCAAAAATTAAAGAAGCTCTTGAACTGGGGGCCTCGCAATTAATGATCCAGGGTGGGCTTAATCCGGAACTTGGTATTGAGTTTTTTGAAGATATGTTTCGCAGCATAAAGGCCCGCTATCCGGTCCAGATCCATTCCCTGACCGCACCGGAAATAGTACATATCGCCAGCCGGTCAGATCTGGATGTAAGGGAAACCCTGCTGCGCCTGCAGGCGGCCGGCCTGGATTCATTACCCGGAGGAGGAGCGGAAGTACTGCATGATGAAGTCAGGCAGTATATAAGTCCCCGCAAAATCAGCAGCCGGCAGTGGCTGGAGGTAATGAGGACGGCCCATGGCATAGGTATGAAGACTACCGCCACTATGATGATGGGCAGTGTGGATCTCCTGCAGCATCGCCTGCACCACTTGGATATGATAAGAAAGCTCCAGGATGAGACCGGAGGTTTCAGGGCCTTTATCATGTGGACCTACCAGCCGGGCAATACTGAGTTAAGGGGTAAAAAGATATCATCGCTGGCTTACTTGCGTTTTCTGGCCTTGTCCCGCCTTTATCTGGATAATATCGAACACATACAGGGCTCCTGGGTAACCCAGGGGAAACAGATCGGCCAGCTCTCCCTCCTGTTTGGGGGGGATGATCTGGGAAGTATAATGATTGAGGAAAATGTTGTGCGCTCCGCCGGGGTGGCCTATAAAATGAGTAAAGAAGAAATGATTGCTTTGATCCGGGCCGCAGGCCGGAAACCGGTTTTGCGGGATACCGCTTACCGGATACTGGAAGAATATTAGATAAAGGAGTCCATCATCATGCCGGTACCGCAATGTGATTTTGCCCTGATTGGCGGATCCAGCACCTTGAATATAGACTTACCGGAAAGTCTGGGTCTGGATTACGTGCAGGTGGCAGACCAGGATCTGGTCTACAGCACCCCCTGGGGTTTGAGTCCCGCATTTAAAGAGTTGATTATAAAAGGGGAATACGGTAATATACGGGTATTAACCTGCCGCATGCATGGCTGGCGTAAAGGAGTCAGCCGGGCCGATGCGTCCCGCCAGGTATTCTGGGTATTGCGCGCCGCCGGGGTTAAAAAAGTCGTAGCTGAAGGCGGGGTAGGAGCGATTAACCATCTGTTGCGAACCCGCGACCTGCTTATCCCCGATGATTATATGGACTTTTCCATGCGTAAGGATGTAGGATTGGACGACCGTCACCTGTTGGTTATGCGGGACGCTATCTGCCCGGCAATGAGGGAAACATTATACCAGGCGGCGGAAAAAGACTGGCCGGAGCGAGTATTCGAGCGAGGTGTTTATGTCAACACCGATGGCAGGCATTTTGAGAGTCCGGCCGAAGTAAATTTCTACAAAATGGGCGGGGGCGATGTGGTGGGTCAGAGTATTTGCCCTGAAGTCTATCTGGCGCGGGAAATAGGCGCCTGCTATGCCGGGCTTTATTTGGTGGTAAATTATGCCGAGGGCATAGTTGTTCCGTGGCGGCACGAAGAACTGGCCGATATATATTATAATGAAGGCATAGCTATGGGAAGAATACTATTACGGTTTTTAGGCCAGCTTTCTCCGGAACAAAAGTGTACTTGTCCCGGGCTGCGCAAGGAGACCCTGCTAAAGCCGATCTATTCCGAATAATTTACTATAGATATTCACTGGATGGAAAAGGAGGGGTTCATTAATGGGAACCAGGTCTAACAGGAGCACGATAAAACTGATATTATTTCTGGTGGCTTTAGGGTTACTGTCCTATCTGGCAGCGCTTTATGTCGACTGGCTCTGGTTCAGCTCGGTAGGTTTCAGTAAAGTTTTTAAGACCCTGCTGCTTAATCGCATAGGCGTTTACCTGGTAGTTTTTCTTGTCACCTTAGCGGTAGTTTATCTTAACCTGAAGCTGACCCGCAGACACCTGGGGGAACAGGAACGGCCGGATGAAAATGACGAGGGCCGGGAGATTATTTATTTGGAGCAGGAAAAAAATCCCATAAAAGACTTTTTAAAAGGCAAGACCACCAGATGGATATTTCTGGGCATCAGCATTCTGGCAGCCCTGATGGTAAGCTCTACCTCCGCCGACAACTGGATAGTGGTGCAGCAGTTTATCAACCGTGTATCTATGGGGACAGCAGATCCTCTATTCCATAAAGACATCGGTTTCTATTTCTTTAACCTTTCCTTCTATCACTTTGTTTATGGCATCCTCATGATGATACTGGTATTGACCACCGTGGTAGTTGGCTTTATTTATATGATAAATGCCTCTACTGAATTGCTGTTCGGGGACTGGAGGCAGTTTACCTTTGCCAAAAGCCATGTGGCTTTATTGCTGGCGGCTATTTTTGGCCTGAAGGCCATAGGTTACAAATTATCAGCCTATGATCTGTTATTTTCACCTTCCAGCATCGTATATGGAGCAACCTATACCGATATTCATGCCAAACTGCTGGCCTATAAGGTTCTCCTGATTATTTCCCTGCTGGTGGCTGCAGTGATACTGGCTAATATCTTTGTTAAAAAGCTGAACTGGATACTCATAAGCATCGGAGCCTGGATAGTAGTGGCGATAGTCATGAACGGAGTATATCCTGCTCTGCTGCAAAAGCTGGTGGTGCAGCCTAACGAATTTAACCGGGAGCGGCCCTATATTGAAGCTAACATCCAATATACCCGCCAGGCTTATGGCCTGGATAAGGTTGAGGACCGCAAATTTGATGTAGACTTTGATCTTAAAATTGACAACCCCAATAATCAGGATACCATTACCAACATACGTCTCTGGGACTGGCAGCCGCTGACCGATACTTATAAAAGCCTGCAGGAATTGAGACCCTATTATGTTTTTAATGATATGGATATTGACCGCTATATGGTTGATGGTCAATACCGCCAGGTAATGATATCGGCCCGGGAGCTGGAACAGGATAATCTCAATGCGGAGGCCAAAACCTGGATCAATCAGAAACTGATGTACACCCATGGTTACGGCGTGGTGGCCAGCCCGGTCAATGAAGTGGCTCAGGAAGGTTTCCCCAATTTCTTTATCAAGGACATTCCGCCCCGCTTTAGTACTTCCCTGAAGGTAAAACGTCCCGAGATATATTTCGGCGAGCGCACTGACGATTATGTGATTGTTAACACCAAGCAAAAAGAATTCAATTATCCGGCCGGAGATACTAACGTATATTCCAATTATGAAGGAAAAAATGGACTTAAGGTCAATTCTTTCGGTCGCAGGCTGATCCTCAGCTGGGTTCTCAAAGATTACAAGATGGCGCTTTCGACTGAGGTAAATAACAACAGCCAGGTATTGATGAACCGCAATATTCTTGAGCGTACTCAAAAAATTGCTCCTTATCTCAGCTTTGACGGTGATCCCTATATAGTAATTGACGACCAGGGAAAACTGTTCTGGATACTGGACGCCTATACCACCAGCAACCGCTATCCCTATGCCCAGCCGTTTGACCGCATGGGCAACAATTATCTGCGCAATTCGGTTAAAATAACCTGTGATGCCTATACCGGAGACCTTAACTTTTATGTGGCTGACTCTTCCGATCCTATAATAAACACCTTCACCCGCATATTCCCGGGGATGTACCAGCCCCTGCAGGAGATGCCCGACAGCCTCCGGGCCCATGTGCGCTATCCGGTTGATTTGTACCAGGTGCAGGCGGAAATATACAAGACTTATCATATGGACGATCCTTATGTTTTCTATAACAAAGAAGACCCCTGGCTTATACCCAAAGAAGTGGTCAATGATGAGCAGCAAGTTATGGAACCCTACTATATCATCATGCGTTTGCCGGAATCGGAGCAATCGGAGTATATATTGATGCTGCCTTTTACTCCTAAGAGCCGGCCTAACATGATTGCCTGGATGTGCGCCCGTATGGACGGGGACAATTACGGCAAATTGCTGGTATACAATTTTCCTAAACAGGAAACTATTTATGGTCCGGAGCAGCTGGAATCAAGAATAAATCAGAATACTGAAATTTCACAGCAGTTGAGCCTCTGGAACCAGCAAGGCTCCAGGGTATATCGGGGCAATCTGCTGGTTATACCCATGGATAATTCTTTGCTTTATGTTGAACCCCTCTATCTGCAGGCTGAAAATAGCCGGATACCGGAACTTAAAAGGGTGATTGCCGGATTCGGCGACGAGATAGTAATGGAAACATCTTTGGAGCAGGCTTTGACCAAGTTATTTGATAAAAAGCCCCCGCAGGGTTCGACCAATGTTGATACGCAAACATCTCAGACAGCGGATACCGGAACCGATAGTGTGGCGGAGCTGGCCAAACTGGCCCGGCAATACTACGATCAGGCCAACCAGCGCCTGAAGGACGGAGACTGGGCCGGATACGGGGATAACATCAACCGGCTGAATGATGTTATCCGCAGGTTGGAAAAGAGTTCTGATTAGTCAGGGAGTGATATAAGCTGGAGTCGCAGAAGAAAATGAAGATTGTATGCCTGGGTGATAGTATAACTTATGGTTTCCCTTTTGGGCCTCAGGCCTCCTGGGTGAGTATGCTGCAAGAAGCCTTGGAGGCAGAGGTAATCAACCAGGGTATTAACGGAAATACCACGAGTGATATGGTGCGGCGCTTTGATAGATCGGTTCTGAAATATAACCCCACCCACCTTATTATTATGGGCGGCATTAATGATGTAATCTGTGCGGAATCTTTTGACCGGATCTGCTGGAACCTGCGCGAGATGATAGAAAAAGCTCGGGAAGCAGGTATTAAAGTAATACTGGGTATACCGACGGCGGTTGACGAACCCGGCTGGGAGAAACTTATTGCGCGGATCCGCCGATGGATGAAGGACTATGCCCGGGAACACCACCTTGAAGTGATAGACTTTGCCGCTGCCTTTTATGATGAAAACGGCCAATTGAAAAGCGAACTGCTGCTGGCTGACGGCGGCCATCCTGATATCAGCGGTTACCAGGCCATGTTCGGCCAAATAGATCTCAGTATGTTTGAATAATCCGGACAGTCAACCACAGAATAACTCTGTGGTTGACTGTCCGTTATTTCTTGGGCGTTCTATTCTTATACTGCCGCAGGGGTTTCTTCAGGCTTGAGAGGTATTACTTCTATAATAGAATGACCTTCCTCATCCCCGGGTTTAAATACCTTTATCCGCGCCGAGTCAAGATTTTTGGCATCACTGTAGCGGGCCACTATAGAGCCGGCATATTTTATTAATTCTTCGTCATAATCACCGTAGCGCAGCAGACCCAGCGGGCCGGGACGATCGGCCGCTTTCATCAGCAGATCCTGGGGCCGGGCATTAAGCTGGATTTTTTGGTTCTCCGCCTGGTTTCTTCCTACCACCAGCAACTGATCATCGCCCACTATGAAATGACGGCCCAGTTTAAGTATTTCCATTTCCTCCGCACTAATTTCCGCATCCCGATCCAAAACCTTTTGCAAACGACGGGCAAAGTTTCGTTCAGTTAAGAGACACCCCCCGGCGGGTGAAGGGTAGTCCTTAATTCCGAACTTCTCTGCCAGTTCCATCTGCACATGGCGGCTGCGTCCATTAATATCCAGCAGTTCTTCCCGGTTTATCCATCCTCTTGATTCAGGTTCACTTGGAGGCAGTAATTTACCTGACAGAGGCCTTACAATAAAGCCCCGATAACCGGAAATTTTATCTACTGCATTAAGAGCAGATTTATTCTGGCTCATAGGACGCTGGCCTACCACTTCACCGGTTATCAGGAAAGAAGCGTCTGCCTGTTTCATATAATCTCCGGCTTTATGCAGCATAAAACCATGACAGTCAATACAAGGGTTAAGGTTCTTGCCGTAGCCGTACACCGGATTCCTTAAAACACCAGGGATATACTCATCACTGATATCCATGGTAACAAGCTCTATTCCCCGATCACGGGCCGCCTGTATAGTAGCGGGGCTGGCTCCGAAAAAAGGGGTGACAAAATTAATCCCCAATACTTCAATGCCTTGATTTTTAATCAGCATAACCGCCAATTGGGAGTCGAGACCCCCGGAAAAAAGACTTATGGCTCTCAATCCTGGCACTCTCCCTTTTCTATATAATCATCCTCATCCATGACTCTGATGCCATTTGCTTTCAACAGAGCCGCAGCAACTCCATCAGCCGTATGGGTCCTATGGCTGAAACTGCCATCATATATGCAGCCGGTTCCACAGGAAGGGCTGCGGCTTTTCAGGATGGCCGTATCTGCTTTTGCCCATTGGGCTAGCTTGAGCGTCTCATAGGCTCCCTTGATATAGTTTTCGGTAACATCCCGACCATCCCGGGTAACCACCCGACAACTGCCGGTCAGCACGTGCTGACCGGAACCGCCTGCTATTTCTGCCGGGGTCCGGGGAGTAGGCAAACCTCCCAATTGCTCAGGACATACCGGAATAACTTGGCCTTCCTGCAGCAGCTTCCTAAAGTAAGGATTAATATTATTCTTACCGTCATATTTGCAATTAAACCCGCACAGACAAGCGCTTACCAGTTTCACCCATATCCGTCTCCTTAATTTTAGTCGGCCGAATCAATAATACCATGGAGAAGTAAGAAAATACGTAAAGTATTAGCAAAGGTTCGGTACTTTACATATGATATGATACAAAACATTTACGGCGGAGACAAATAAATGAATGATTTTATGATGGTAATTGTCAAGGCAGACCCCCAATTGGAGCAGGACTGTATCTTAATCAGCACCGACCTGGCCAGCCAGGCCGATTACGGTTATAACCAGGTGCTAAGGTTAAGGGTAGGGAAAAGCAGCCGTACCGTAAAGACAAGGATCAGCACATCACGGATTGATAAAAAGACTCTTACCATGCATCCGCTGCTGATAAAGAAAAGTTTCCTGCATAAAAGCCGTAAATACGGGATTAAGTTTGAGCAGGACGGGATTCGGATGGGACCGGTAGTAGGAATAATAGCTCCCCGGCAAGGTAGCAGGGATCGACCCTTTAGCAGCCAGACCACGTTCTTTCAGGAAATTATGGCCAGCAGCCGTAAACTGGGGCAAATATGTTTTGCCTTCTATTTTACCGACATTGACTGGAACAGAAAAGTGATTAACGGATATTTTTACGGTAAAAATGGGTGGCAGCGAGGCAAATTTCCGATGCCGGATGTTATCTATCCCCGAAGTAAATTCTGGGTTTCCAACCGAGTCGAAAGCAGGCGCAGGCTTACCCAGTTAGGGGTACAAATACTTAACCCGTCTATGGTAGGAAAATGGGAGGCTTATTGCCTTTTAAAGAAAAATCCGGAGTTAGCCCCCTATTTACCTGAGACCAGATTGGTAAACAGCTTTCGGCAGGTTGATTTTATGGCCAAAAAATACCGGGCCGTTTATCTCAAACCAGTAAATGGTACCCAGGGTAAAAATATCATTAGGATCATTAAAAATAAAAAATCCCCCGGTTATTGTTATCAATATCATGCCAACGGAAGCTTGCATAAGGGCAATGCCTCCGACCTGCGGCAGCTGCAAAAACAGTTGCGTTCAGTTATGGCAGGGCGAAACTATCTGATCCAGAAAGAAATCAATCTTCTGCGCTACGAAGGGGGAATTGTTGATACCCGGGTCATGGTGCAAAAGGACCACAATGGCAAATGGGAAATGACAGGAATGGCCTGCCGGGTCGGCAAACTGGGAGCTATAACCAGCAACATCAGCAGTGGAGGGAGCGGCAAGAAAGTTGAGACTGTCCTCAACTATAACTTTTCAGACAGCAAGCAAATCAACCAGATAATAGAAACGATGATATTCGTATGCATTACTGCTGCCCAAAACATAGAAGAGTATCTGGGCAGTTGCGGAGAGATGGGAATAGACATTGGTGTAGACAGATACGGGGAGGTATGGTTTATTGAAGCCAACCTGCGCCCTGCCCGATATGTATTTTCCCTTATTGGAGAAAAACAAACTCGCCTTAAATCTGTAGAAACTCCACTATTATATGCCAGGTATCTGGCAGGATTCTGAGTAAAAGGAGAGGTAGAAGATTGAAAACGGCAGGCAAAATCTCCATCTCACATACTCTGGTACAAAAACTGGGTATAGTGGTGGAACCGCTGATTACAGTGCGGGTCGGCGCCTTGATGGTAAAAAGCAGGCTGCAGGTACACGACACGGGCCGGGGGAATTACATGCTTTCTCCGGAACTGATTCAGGCTTTACACCTGAAAAAAAGCAAAGGCTTAAAGGTGCGTTACCAGGCGGAAGAGAAAATATTGCATCTGGGGCCTACCATCGGCATAATGGCAACTTATATCCCGAGCCCCAACCGGTATGAAATAGACCCGCGCAGCCTTCATGCAGAACTCATCTATCTCAGCATTGTCAGTAAATCCTTTCCCGGACAGGTATACGTTTTTACCCCCAGCGGTATAAACTGGGCCAATAATACTTGCCGGGGATATGTTTACCATCAGTTCTCCGCTACCCGGGGCAAGTGGGAATCAGCCCTCTACCCCATACCGGATGTCGTCTATGACCGCATTCACAGCCGGTCGGCTGAAGCCCGCAACAGTGTAAAATATGCTAAAATCAGGTTAATGCAGATGCCGTACTTGAATTATTTTAATCCCCATTATCTGAACAAATGGAATGTGCACCAGATTATGGCCGCTAATCCCCGTTTAACTGAATATCTGCCCGATACCCGGGAATTAACCCAGGATAATCTGGAAGAAATGTTAAGAAAATATCACACTCTGTTTATAAAACCCAGCAATGGGAGTCTGGGTAAGGGTATAATAAAAGTAAGCTCCCATCGGGGACAATTCAATTATGTTATATACAGAAACAGGCGTTTGCGAGGTCAGGCCCGCAGTGCTGCGGAGCTCATGAATAAGACTAAAAAGTTTCGTGGCGACCGGCATTATATTGTACAACAAGGTCTGGAATTAATTAAATATCGGGGAGCCAGTTTTGACCTGCGCATAATCTATCAAAAGAATGGCCGCGGGGAATGGCAGATCAGTAAAAAATTCTGTCGCATTGCTCCTCGGGGAAGCAGTATCTCTAACCTTAGCAGCGGGGGACGGGTGGAAAAAAGTCTCAAGGTACTGCAGCATGCATTTGAAAATAGTAACCTTATTGAGACTAAGAACGAACAGATACGGTTATTGTGCAAAATGGTAGCCGGCACTCTGGAAACAGATAATAACAGTACTTTTGGCGAACTGGGCATGGATATAGGAATTGACCGTAATGGACGCCTCTACCTGATCGAAGTTAATTCCAAGCCCAGGAAAACAACCGAAACCGTATTTTCTCCTGCCATAGTCAGAAGTACTTTTAAAAGACCATTGGCCTATGCGAGCTATTTGGCCGGTTTTAAGATTAAATAGGCGGCTTATGAAGGAAAACCGCTTCCAGTAGAGAATAGGAAACATAAAAATGATTGCAGGGTGGGTCATCCCACCTTATTGCTTACTTGGGATTTAATAAAATTTAGGCTAGGAGGATAAGAAGGAATGAAAATTAATCATCTGGGTGTATTAACCGGCGGTGGTGATTGTCCCGGTTTAAACTCAGTGATACGGGCGGTAACCAAGACGGCGATTCTGAAGTATGGAATGGAAGTCATCGGCTTCATTGACGGCTTTCGGGGACTGGTAGAGAATAATTATATTCAGCTTGATTTGCGCCGGGTATCCGGTATCGGGCATACCGGAGGCACCATACTTGGTACAACCAACCGGGACAACCCGTTTAATTTTATGACTATGGTTAAAGGTATAGAACAGGCCAGCGACCAATCGGATCGTGCCGTCAGCAACATGAGAAACCTGGGCCTGGATGGCTTAATTGTTATCGGTGGCGACGGCAGCCTCAACATTGCCTACAAATTTTATCAAAAAGGAGTTAAAATTGTAGGTGTTCCCAAGACTATTGATAATGATTTATCGGCTACCGATGTTACCTTTGGTTTTAACACCGCAGTCAATACCGCATCCGAGGCCCTGGACAAGCTTCATACCACCGCCGAATCCCACCACCGGGTAATGATTTTGGAGGTTATGGGAAGATATGCCGGTTGGATTGCTCTGCATGCCGGCATGTCAGGCAGCGCCGATGTCATACTCATACCGGAGATACCTTACAACCTGGACGCTATAGTAGCCAAGATTGCGCAGCGCTTCCGGCAGGGAAAAAAATTCAGTATTATAGTAGTGGCCGAAGGCGCTCATGCTGCCGGAGGAGAAATGGTAGTTCACAGCCTAATACCTGAAAGCCACGACCCTATTCGACTTGGTGGAATCGGGCAGAAGGTGGCGCAAGAGGTTGAGGATAAGCTTAACCATATAGAAACCCGGGTAACGGTGCTGGGGCACCTGCAACGGGGTGGAGGTCCTATACCATATGACCGTATACTGGCTACCCGTTATGGGGTGGCAGCGGTGGAAGCCTTTATGGAAGGAAAATACGGCACCATGGTCAGCCTGCAGGGCAAAGAAATAACCACCGTGGATTTACAGGAAGCTATAAAAGAAATCAGACTGGTGCCGCCTGACAGCAACATTGTAGATACCGCCAGAGCAATAGGAATAAGTTTTGGCGATAGCTGATCAAAACCATATTATCCTGATATCGGTTACGATAGCAGGAAAAAGGAAGGGGCCATTAAGGTGGAAAAGGTAGCAGTTCTTGGAGCTGGCTTGATGGGGGCCAGAATAGCACAGGTAGCTGCCCAGGGGGGATACTCGGTAATTTTACGCGATCTGCAAATGGGACTGGTTAAAGACGGTTTGGAGGCCATTGCCAAAAGCCTGGATAAAATGATCGGTAATGAGCAAATAGATGCGACTAGTAAAGCAGAAACTTTGAACAGAATTCAAGGTACGACTGATTTAGCGGATTTGCGCCAAGCTGATTTGGTTATTGAAGCAGTAGTGGAAAATATGGCGATAAAAAAACAGATCTTCGCTGAGCTGGACAATATTTGTCCGGCTCATACAGTGCTGGCCAGCAATACCTCGACTCTGTCGATCTCAGAAATCGCTGCATCCACCAGAAGGCAGGAAAAAATTTTGGGAATGCACTTCTTTAATCCGGTAGTTTCCAATCGCTTGGTGGAACTGGTAAGGGGAATGGAAACATCGGATGAAACTGTTGCAACAGCGGCCGGCTTTGTTAAAGCTATTGGCAAGGATTACGTAGAAGTAAAAAGAGAAAGTCCTGGTTTTATTGTCAACCGGATTTTGATTCCTTATATCAATGAAGCCATATTTGCCTATGGCGACGGTCTGGCAGACATTGAGGAAATCGACCGGGCAATGAAACTGGGTGCGGGCATGAATGAGGGGCCATTGGAATTAGCAGATAAAATTGGGCTGGATACCATTGCTTCAATTTTGGAAGTATTCTGGCATGAATTCAGGGATACCAAATATCGACCTCATCCTGTATTTTTAACTATGCTCAGGGCAGGGTATTATGGTAAAAAGAGTGGTCGTGGTTTTTACCGCTATTAAAGATGAAGAGGTGAAGGCATGGTAAAAAAATGGCGGGGAATAAGCTTTGGAATGCTAATGGGGCTGGTAGTCTTCGGCTTCTCTTTCTGGGGTATAGATTTTTCCCTGGGGCCTGAAGATGCTACTCTTAAACTTTTGCTGTACATACCGGCGTATCTCTTCCTATTTATATATACGGTATTGCTGTTAAGCGCCTTCAACCTGAGCTACCGCATAGAAAATGATGGACTGGTCATCAATTGGGGATTGCGTAGAATTCATATTGCCTGGCAGGAGATTGAAAGCATAACCAAAGTAGAAGGCCAGAGTAATCTGTATTCCGTTTTTGGCATGAGCTGGCCCGGTTATATGATAGGCCTATATGCGGCCAAAGGGTTGGGTAGTGCCAGAATGTACGCTACCGACCCCGAGAATGGATTTATCTATATAAAGAGCACCCAGGGCTTTTATGGTATTACTCCGGCAGAAAAAGAGCTTGAGAATCTGCTTGCGGTGATGGCCGACAAAACCCATAAGCCGGTGGAAAAAGTCAATATGGATGCTATGGACCCGGAAATCAAAGGGGAAAACATACAGGATGATAATTTTTATCGCATCCTGTTTCGCTTAAATATCATATTCTTGGTGGGCTTTGCAGCCTACCTGGCCCTGTGCTTCCCCGGATCCGGAGCCCCTAACTTCACCATTCTCCTACTGGTTCTGGCTGTTGCTCTGTTTTTCTTTAATATTGGTAATGCGGGCAGGCTATTCCAGTTTAGCAGCGTCGGAGGATACGTATTACAGGTGATAAGCCTGGCAGTAACCGGATTATTTATCATATTAGCATTATCCCAGATAACCTTGAGATAATACCGCACGGGCAATAGTTTACCGTATCAAGTATTATGTAAACTAAGAGTGAAGATACTGGTACCAATCACTCATATATATTAATGAAGGGACAGGATATAGAAATGCAACTTGGGATAATAGGTTTACCTTTGGTTGGTAAAACCACTGTTTTTGAATTATTAACTGAAAGTGCCAATAAAAATCTCAATACTGCTAAAGCCAATCTGGGCATGGCCAGAATCCCAGACGATCGCATAGATTATTTGTCCGGGATTTATAAACCTAAAAAAACCACCTATGCTCAATTGGAAGTAGTGGATATTCCCGGGTTGGCTCCGGGAGCGGAAAAAACGGCCGGCGTTTTCCTTGACGCCGTACGCCGGGCTGATGCTCTTCTGCATGTGGTGCGGGTTTTTTCCGACCAAACCGTACCCGACTTTGATAACGATATCAATCCCCTCAAGGATATAGAGACCATAAACTATGAACTCTTACTGGCGGATCTTGATTTAATCGAAAAAAGAATAGAAAGGATAAATTCCAATAAGAAAAAGAACAATTTTCTCAGTGAGCTGGCTCTGCTGGAAAGATTAAAAGAAGCTCTGGAAAATGAAATTCCGCTCTTAGCAATAGAGCTGAATACCAACGAGGAAGAAATATTGACTGCCTATCAATTTTTAACTACCAAGCCGCTGCTTATCTGCCTTAATGTATCTGAGGATGACCTCATAAAAAAAGAATACCGGCAAAGGGAAGAGGTTTTGCAATTTGCCCTTCAACATAACCTGCCGGTGGTAGAGATAGCGGCCGGCATTGAAAGAGATCTGGCTGAATTAGAGGGAGAAGAAAAAGAAGCCTTTATGCAGGAACTGGGTATTACAGAATCGGGAATAGTCAAGATCTCCCAGAGTATGTACCGCCGCCTGGGCCTGATATCATTTTTTACCGTAGGAGAAGATGAAGTAAAGGCCTGGACCATTGAAGAAGGTACAGGGGCACGTAAAGCCGCAGGCAAGATTCATTCGGATATTGAGAGAGGATTTATCCGGGCCGAGGTCGTTGAATACGAGGATCTAAAGAACCTGGGAGGCATGAATGCAGTGAAGGAGAAGGGCTTGTTCCGTCTGGAAGGCAAAGAATATGTGATTAAGGATGGCAATATAGTCCATTTCCGCTTCAATATCTAGATCAATTTCATCGCTAAAAGAATAGACCCCCCCTAATAAAAGCGAAATGTCGACCACTGGTCGGCATTTTTATTTATGG
>DHCD01000001.1:0-1612 GCA_002398105.1 Syntrophomonas sp. UBA4911
CATGCAATTCTTATGCCACTTGCTGTTCCAGCCGGCAGTCACTCTGATATTGCCGAAGTACGTTAATTTTTTTATTTCGACCGGGCCTGAAATAAACATCCTTGATGATTGCCGATCTATTTCAAAGTTCCGGGCATTTTTTCAAAATGCTAAATTTTATCCTGCAGCTCAATCATTTTGATAAATTAAATGCAGCTTTGTATTCAGGGAAAGTCCTCATAAATAAGTGCGGTTTATTGTTAATAAACCGCACTTAACTTATATGGTAATGTCTCATACCAACCTGGGCCTTATCTTAGAATGGCAGGGCCGTAGGCTTTGGTTGGCAGCCACATGGCTATATCAGGCAAGAAGGTTACTATCAGGATGGCAACTACAGTTATAAGGCAATAGGGTAGTACTGACTTTGCCACCGGCAGGAATTTCTCTTTGAAAACGTTCATGCCGACGAACAAATTAAGTCCGAACGGCGGGGTAAACATGCCCAGAGCGCCGTTCATGGTCATGATAATACCAAGGTGAACATTGCTTATGCCCAGTTTCTGAGCGATAGGATAGAACAACGGCGCCAGCAGCAGGATAAAGGGAGCCGAGTCCATAAACATGCCGGCGATAATCAACACGACGTTCATCGCCAGGAGGGTCAGTATCGCCGATTGCTGGAAGGTACCCATTACTCCGCCAACAACCTGGGGCAGTTGACCCACGGTAAATACCCAGGAAAGAACACAGGCGGCACTTACCAGCATCAAAATCTGAGCCGTGGTAACGGCTGAGTCGATAGATACCTGCAGCAGATCTTTCCAATTCATGGCCTTGTAGACAAACATACCGACGATTATGGCATAAACGGCGGAAACGGTTGCGGATTCGGTAGGTGTGAATACCCCGCCGTAAATACCCCCGATAATGATTACCGGAACACCCATGGCCCAAGTGGATTCCAGCAGCATTTTTCTTCTTTCCTGGGGGGTATATTCTACCGTCATCCTGATGTCTTTCTTTTTAGCGTAGAAATAACAATAAACCATCATTAACAGACCCATTAATACACCGGGTCCAACGCCGCCCATAAACAAACCGCCGACTGACGCGCCGGTGACAGAACCGTAAACAATCATGGTGATACTGGGCGGTATAACTATGGCTATGGAAGAAGCGGCGCAGACCAGACCCATGGAGAACTTCTTGTCATAGCCCGCTTCCAGCAAAGCCGGATAAACCAGGGATCCTATGGCCACCACGGTAGCGGGGGAGGAGCCGCACAGGGCGCCGAAAAACATACAGGCCAGAACGGTGGCTATGGCAGTTCCGCCGTAGTATTTGCCGGCAATCAAATTGGCCACATCCAGTATGCGCTTGGCCAGACCGCCTTTACCCATAACATTGGCGGCCAAAATAAAGAACGGTATGGCCATCAGGGCGAATTTATCCAGGCCGTTGAACATTTGCTGCCCCAACACCTCCAGGGGTATATGCTGGACCAGAATAGCAATAAAAGCCGGGGCAGCCAGAGCCACATAGATGGAAATACCGGAGAATAACCCCAAGAATAACAGAATTGCAACTAAACTAAGCATTTTGTCCCTCCCCCCTTATATACTCTTGTCGA
>DHCD01000001.1:1907-18754 GCA_002398105.1 Syntrophomonas sp. UBA4911
AATCTCATAGCAGGGCTGATTTGCCCGGCAGCAGCTACCTGACCGCAGATTTTGATACTGATATAGAACAGAACCAGGCTAAATAAAAGTCCTACTATCTGACCAAAAGCCAGGAAACCTTTCTTCATGGTTGGGGGCATAAAATTAACAAAGGCGTCAACACTGACATGGATTCCTCTTTTGACGCATATCCCGCTGCCGACGAAAGTTATCCATATAATCGTGTAGGTGGCGAGCTCTTCTCCGAAGGTAAGGGAGACCCCGAAGCCATAACGGCCCACGACATTAATGGTCAATATCAAAGTTACTGTCAACAGAGCGATGCCGATAACTGCAGCGACATATTTACCGAAAAACTCGCTTATTTTATCAAGTACAGCCATTTTGTCCTCCTTTTACCACAGATTCTCTGAAGAAGTTCATCAGAACCGAGGACGGGCAAAGGCCCGTCCTCGCTTATTCGGTTACATTACGTTCTGATCTATTTCTTTTCTGCTTCCACTGCTGCCAGGATTTCATCCAGCATTGCAATACCCTTGTCATCCAGCATCTTTTTGCAGGCGTCTATCGTAGGCTGATGGATTACATCGGCAAAAGCGTCTTTCTGCTCCTGGGTAAGCTCAATGATTTTGATGCCGGCTTCCTTGAAACCAGGTATGAAGGTCTCGGTTTCTTCATGGGTAAGCTCGTCGCGCAGCCAATCGCGGCCAACGGCTGCCGCTTCCTTGACAGCGGTCTGATATTCGGCCGGCAGGCTGTCATAAAAGCTTTTGTTCAGGGCAAGCGCCAGAGGCAGCCAGCCATGGTCGGAAATGGTTAAACAGCTCTGCACTTCGTGGAATTTCATATCATAAATAGAAGACATGGGGTTTTCCTGTCCGTCAACAACTTTCTGCTGCAGGGCATTATAAGTCTCGGAGAAGTTGATGGGAGTGGCGGTAGCACCCAGGGCCTGATATTGAGCGATCAGAACCGGGTTTTCCATGACTCTTATTTTCTTGCCTTTATAATCACTGGGCTTGGTGATATCAAAGTTGCCGGTAAACTGTTTGAAGCCGCTCTCCCACAGGCTGACCACTTTCAGCCCGGAGGACTCGTAACCAGCCATGTAGTCTTCCCCGACTTTACCGTCCATAATTTTATGACAGGTATCCCGGTTGGGGAACAGGTAAGGCAGATCGGTAATAGCCGCACCCGAATAGAAGCCGACAAAGTTGGAGTTAGGCAGCAATACCCCCTGCTGGGTATTCATCTGGGTAGCTTCGATCTGAGCCCGGGCATTGCCCAACTGGGAAGCGGGATATAATTCAACTGTTACATTGCCGTCGGTAGCTTCTTCAACCGCTTTTTTAAACTGTTCCAGAGCCTTGTGCTGAACAGCTTCAGTCGGTTCAACCGAACCTACTTTCATAACATACTTTTTCGCCGGCTCTTTGTTATCAGTTTTATCACCGGTGTCTTTATCGCCGCTGCCACCACAGCCAGCCGCCAGTAAGCTGAACGCCAGCACCAGGATTAATGCCATTAGAAACCCTTTTTTTCTAAATCTCAACATTATTCCTCCTTTAATCATCCTAATTGTTATTAGAGCGTATTTTGGTGAATAAATCTACAATCAAGTCTTTCCAAATGTCTGGTTCCACTGGATTCTTTACCATTGCGGGAACCATTTACAGCCCTTATTTACAGAGCTTGGCAGCTATGCAATATTGGCTTGACGACTCCCCCCTTCTCTCCCATGGTTTTTGGCGCAAATCGCGCTTAACTCTCTTAAACCTTCTAAGCTCCTTCCTTAAATAATTTTTAAAGCATTGCCACTATAGCTTTGCAAGGTTCGTGCCAAAAAACATAATGCCGTAAAATAGGCTTTTCATTATTCCAGGTATTATCATTTATCATTCTGACATCCAGGCATTATTAATTTGATAACTGCTAAAATTGCCTTATAAAGCTTCCTTATATCCACAGAAGAAACCCGGGATAGGTTTTCCCGGGTTTCTTGCTCTTGTTTTTTTGGAGAACGATTTATTTCTTCTCGTAAGTTCTGATTTCCAAGGTCGTGCAGCCGAAAGGAATATTATACGGGCCATGGTACATTCCAGGCGGTCTGCAGGCATACATGCCTTTGATATAGGTCTCCTTTTTCTTGAGGTCTTCCAGGCTACCCTCAAGCATATAGACTTCTTCCCAGAAGTCATGAACCAGGGTTTCAGTTGTTACCGTACCGGGAGGGAATTTAAGTATTCTGGTGTAAGAACCAGTTTCAGGATCAAGGCTCAGGATTTTCTCAATAATACCTTCCTGGGCTCCTTCAACCTGACGCCAACCGATGTTTAGATCGTGATCAAAAAATTCCAGTTCCGGTTTTGCCATGTCAATTACCTCCTAATTTAATATTTTTAACCCTGATAGTTTTTATTCAGGGTTATTGAACCAATCCATGGTATTGATGGCATAGCTGCAGCAGAGTAATTGCTTGCGTTTTTTGTCTTCCAGATTCACTTCAAACCGGTTGCTGAATCTGATTTCTCCGATTGTGGCTACGGTACCGGAAAAAATAGCGGTACCGACCAGGTCGCCGCCTACCAGCGGTTTTACTCTTTCTATGAGCTCCCGCGGAGTCATAATGGCGCCTAACGTACCTTCCTGGTACAGTTCCTTCTCGGCGCCAATCATGGCCCGTATAACTATGTCGTCCCAGTGATCTTCGACATCAGACAGACGCCATACTGCCCTGGATGTAACATTGGAGCACATCTGCTTGGCTTTAATGATGGTGCTGTTCACTTCAAGATTGCGGTCGGTATGGTCACTTCCGGCAGCAACGTATATTTCATCCTCACCAATCAGCAAGATAAATTCCGCTTCCCCGGAATTGTCCTGATCGGCCACTTCCAGGTAACTGCCATAGGTAAGCAAGCTGGCCGGTTTGGGGTAATAAGTAGGTACACTGTCTGGAGCAGGTACTCCCAGCTCCTTTAACTCGTCAATGTGTTTTTTTACTTCTGCTTGGTTGCGTCCGGTATATCCTGCATTCACTATCTTGTTGCAAACAAATTCAATACGCTGATTCAGGTCGCCGTCAACAAATAGTTCCAGCTTGTTTTCCATCTTTTTTCACCTCCTTTATTTGATATTGTGCCTTAATTAAAAGCTTAAAATTCTATCTTTTAAGAAAGAAAGCTGCCCCCGGCATTGAGCAACATCTTCAGGGTTAATATCAAATTGCAATATGGTCTCCCGCTCACCGGCACTGGTGACTATATTGCCCCAGGGATCAACCGCCATACTGCGCCCGATAAATCCCTTGCCACTGCTGGATCCGGCGCAGCCGCAGGTCAGGTAAAAGCACTGGTTTTCGATGGCCCGGGCCTGATTTAAGACCAGCCAGTTTTCGACCCGGGGATAGGGCCAGGCAGCACAGCTTAAAATTATTTCCGCACCTGCGGCAGCCATGCGGCGATGGAGTTCCGGAAAGCGGACATCATAACAAATGCTTAATCCCACTTTACCGAAGTCGGTGTCGCATACTGTAACCTTATCGCCGGGGCTGAGGTACTTACGCTCCTCCGAGCCGATACCAAAAAGGTGAATTTTACGGTAGTGTCCGCAAATATCACCTTTCCTGTCCAGGAGTGCAGTCCCGTTATACAATTTTTCCCCGTCACGTTCAATAAAGCTGCCGGCATAAATATACATGCCGTGTTCTTTGGCCTTGGCGGCGAGACAGGCGATAGTCTCACCCTCCAGAGTTTCGCTCTGGGATTTATACTGGTCGAAAGCGAAATAACCGATATTCCAGACCTCGGGCAAAAGAACCAGATCCGCCCCTTTAACTTGATCCAGTATATTTTCCACCCGGGAAATACGAGCCGCCTTATTATCATCCTGGTTAAAGGCCAACTGCAGGATTGCAACTTTCATGCGTTCCACCTCCTAAACAAATATTAATAACTATAACCAGAGGGCGGGGAATTTGTGCCTTTGAGGTAAATCCCCCGCCATGGTACAAACGTTAAAGGGTTTAGCAATCAGTTGTTTATTAGCTGAAGTCTCCCAGGAATACCGGGACCGGTCCTTCCATGTGGATGGCGTCATCCGGGCAAAGAGCCGCACAGAGCCCGCAGCCGTCGCATTTCTCCTTATCAATAGTAGCAATTCCGTCGTCGTCCAGGGTAATAGCTTCATAGAAGCACCAATGACGGCACATCTTGCAGCCGGTGCACTTTTCATGATTGACTATGGAAATAGCCTTGCTGTCGCGGTCAACTTTATCCCAGGTTACGATCTGCGGTAAAGTGATGCCTCTCAGATCTTCAATTGTGGCATAGCCTTTACGTTCCATGTAGCTTTCCAGCCCTTTAACAAAATCGCCGATCTTACGGAAGCCTCTGCTGCTGTACATAAGAGCGGTACAGGTCTGAACTGTGCTGGCGCCTACCATGATTGACTTTACCACATCTTCCCATTCCCAGATGCCGTTGGTGGCGGAGATGGGCAGATTGACGGCCTGAGCTATCTTGGCTACCCATTTGAGCATGATCGGACGCATCCAGGGGCCGCCTACTCCGGCATAACCGGAGTGGAGAAGCGGACGCCCGGTTTCAATATCAAGTTCCAGAGCGGAGTAGCGATTTACCACGGTCAGACCGGCAGCCCCGCATTCTTTCATTTTCTGAGCCATATATACCGGGTTAACCGCCTCTGCCGTAATCTTTACAAATACGGGCATATCGGGGATAGCATCAATAACCACTTTCAGTACTTGCGCAGCTGCTTCCGGGTCGTTGCCCAGTTCCTGCCCGCTCTTATAACCCAAATCTTTGGGATGGGGACAGCCGAAATTCAGTTCCATCATATCAACCCCGGTAGCTGCCATTTGCTTGGCCAGATGTTCCCAGCTTTCCAGGGAACTGCCGGAAATACTGCCCACCAGAATTACATCATTTTGGTGACAATAATCGGCAGCAACCTTGAGTTCTTCCGCCCATTCCGCCGGGGTATGTGTTGCCAGAAATTCGCAGGAGTAGTTGGAGAAGTTGCTCGGCCAACCTTTCTTATGCAGTACGGTAAAACGGGGAGATACGTAGTGCTGCAGCTTCGTTTCATCGGTAACGGTCTTCGCTATTATGCCGCCGCAGCCATAGTCAACACACTTCTTCATATACGCAGCATCTTTTGAAGGTGTTGCCGAAGCAATTACTATGGGGTTCTTAAATCTTTTTCCACATACCTCTACACTTAAATCTGGTTTCAACTATATAACCTCCTCTGGTTTTTTGTTTAATAGGTGTTGCTCACCATATAATGCAAAATTGATGCCAACCCTTTATGGCAGGTAAAAAACTTAGCAAAAGGGCTGCCCGGCAATCAAGGGCAAAAAAACCTTAAAGCCTACAGAACGCGTTTTAACTTCTGTTTAAGCTGCAGAATGATAAACAAATATAAATAAGGTAGTCATTCCGGAAGCCGCCGGCCGATAATTATATGGTCTGATTATTTTTCATGATGAGAATAAATTTAAATAATGCGAAATGGAACGCTGTTTATAGCTGGTAATATCAGCCAGGCATCAGAGCGGCACTGCTGAAATTCGGGGCTGGTTAGTCGTCAGCCGGGGAAAAATCTGACCTTGCAAGTGTGGCATAGAACTTGCATGACTATAATGACAGACAGAAATTTTATTATAAACTTCAAGAAACCGGAGGGATAATTTTGGATCGAACACCGAGACTAGTTCAAGGAAATCAGGCTATAGCAGCAGCAGCAATTTACGCCGGTGCGCGTTTTTTTGCAGGTTATCCTATTACCCCATCCTCAGAAATAGCTGAGGAATGTTCCAAAAAGCTTCCTAAGGTAGGCGGCATGTACATGCAGATGGAAGATGAGATCGCCAGTGTGGGAGCAATGGTGGGAGCCGCTCTGACTGGCAGCAAAGCATTTACCGCCACCAGCGGTCCTGGTTTTTCACTGATGCAGGAAAATATAGGGATGGCGACTATAGGTGAAGTCCCCTGCGTTATTATTAATGTTCAGCGTTCCGGCCCCAGTACCGGACTGGCTACCAAACCTTCCCAGTCCGATCTGATGCAGATCAAGTGGGGCCGCCATGGGGATCAGGCCATTATTGCCCTGGCTCCGGCATCAGTGGCCGAGTGTTTTGCTTTAACCGTAAAGGCCTTTAACCTGGCGGAAAAATTCAGAACCCCGGTCATCCTGGCTGCAGATGAAATTGTGGCCCATATGCGGGAAAATTTTATTGAGCCGCTGCCGGGAGAATTAGAAGTCATTGACCGCAAAAAACCATCGGGTCCTCCCGCTCAGTACCGTCCCTTTGAACCTTCGGAAGATATGGTATCCCCTTTGGCTGCCTATGGTAGTGAGTATGTTTTTCATATAACCAGTTCCATGTGTGGCCCCGAAGGCTATAGCAACAATGACCCGGCCAACGCTACCTGGAAAATCAAACAGCTGCACGAAAAAATTGCTATGCATCGGGATGAAATAGTTGAAACTAAGACCTTTGATGCCGATGAGGCCCAGCTTGATATTCTACTGATAGCCTTTGGGGGCACCACCCGGGTTGCCCGCGCCGCCGCTTTGAAATTACGGCAGGAAGGGGTTAAAGCCGGGGTATTGCAATTAGTGACGGTTTGGCCTTTTGCCGATCTGGAAGTACTTAAATACGGCAGCAAAGCTAAAACAGTGGTTATTCCGGAAATGAACTACAGCGGCCAAATAGCTGACGAAGTTAAACGGGTTCTGGGACCAGCCGCTGATATCCGCCGGGTGAACAAATATAACGGTGAAGTTATTACCCCGCAGGATATCCTGCAAGTTGTTAAACAAAGTAACTAAGGAGGCGCTCGTACTATGTCTTTTATAACCGGACGCAAATTTATAAACCAGGAAGCATTACCGCACATGTGGTGTCAGGGATGCGGCAATGGAACGGTTCTTAGTGCTCTGGCCAGGACCTTTGAGCAATTAAAATATACCAATGAAGATACGGTGGTAGTTACCGGCATCGGTTGCTGGGGAAAAGCCGACGATTATCTGACTACCAACGCCCTGCATGTTACCCATGGCAGAGCTCTGCCCTTTGCCACCGGAATCAAAGCGGCAAAGCCTGAGCTTCATGTAGTGGCTTTGATGGGTGACGGTGACGGCACCACTATCGGCGGCAATCATTTCATCCACTCCGCCCGCAGAAATATAGATATTACCGCTATAATCGTCAATAACCTGAACTACGGTATGACCGGCGGACAATTCTCGGCTACTACTCCCCATGATGCTATTACTGCTACTACCGCTTTCGGCAACCCGGAAAGGCCTTTTGATGTCTGTGCTCTGGCCGAAGCGGCAGGAGCCAACTATGTAGCCCGTACCACGATTTACAACGGGCGTCTGCTCCGCAGCAGCATCAAGGATGCCCTGACCAAGAAGGGTTTTTCACTGGTGGAAGTAATCAGTCCCTGTCCCACCCAATTCGGCCGCCGCAATAAAATCAACCCCGCGGTAGAGATGTTAAGATCCCTTAGAGATAAGGCGGTCACCAAAGATGTATTCGATAAGCTCAGCGCGGAGGAAAAAGATAATCATATTTTAATCGGCAGCCTGGTCAATAAAGACGCAGCCGATTTTAATACCCGATATGAAGAAATAAGAAGCAAAGCCTTGCAGAAATAATATTTGAACAGGTGGTGATTATTAATGAAAAATAGACAGGAAGTAATTTTAGCCGGTTCCGGCGGCCAGGGTTTGATCATGGCAGGAATCCTGCTGGCTGAAACCGGTATGAACGAAGGCAAAAATGTAGTTCAGACTCAAAGTTACGGAATAGCAAGCCGGGGTGGTTTTTCTTCCTCCGAAGTTATTATTTCTGACGATGAGATCATTTTTCAGCATGTGGAAGATCCTGATGTAATAGTAGTATTATCGCAGGAAGCTATGCAAATATACGACGGTTTTGATACCACCATTATTTATGACTCCGACCTGGTTACCCCCGGTAAAGGCAATAATCGCTTCGGCGCTCCTTTTACCAAAGCCGCCTTTGAACTGGGCAATCCGGCATCTATAAATATCATATTCTTAGGCTGTCTGCTGCAGCTTAAGCCGGTAGTCGATCCCGCTAAATTCGCGGCGGTAGTAGACAAAAAATTCAAATCCAACCGCAATAATGAAAAAGCCTTGCAAAAAGGTGTGGAACTGGGCAACATGCTTAAGGAGGCGATGGCAAAATGCTAGATGGCGACTACAAAGTTGAAATTAACCCGGAGAATTGCAAGGAATGCGGCTTTTGCCTGGAAATGTGCGCTCCCAAAGTCTTTGCTAAATCCGACGATGTAAATGTTAACGGCTTCCGTCCTATGGCGGTAGTAAATGCGGCAGAATGCGACGGTTGTGAAAAATGCGTAATGATCTGCCCGGATTTCGCTATTACCGTGACTGAATTATAAATAGCTGAATAATTCATTCCTCCTGCTCTCCGCATAAATGCTCTGAGGTCGACCTTAATAAAGGTTTTTCCTTGGAGCATTTATGTGTTATAATGTTCAATATCATTTCAATCAGTCCTTATAGGATGTCTACATAAATAAACCCTTATCCTGTTTTTCAGTTCAATTTTAAAGAACTTATCCGGCTTTTTAACACTCTATTTTTAGTGGAGGTTAGCGGCAAATTTTTCAATCCGATAATTACTTTCAATTTGATAAATTCAATTTAGGATTTCTCGCTTTGATAGAGTCATTTTACCGGTGGCATTGTTTTTGCATATATTTGGTTGAATACTGTCGTAAATCGTCGTGGACTTGCAGGAGGGGATAATCTTGAGTTACGACTTGAATTCTATTCAGGAATTTATTCAACAGGTTGCCGAGGCAGTTGCGATTGTTACCAAAGTGGATATTGTCATTATAGATGCCAACCGGAATCTGGTTGCTTCCTCCGCCGGCAGCAGGGATCCTGCCGGACAGGAGTATTATCATCACGGCAGTCTTACCGACCGTCTGTTTGATGAGGGGGGGAGTGATATTTTCATATCCCGCGAACCGGGTATGGCTCCGGAGTGTATCGGATGTAAAAACTACGGTACTTGTCACCATTTGTTCGTAGTCGCTTTTCCCATCAGGGTCAACGGTAAGATGCTGGGGAGTTTCTGCATTGCCGCTACCACCGAGCAGCAGCGGGCCGTTATGCTGGAAAGTGAATCCCAGGTGCTGCAATTTTTGGGCAAAATAACCGTTATGATTGAAAGTGTCATCAACGAGCGTTTGATGCAAAACCAACTGAACGTTCTGTTAAAAAGGTATAATTATGTTATTAATTCCGTCCACGAAGGCATCATTGCTACTGACAGCGACAATAACATCGTGCATATGAACCGCTCTGCTTCCAGGCTTCTGGAACTGGAGGAAGACCGCGTGCTGGGGAAGTCAATATTATCGCTTTTCCCCGACCTTAATATCTCTTTTGCCGATGAGCGCCCATTGGAAACCGAGCTTGACTATAAAAAAACCAGTAAGAGCAGAAAAAAAAGTTTTATGGCAACTGTAGTGCCTATTTTAGGAGAAAACAAGGAGCATATGGGAGTCAACATCTCTATCCGCAATCTGAGCGAGGTACAGTCATATGCGTCCAGACTGATGGGCAGCTTCAGCAAATACAGCTTCGACGATATCCAGGGCAATAGCCTGGCCTTAAAACAGATTAAAGAGAGTTTGCGTAAAGCTGCTCTGACCGACTCTACCATTCTGATCCGGGGCGAAAGCGGTACGGGTAAGGAACTGTTCGCCCATGCGGTCCACACCGCCAGTTATCGGGTCGATAAAAACTTTATCGCCCTCAATTGCAGCGCTATACCAGACTCCCTGCTGGAAAGCGAACTGTTCGGTTACGAGGAAGGGGCCTTTACCGGAGCTAAGAAGGGCGGCAAACCGGGCAAATTCGAGCTGGCCCGGGGAGGAACCATCTTTCTGGATGAAATCGGGGACATGCCTCTGCATCTGCAAAGCAAACTCTTACGGGTGCTGGAGAACCGGGTTATTGAAAGAGTTGGCGGTATAGAACAGATTCCCATTGACGTCAGAATCATCGCCGCTACCAACCGCAACCTGGAAGAGATGGTAGAAAACCATGAATTCCGTGATGATTTGTACTACCGACTGAGCGTTATTCCGGTTTTCATTCCCCCACTCCGGGAGCGGAAAGAAGATATTCCTATCCTGATCGAACATTTTTTGGCCAAATACAGCAAGCATATGGGACGCAGCCTGCAGAGAATCGACCCTCAGGTTCAGAAAATGCTGCTCCATTATTCATGGCCGGGTAATATTAGAGAATTGCAAAATACCATTGAATATGCCATTAACATGAGTGAAGATGGGCAGATGATAGGGATGGAGCACCTTCCCAACCGCCTATTCCGGGTGGGCAACACTGAGAACAAATCCCTGCAGATAAACGGCGGCCTCTTTAAAGGCGCTATCCCCAATCAACCGGGTAAACTTAAAAATATGGAAATCGAAGCTGTCTGTCAGGCTCTGGAGAAATTCGGGACAACCACGGAGGGCAAAGAACAAGCCGCCAAATATTTGGGCATAAGTATCGCCACCCTGTATCGCCGGCTGAAAGAGATCAATTCACTGAAGGATTAATCCGCTTTTAAAAGCACAAGGTATGATTTAACGATCCCGTAAGTCCCATTAAATCATACCCTGGCTTCTTAAAAGTACTTCTATTCTATTATATCCGCTACCGGATTTTCACTGTGCATGGAACATAAAATTATTTTACTGAGCCGTTTGCTTTCTTTAAGCAGCCGGGCAGTTTCATATACCTCATCCCAGGTGCCGAGGGAATCAATTTTGTTGATAACGGCTATATTTTCCGCCTGGGCAGGGCTGGTGCGCAATATTCCCCGGGGGTGCGCAATCAGCCGCGCTATGGTTTCAGGTTTTACTATAGTGCCCATTTCCTGCCCGGTAAGCTCCGCCGCTATCTCCGGCCGGTGGACATACTCGGCATCAAGAGGACGTCCTAAAACATCGGCTCCGATCACTATTATCAACCGGGTAGTTATTTCCGGAATTACCGGTTCATAGTCCAGGTGCCCCTTCAGCGGCCGCCCTTTGGACCCGTCCGCCTCCACCAGTATAAAGTCCACCTGACCGGTTTTAAACAGAGCCGCGAGGTCTGAGGGTTTAACCCCATCAAACTTATTATTTTTCTTAATTCTTTGCGAGGCCAAAACCGGTCTTTGACCGGACTGAAGAACCTTGATGAGGGCCTCTTCATAACCTTCCCGGTCAGTATAGAAGCAAGGGTATCTTCCCGGCTCCGGCGCTGCTATTTTGGTGGTGGTAGTTATTAATACCCGGTAAGGCGCCGGGATTTCCTCCGCCAGATGGTACATTATGCTGGTCTTGCCCCCCCCGCCGACCAACGCTACTGTCGCACACTGCCCCAAGTTGAGAGCCTGGTATAGTTTCATACCCTAAAAAATCCTTTCCGCCCAGAATAAGAGCACTAGTTAAAGTCGCCCAGGAAAACGGGAACCGGACCTCGCATGAAGATGGCTTCGTCCAGGCAAAGGGAAGCACATAAGCCGCAGCCGTCGCATTTGCCGGGATCAATTATGGCCTTCTTGTTTTTAAAAGAAATGGCCCCGTACAGGCACCAGCCCTTACACATACCGCATCCGGTGCATCTTTGCGGATTAACTACTGAAATAGCCCTGGTTTCACGATCTACTTTATCCCAGGTCACAATTTGGCTGAGACTTATGCCCCTCAGTTCAGCAATACTGGAGAAGCCTTTCCTTTCCATATAGGACTCCAGGCCGATTATGAAATCATTGATTTTACGGAAACCCATTTCGCTATACATTAGGGCGGTGCAGGTTTGTACAGTGCTGGCGCCTGCCATTATAGCCTTCACAATATCCTGCCAGCCCCAAATGCCGCTGCTGGCTGATATCGGGATATCAACTTCCTTCGCCACCTTGGCTACCCATTTCAACATCAGCGGACGCATCCATGGGCCCCCTACGCCGGCAAAAGAGCCATGCAGCAAAGGTCTTCCAGTCTCAATATCAAGATCCAGAGCCGGGAAACGGTTCATCACCGTAACCCCGCTGGCTCCACACTCCTGCATCTTCCGCGCCATCATGACCGGACTTATTGCCTCCGCCGTCAGCTTCACAAATACCGGCAGGTCAACCGTCGCAACTACCGTTCTGACTACCTCACAGGCTAGCTCCGGATCACTTCCCAGTTCCAGGCCGCTTTTATAGCCCAGATCGTTCGGATGCGGGCAGCCAAAATTAAGTTCCAACATATCCACACCGGTACCAGCCATCTTCCGGGCCAGATCAGCCCATACCTGAAGGGTAGTACCCGATATGCTGCCTATCAGCCTGGTATTATGAGCGTGACAATACCGAGCCGCCCCGGCCAGTTCCTGGGCCCACTCCTCCGGCGTATGCGTAGCAAGAAACTCACAGGAGTAATTGGAGAAAGCAAAGGGCCAAGCCTTCTTATGCAGTATGGTAAAACGCGGTGATACATGTTTTTGCAGCCGGGATTCAACTGTTACCGTTTTAGCTACAATCCCGCCGACACCATAATCCACACATTTTTTCATAAAGCTTGAATCCTTGGTTGGCGTCGCCGAAGCAACAACTATTGGGTTTTTGAACATTCTGCCACATACTTCTATGCTTAAATCCGGCTTCAATTCACATCCCCCCTAACTATATTATCAATTGTATACTTTATTATAGCAATTTTCATGCCAAGCCTTTAACCGGCTATTTTAGCATTTCTGCTAAAAAAGATTTTTATCATTTTATCAAGATTTATCATTTTGCACATTACGGCATCAATAAAGGCTCCTGTTTGTGCACAGGAGCCCGCATAACGAATGCCGTAGCGGCATTATATGAATTTTCCCTCAATCTGCCCGCTTGTGTGGGGAGGAGTGGGGGGTTCTGACCATACCAGCGGGCATTTAAGGGAAAACTTATTAACCCCGGATAACCCTGGGGGTTATCATCTGATGGAAGGGGCAGATGGAGGCCGGGTTCTGATAGACCGAACCTACAAAAGCCTTGCAGTAATTACGCAGATCAGTCATATTGACTACTTCATCCACAAAACCTCTCTTAGCGCAATAAGCCGGACGGGATTTGTCATGATACTGTTTGACCATATCGTTCATTTTTTCGATCACCGGTCCCAGAGGCTTACCGGCATCCTTTTCCTTGACCAGACGGCGGGAATAGGAGGCTGCGGCTGCGGTTTCGCCATGCATGACATAGATTTCAGTAGTGGCTGTTCCCAGGGTAAAGACATTGTTGTTGTTGGCATTAGGCCCGCCCATGACATAATGAGCAGCAGCGGTGCCTTTTCTTAATACCAGCAGCATCATGGGGATGTCGGTGCTTTCAATGGAATAGATCAAAGACTGTCCCAAACCTAAGAGTTCCGCCTTCTCGGCTATATCACCCACATCAATGCCGGTGGTGTCCTGGACCCAAACCACGGGTATGCGGTCACGGCCGCAGAAGGTTACGAATTCGCTCATCTTAATCAGACCCTGACGATAGAGCTTACCGCCAATACCCTTGTACTGGTCGGTGTATTCCGGATAATCGCCCAGAGCTCCCTGATTGTTGCCGATAAAACCGCAAAGATAGCCGTCGATTTTGGCCAGTCCGCAGTAGATCTCAGGCCCATAATCAGGTTTATATTCCATATGCTCGCTGTTATCAAAGAGACGGGCCAGTACTTCCCTTAATTGATAGCCCCGCTTTTGATTGAACGGTACCAGACTGTAAATATCTTCGGCCGGGAATTTGGGTTCGGCGGGATCTGCCACCCGGAAAAAATCAGGATGATAAGCCGGCATATCCTTAATATACTTTTTAATGGTATCAAGAACTGCTTCTTCCGTATCACAGGCTTCCCGGAAGAAACCGGTGCCATTGTAATGAATCTCAACCCGGCCCGGAGGAGTGGACTTGAACTTGCGGGTAGCTTCTATCAATTGCTCGGCCGCTTCATCGTCAAAGTAGCCCTTGGGATTCATCCCGCCTACGATACCACCGCCGCCGACTGCCATATTGGCCTTCTGGTGCGCTATTAAGGTGGTCGGACTGACGGCATGGTAGCCGCCCCCGGCAGGATTAGTGCCGTAAATGCCTACGATTACCGGAATCCCCATCTGATTCAGTTCCGCATGACGGTAGAAAGGGGTGCCATTGCCGCGACGATTGGCATAAACCTCTTCCTGCTCCATCAGCTTAACTCCGCTGCAGTTAAGTACCCATACCAGGGGAATATGCAGTTTCTTAGCTATATCGGTAACCCTGAGGATATTGTCTGCCTGTCCCGGAATCCAGGCGCCAGCCATAATTTTATTATTGGAAGCGATTATAACCGCCCATTTACCGGCGATTTTACCCAGACCGTCAATAACTCCGGTATTGCCTTCTTCGTTTCCCACCGGATCATATATGGTGTGCAAAGGGCACCAGGTGCCGGGGTCTACCAGGTACTCAAGACGCTGCCAGGCAGTCATCTCGCCTTTACTGTTCATGGCTTCAGTAGCCTTGCCGGTATTTTTCACCCGGTCCGCCTCTTGGGCTACCTCGGCTTCCACCTCTTTTATCTGTTCGATGTTTTGCTTCAGTTCCCGGCTAAGAGCTTTGCCCACTTCGGGCATCTCTTTGAAATAAGGATGCATTGAATAACCGTATTCTCCCATTCCAGGGCCTCCCTTCTTTAAAACGGTAAACAGCAGTTTTTTATTAAAGCAGAGGGGAATGTGCATCCCCTCTACGTTTGCTTATCTGTTAGGCGTATAGCCCAGTTCGATGTTGGCGACGATCGTGGTATGAATGTTGGAGGTTCCCTCCAGGGTCTCAAACTGTTTGGCATCCCTGAGCCATCTGGGGCAGGGATATTCAGTGGAATAACCGTAAGAACCATAGACTTTCATAGCCAGGTTGGCAGCATTGACCGCAGCTTTGCAGGCATAAAGTTTGGCCATGGAAGTAGCCTGCTGGTTAGGCAGATTATTGTCCTTTAACCAGGCAGCATGGTAAACCAGGTATTTGGCGGCCTCGTCCTCCAGCTTCATCTCGGTAATCTGCTGCTGGATCATCTGGAATTTGCCGATCGGCTTACCGAATTGGGTACGCTCATTGGCGTACTGTACCGAACCCTCGGTGGCTGCGGCTGATAAAGAGGCAGCGCCGGTGGCACAGCCCATACGGGTATTGTTCAGCTGCCACATGCAAATCTGGAAACCTTTATTCAAAGGTCCTAAAAGGTTTTCTTTCGGAACGACAGCATTCTCAAATACCAGTTCGGAAGTAGGAGCGCAGTACATCCCGAATTTGGTGTTAATAGGTATACGGGTAATTCCCGGGGTATTGTTGAAATCAATTACGAAGCAGGATAATCCCCGGGCTCCGGCTCCCTTTTCGGTAACCGCATAGACCAGTCCCACATCAGATACGTGCCCGCCGGATATCCACATTTTGCTGCCGTTAATCAGCCAGTGGTCGCCCTTGTCTTCGGCAAAGGTCTTCATGCTGGCCACATCGGAACCGGAATTGGCTTCGGTGATAGCAAAACTGCCTACATATTCGCCGCTTACCAGACCGGGGATATATTTTTGTTTCTGTTCTTCCGTGCCATACTGGTTGATGGTCATAGCCGGACCCCAGCAGTTGCCGCTGACGGAAAGTCTCCATGAGGTATGCACCTTGGCGATTTCATACAGTGCCAGCACTGCTTCCATCCAGCCCATGCCATTGCCGCCGTATTCTTCAGGGATACTCCATCCCAGAAGTCCTAATTCCCCCATTTTGGTCAGGATCTCACGGCGATAATAATGGTTTTCCTCATCCTGATCCACATAAGGAGCTATTTCTTTTTCTGCAAAGTTCCGGGCCATATCCTGAACCATTTTCTGAACTTCTGTTAATGCAAAATCCATTATGCAACCCTCCGAATTATATTAAAAAACTACAACTCTACTCAATTACAGCCAGGATGTCTCCTTCGTTTACCTGATCCCCGACTTTGACCTTCAGTTCCTTGACCGTGCCGGTTGCCGGGCAGTATATGGGGTTTTCCATCTTCATAGCTTCAATAACGATGACCTCGTCATCTTCGTTGACTGCCTGCCCTACTTCCAGGTTGAGCTCAAGAATTTTGCCGGATAAAGGACTTTCAAAGTTTGCCATTATTATTACCTCCCAAATCATTAATTATTTTAAATTGGTGAACTTCAAGTCACTGCTTGCAGCCTTTCACAGATAAATTCAAAACCTTTAATGGATGACGGTGCCGTCTCTCCCCCTTCCCTAGATTAATATCTGCAATAAAGTAATTCTCTAACCTAAAACACTGATAAACATGCCCGCGGCTACCGCCGTGCCGATAACACCGGCAACATTAGGCCCCATGGCATGCATCAGCAGATAGTTGCGGCGGTTGGCTTCCGAGCCTACTTTATGCACGACCCGGGCTGCCATAGGAACGGCCGATACTCCCGCAGCCCCGATAAGCGGGTTGATCTTCTCTTTGAGGAACAGATTCATAAGTTTGGCAAATAAAACGCCGGTACCAGTTGCCAGCATGAAAGCGGCACACCCCAGTATGAATACGTAGATGACCTTAAAGCTTAAAAAGGTCTCGGCCGACATGGTGGCGCCCACCGATATGCCCAGAAAGATGGTCACGATATTCATCAACTCGTTCTGGGCCGCATTGGAAAGCCGGGCTACCACGCCGGACTCCCGGAACAGGTTGCCCAGCATGAACATA
>DHCD01000001.1:19068-19819 GCA_002398105.1 Syntrophomonas sp. UBA4911
ACCGGGGGCTGGATCAACGGCACCAGAGCCATATAAGAGTAAGCGGCTACGGCACAGATTCCCATCATCTCGGGCGCCAGCTTGGAAGCCAGGTAGATGGTGGTAGGGCCGTCAGCTCCGGCGATAATGCCGATGACTGATGCCTGGGGTACCGTGAATTTCAAGAGGATAGCCAGGAAAAATGTAAGATATACCCCTACTTGAGCAGCGGCCCCCAGCAGCAGGGTCTTGGGGTTGGCGATTACCGGGCCGAAGTCGGTCATAGCGCCAAGTCCTAAGAAAATCAAGGGAGGAATGACTTCCCATTCCAGTCCGTAATGGTAAAAGCGCCATATCAGCCCGGAGCCTTCATTCATAAGCGGCGCCAGCGGCAAATTGGCCATAAGTATGCCGAAACCTATCGGCAGTAAAAGCAGTGGTTCAAATCCCTTTTTAATGGCCAGATAGATCAGAGTACAACCAATTATCCACATTAATACCTGACCCCAGGTTAAAGCAAAAAACCCGGTTGATAAAAGTATGTCCTTTACGATATCCATTGCTTGATTAACCTCCTAATTTTAGTCTCTTAACTCTTGCCCGCCTGTGAGACATCATCTTTCTTGCCGCGTGACTCTAGCCAGATGGCTAGTTTAGAGCTAAACATAATTGCCAACTGCAAGAGGGCCATGACCAAAAAGACTCCGGTTACTCCAGCAATGAAACATTCCAAGGCCTGTTCACCTACTCCCACTCCCACCCCTCCTTTTTT
>DHCD01000001.1:20066-21699 GCA_002398105.1 Syntrophomonas sp. UBA4911
CCTGCAGCAGGCTTAAATATTTTATTTTTTCGATGCTGCTGATGCCGAAAACGTGGAAAAATAGCCGATCATAAGCTTATTTTCCGCCTGCTGAAACTTTCTAAAATATCTTTAAAAAGTTAGTTAATGTTTTCTCAAATTGATTATTGATCATCTTAATTATCAGCTTGATTGTATAGCTTGAAGAGGAATCAGCTTTGACCTTTTACTGGAAGACTTAAGGAGGTATAATAACATCAATCGTAGAAGGGCAGTAAAAATCACTCCGAAATAGTGGGGAGAGATCCCCATCATCTCTGGAGATTATCAGAAAGAATTAAAAGATGGAGCAATGATTATGGAAAATACATCAAGGGAAAAAACTACCTTATATACAGTTATGACCACCTCGTTTATGACTACTTTCATGGGCAGTTCAATTAATCTGGCTCTGCCTGCCATGGGGCATGAATTCGGCAGCAACGCCATATTGGCGAGCTGGGCGATTACCGCTTATCTGCTGGCTTCAGCCATATTTCTACTGCCCCTTGGACGTCTGGCCGACATCCATGGCAGACGCCGCATGTATCTGCTGGGAACTATTCTCTATACTCTTTTCACTCTGCTGACCACCTTGGCTTCATCCATGGAAATGGTTATAGGCGTTCGTTTTCTGCAGGGTTTAAGCGCAGCCATGATATTCAGTACCGGCATGGCTATTCTCACTTCCGTTTATCCTCCTCATAAAAGAGGTCGCGCTCTGGGCTACAGTGTTGCCGTCACTTACCTGGGCTTATCGGTAGGACCGGTGCTGGGGGGGATGATGAATCACTATTGGGGCTGGCGCAGCATATTTTACCTGACTACCCTGCTCGGCTTTTTAGCCATAGCCGGGATCCATTTTCGGCTGCGCAGCGAATGGGCGGAAGCCCGGGGCGAGAAATTTGATGTTTCCGGCAGCTTGCTCTATATAGCGGGGCTGCTGGCCTTCCTTTACGGTCTCTCTTCCGTCGCCGACTTTGTATGGTCGCGCTACCTGGTTTTACTGGGATTGGTCTTACTCTTCCTTTTTATATTCTGGGAATTGCGCAGCGACTATCCCATTCTGCAGGTACGGCTGTTTAAGCATAACATGGCCTTCACTTTTTCCAACCTGGCGGCCATGATCAACTACAGCGCCACCTTTGCCGTAACCTTTCTGTTATCGGTATACCTTCAGGTGGTTAGAGGATATGACTCCCAGGCAGCCGGTCTTATTCTCCTGGCCCAGCCCCTGCTCATGGCTATACTATCCCCTCTGGCCGGAACTCTGTCTGATCGTCTGGAACCACGGCTGGTAGCCTCTCTGGGCATGGGGTGCTCGGCTCTCAGCCTGTTTTTCTTCATATTTATATCAGCCACTACGGCTCCGGTTTGGCTGGTAGCCAATCTGCTGCTGGCCGGTCTGGGTTTTGCTCTGTTTGCATCCCCCAACAACAACGCCATTATGGGGTCGGTCCCCATACGGCTCTACGGCATAGCTTCCTCCTCCCTGGGCACCATGCGGCTGGTCGGCCAGGCCATAAGCATGTCCATAGTCACCCTCCTGATTGCCCTGTTCGTGGGGCAGGTGCCCTTGGCCGAAGCCGACCCCGCCACCATTATGGCCTGCATG
>DHCD01000001.1:21931-22639 GCA_002398105.1 Syntrophomonas sp. UBA4911
CACAGTAATGAAGAGGCAGAGGCAGAGGGATAGCACGGCTTAATAGAAAATAGACGCCGATTACGCAGAATCATGCAGATTCATTATAAGAAAGACGCGGAACCCGCGAAATCTTGGGGAAATGCGCGGAATTTATTAGATTTTTCTTCCGCGTTTTTCCTTCTAAATTCCCTGAATTCCGCGTCAAAAAAGTAGCGAAACCGTGGGACTATTTTCATTCTTGGTTGTGGCCCCCGGTCATGAGGGGTTAATTAGAAATAGACGCAGAGATGATAAATATGCAGGAACCGTCAGACGGAGCATACACTCTACGAGCACCGCTAATGCTCCCATTTATTTGCTATCGGCAACATTGCTGTCTGACCCGCTCCCTCTGATCAAACATTTCTTTTACCGACCACAGATTAATGAAGGCATTATAGCCCCACCACATGGACCAGGCATCAGTAGGGGCAGTCAAGGCAAAGTAGAGGCAGACCAGCCCCAGCAGAAGAAAGGCTATCCAGGGCCAGACCCCAAAACCTGCCTCCAGTTTGACTACCAATACATGATAAACGCCGATGGTAACCAGAACATAGAGTCCGAAATATATGCCTAACCACTTCAATTTATCCTTCACTCCCCACTATGAAAATAACTAAAAGATTTTCCCAACTGATGACAGCCTCACGGCTTTTATTATTTTAGCTTAATATCAGGCAATTGCTA
>DHCD01000102.1:0-3059 GCA_002398105.1 Syntrophomonas sp. UBA4911
GATGATTGTTGATTTATAGGAGTAATATCATGCTGATTTTTAAGGACCGTATGCTTCGGGGCCGGATCTTTAAAACCGCCGGGCCGGCTATGATTGAGATGATCATGTATATGGTGATCGGACTGGTGGATATTGCCGTGGTGGGCCGGCTGGGGGCTGCGCCGCTGGCGGCGGTGGGGCTGGGAGCGGAGATTTTCTTTTCTATTATATTGTTCCTGGAGGCGCTGGCGATCGGGTCTGCTATTCTGGTAGCTCAGGCCAAAGGGGCCGGAAAAATGGAAGATGCCAGTGAAGTGGCGGGGCATACTTTTCTGTTGTCAATTGTACTGGGGGTGGTTGTGGCCTTAATAGGGGTCAGGTACGCTCCTGTCATCTTGGGGCTTTTTTCCGTGGAAGCTGATGTCTATCGCCAGGCTCTTGATTACCTTGTTATTGTCTTTACCATATCCCCCCTGGCTCTGGGGTTGTATATGGCTCATTCGATTTTCCGGGGGCTGGGGCGGACTGATATTCCTATGATCATTGCCCTGGTGGTAAATGTGGTCAATGTGGTGGGAGACTTTGCACTGGTTTATGGCCTGTGGGGGTTCCCCCGCATGGAGATAGCCGGCGCCGCTGTAGCTACATCCCTGGCTCACGGGGTAGGGTTTATCCTGGCAATGTTTTTTCTCTTCCGGGGTAATAGCGGTTTACGGGTCAATCTGGCTTCGGTCTTTAAGGTAAATTTTGCCACCTACCGCGGTATCCTTCACCTCGGCATACCCAGCCTGGCCGAGCAGTTTTTTTATACTACTGCTAATCTGGTGTCAATGTTTTTGATTGTCTATGTCGGTACCCTGGCTTTCGCCTCGCATGAACTGGCCATTACTGTGGAGTCGATCTCCTTTATGCCGGGATTTGGTATTGCCGTGGCCGCTACAGCACTGGTAGGACATGCGGTGGGAGCCCAAGATAGAGCAGCTTTGCAGAAGGCCGCCCGGGGAAGTGTGGAATTCGCCCTTATGTTTATGGGGGTTTTCGCTCTGGCGTTTGCCCTGCTGCCTTACCAGATAGCTATGCTTTTCACCAATGACCAGGATATCATTGCTATAGCAGGTTCACTTATTCGCATCGCCGCTGTCGAGCAGGCGGGAATAGCGCTGGCTTCGGTAATTGGAGGTATTCTAAAAGGGGCGGGCAATACCCGCACTCCTATGGTAATAAGTACGGTGTTCACCTGGCTCTATCGCTTGCCGGTAATGTACCTTTTTATTCGGGTCTGGCACCTGCCCATAGCTTATGTGTGGATGCTTTTTGTGAGTGATTGGCTGCTGCGGGGGCTGACCTATGTTATCGTCTACCGCAGGAAGAAATGGCTGGAACGGGCTTTGCCGGAATATGCTTCCGCTAAGGAATAACCATTGTCGGTGGATCAAGATAGGGATATCTTTATACTATCGCGATAAATCTCCGCAACTGCCGTAAAAAGATGACCAGAAAGTATAGGGGAGGGATCCTGCTTGCGCCCCCTCCCCTTTTGGTTTAGCTTAGTCTCCGCTCAGGAAATCCCCCAGGATGCGGCCTCCTACTCCGCCTACGCCGCGGGATTCGCCGGTATTGCTGATACCGCTGGCAGCTATGATGCGGTCTGCCAGGCGGGACAGGGGCAGGCTTTCCAGGTAGACCAGGCCCGGCCCGGTCAGGGTGGCCATGAATAATCCTTCGCCTCCGAAGAGGGCGTTTTTGAAGCCGCCTATAAACTGAATATCATAGTCCACGCTGGGAGCGAACGCAGCCAGGCAGCCGGTATCCACCCGCAGGATTTCCCCCGGGGCCAGATTTTTCTCAATCAGAGTGCCGCCGGCATGGATGAAAGCCATACCGTCGCCTTCCAATCTCTGCAGGATGAATCCCTCGCCTCCAAACAAGCCTGCGCCGATACGTTTGGAAAAGGCTATTTCGATTTCCGTACCGCGGGCAGCACAGAGGAATGAGTCTTTCTGACATATGAAGCGGCCCTCCATTTTACGCAGGTCAAGAGAAATAACTCTACCCGGGTAGGGTGCGCCGAAGGCTACTTTCTGCCTGCGGTTGGCGCTATTTAAAAACGTAGTGATAAAGAAGCTCTCACCGGTTATCATACGCTTAAATCCTTTGAACATGCCGCCCCCGGTTCCGGTTTGCATCTGAATGCCCTGTTCCATGTACATCATAGCGCCGGCTTCCGCCCGCACCCCTTCGCCGGGATCCAACTCAATTTCCACTATCTGCATGTCGTCCCCGAATATTTGATAGTCGATTACATCGGCCATAGTAAACCTCCTTTGGGCTTTTTTTAAATTTTATCATAAGGAGAGAGGTTTTCACTGAAAAGATTTTACCAGCAGGAAAATAAGGCAGGTTTTATATAAATAGCCGGATGTGACTTAACCGACCAGGAAGGTCCTTCTTACTAACCGGCAGAGGCTGAGGACTTTTCGGGTACCGGGCCCGGCTTCGTTCAGCATTAAGCCGGCCTGCTGCCGCAAGCCCTGTTCCTCCACCTTTTTATCGGACAAATACAGAGCTAAGAGACCTTGAACGACGGTGCCGTCGAATACCGCTGAGGGCAGGAGCGCGGCCGCCGCCTGGGATTGGTTTATGAATATCCGGAAACGGTTCAGCATTTCATCCCGGCTGTCGTAGTAGAAGGTGAAGTTGAGGTCGCCTCCCTGGCGGTCCTCCTCCTGGTCAATATAATAGTCGAGTAAAATATGCAGCCCGCAGATCCATGGGAAATAGGCCTGCATAACCTGCTCCTTTGATTTCTGGTCAGCCGCTCCGTTGGCTGCCAGGGTAAAAAGCGCAAAAACAGCCAGAGTCGAACCGCTGGCAGCGGCAAATTCCTGCCATAGCATTCCCGGATAAGCAGCCCGCTCCTGCTCGGCCCATTCCCGCAGCACCTGCTCGCGGCAATCAAAAGCCAGGTGTTTTTTTATCTGCAGGTCGGCATACCACTGAGCCAAGGTTATCAACTCAGGATACACTGCGGAGTAGGCCGGAAGCTGCTCTATACAGGAGCGGCACTCATTCACCAGTTT
>DHCD01000102.1:3296-17202 GCA_002398105.1 Syntrophomonas sp. UBA4911
GTAAGGGCGTCAAATAAAGACCGGTGCAGCTGTTCAAAGGCCTTTTCATCGGTACTGCCCGCCCGGTCGCAGAGGTTATCCAGGTAGTCGCAAATAGTCTGATAAGCAATTATCAGCCGCAGGACAGTATCCTGCATCTGTCTGCAATTTACGGCATATACGGCTCCCCCCTGGCAATGGAAAGCCTTATGCTGCAGGCTGGCCCGGGCCTGTTTTCTGAGTTCCGGGTCTTGGCACCGGCAGGCCTCGGCTTCCCAATGGCGCAGCAGCTTCTTCACCCGGGGCAGGGTATTGACGATATAGGTGAAAAGAATAGCCGAACGACTGCGGCAACCGGCTGCGGGAATATCGGTCATGTTATTTTCGGGGTCAATTCCGCACGGTGTTTCCATCTGTCAACCTCCCTTTGTAAACGGTATATATCAGTATTCTCCCAGTCAGTTATAATCCCGGTAATCTGCGGTTATTTTTTCATCAAGAGGGCTCTTGGCGAATAAATCCTCCTCTGCCGATACCATCAATAAGGGTTGGCCCACAGAGGTATCAAGTTTTTTATAATATCCCTCCAGAAGATAGCGGCTGAGGCGCTTCATTTCCCCTATGACCGGATTAAGCGGGAATTCTTCCAGCAGATTCAAGCCCAGCTCCAGATAGCGGCGGGAGAGACGAACCGACTCCTGCAGGGCGCCGGTTGCTTCCAATATCGTCTGTATCTCCTTGAGCTTGCGGGGACTGCCGCTATTACTTTGCAGCAGAGACCTTAATTTTTTACCATACTTGCTGTCTTTCAAAGCCAGGATAACCGGCAGGGTGATGTTCCCCTGCCTTAAATCACTGGCTGCCGGTTTGCCTAAAAGGCTGCTGTCGGATACAAAATCCAGTACGTCGTCTATGATCTGATAAGCGTAGCCCAGATTCAGTCCGAATTGTTCCAGCATCATGATTTCCTGCTCCGGAGCCTGGCTGAGCATAGCCCCCGCCTTGCAGCTGGAGGCAAAAAGGCAGGCGGTTTTGCGGTAGGTTTTATCATAGTAATCGGCTTCACTGAGATTAAGGTCAAAAAGCATTCCCATTTGCTTGATTTCACCGGAACACATAATTTTTATGGTATCAGTCACATTTTCCATTATCCGCGGCTGTTGGCAGCGGCTGATCAGATTAAAGGCGGATGCGAAAAGGAAATCGCCGGTCAATACGCCGACCTGGTTGCCCCAGCGCTGGTTGATGCTGGGCTGGCCCCGGCGCAACTGGGAATTATCAATAATATCGTCGTGAACCAGTGAAGCCATATGGATAAGTTCAAGTGCTGCCGCAATGTCGGTAAGACTGTCGTCATCGTGGGGATATAATGACCCGCTGAGATAAACCATACGCGGGCGCAGCATTTTACCGCTGTTTTCCAGCAGGTAGCTTAAAATCTGGTCAACCTCGGAGTTCCCGCAGTATAGAACTTCCTGCAAACGCTCGGTTATCTTCTCGGCAGGAAAAATTACCGTTCCGGCTAAAGTATCCGCTTTTATGGTAAACCCTCCTTTAAAATCCTTAATACCTAATAATTTACCCATACGGATACTATATATACCTGTCCTATTGGTCTCATGCTGACAGAGAAGCGGGAATGGCGGTCATCCTCCGAGGATTTGGCTTTTTACCTGGTGGTGGGCGAAGTTTTCTATGCTGTCATCCAGGATAGGGTCAATCGTTATTCCTTTACGCTCAGCCATAGCCTGAATGAAAAAATCGGCGACAGCAGGATTTTTCGGCAGTAAGGGCCCATGCAGGTAAGTGCCTATAAGGTTCTTATAACTGATGCCTTCACCTTTGTCTTCCCCATTGTTGCCAAACCCCTTTAGCACCCGGCCCAAGGGCTGGAGTTCAGTATCCTCGAAATAAGTACGCCCTCCATGGTTTTCAAAACCTACTATACTGATTTCGGCTCCGGTTATGGTGCTGGTAATCACTATATTGCCAATCAGCCGGTCTTTCGCTCCCCGGGTGTAGAAATCGAAAAACCTCAGGCCATCCATAGTCTCTCCATGCGCCCCGATATAGGACTTGCCCAGTAACTGGTAGGCGCCGCAGATGAATAATACCGGCAGTCCGTTTTCAATTTCCTCTTGCAGGCGCTCCGCCTGGCGGAATAAATCCCGGTATACCAAGCCCTGTTCCCGGTCCGAACCGCCTCCCATGAAGAGCATATCTATGTTGCGGTAATCCAGTTTGCCGTCAAGAGAAATATCTTTTATTACACCGCGGTGGCCGTACCATTGCAGGCGTTTCTGCAGGCAAATGAGGTTGCCCTGGTCACCGTAAAGATTCATTAAATCAGGATACATATGAACTATATTGAAATCAGCCACGATTTTATCCTCCCCCAGAGTCGGTTTTATCCTCGTACGGGAACTTTTCCCGCCGGTGCTGCGGAGCGTTTCTGCAGGCCCAGCAAAATCTTGCGGCAGGCAAATAAAGCGGTATAAGTACTCAGAACATAATTGATTTCACCGGTAAGACCGCTTAGGTATTCAATGCCCTCTTTCAGATTGGATTTGATTACGAGCTGTTCGGCAGGATAGCCCGCATATTTCATTCTCAGGGCAATATCACCGCTGCGTATGCCCGAACAGATAATCTGCTTTATTTTCCGGTCTGTTTCTATAGCTTCGATATCGGCATCCCATATCCAGGAGACGTCCCTGCCGTCAGCCACCTGGTCGTTAAGAGCAAAGAACAGGTTTTTTACCCCTTGATCCTCTATTACCGCAGCCAGGCTTTGATTCAGTCCGGTGGGATTTTTGACCAGAATCAAAATCGTCGGCCGGCCATTGATGACGAAGGTCTCCATGCGCCCGGCCTCAGGTCTGAAATCGGCTATAGCTTTCTGAATATGCCGGGGTTCGATCCCCAGAAGCCGGGCCGCGGATACGGCCGCCACTATATTGTAAGCGTTATAGAATCCCTGATAGGGACTGTTCAACAACATATCGTCCACTCTGAGCTCAAGGGCCGGGTGCATTACCAGACCGTGGCCGGTAAAATCCATACCGGGATTGTGATTACCACAGCCCGGGCAGGAGAATTTCCCCAATTGGGCATAGTGGTAGCACTGGTACTGCAATTCCTGCCCACAGATAACACAGTACCTTCCTTCCCGGCTTTCCCGGCTTTCCCGGCTGCCGTAACTGCCCGGGGCAAAGCCGTAGTACCAGCAGCGCACGGCGGTAAGATCACGGAAATACGCGGTCAGGGGGTCGTCGGCATTGAGTACCAGGTCGATTGCTTTACCCTTTACCGCCTCTCTGATAACCTGAACCGTGTAGTCCAATTCACCATAGCGGTCAAGCTGATCGCGGAAGAAGTTGGTAATGAGAATCAGCCCCGGCTTGACTTCTTTTAATAATAAAGGAACATTAGCCTCATCCGTTTCCAGGAGGGCATAATCAAACCGTTTCCGGCCGGTCATGCCGGTAGCGGCAATAAATGCGGTGGTTATACCGGGAATCATATTGGCTCCGGCCTGATTATGCACCAGGCTGGCTCCGGTCTGCTTTATGATCCGGGCCAGCATATTGCTGGTAGTGGTTTTTCCGTTGGTTCCGGTCACTATTATTATTTTACCGGTAATCCTGGCTGCCAGTTGCTGCAATATGCCGGGATAGATGCGGCGGGCCATTTTACCGGGAAAGTTGCTGCCTTGATTTCCCATCAGCCGGCTGAACAGGATCAGGATTTTGCCGACGGCAATTGCCAGTATTAAGCGAAATTTATTCATTCTTTTTCTCCTCGGTTGGTTTGCATGAGTATAATTTACCATAGTTGCAGGATGATAATAAGCCCCAGAAAAAATGTTGGGCCTGTCCAGGACAGGCCCATACCGGTCGGATAATCAGGAACCGAACCAGCCGATCAGCTCTTTCACACGATTACGACGGCGGCGGCGTCCGCTATCCAGTTGCTGGTAGACCTCTTCCAGTCTTTTAGCCATGTTATGGGATGACAGACTGTCGGCCTTGGTCAGAGCATTGCGGCTGAATCGGCGGCGGGTATTTTCATCTCGCAGCAACCGGCAAACAGCAGCCGCAAAGGGTTCGACAGCGCAGGAAGTGAGATAGCCGTTGACGCCGTCGTCGACCATGTCCTGAACGCCGTAAGCCTTTACCGCCACCACCGGCAAACCGGCTGCCATGGCTTCAATCAGAACCAATCCCTGGGTTTCGGTCACTGAAGAAAAAACAAAAAGGTCGGCTGAATAATAGACATTCACCAGGGTATCAAAGGGCAGAGCGCCGGTGAAGATAACATCCTGCTCCAGGGAAAAACCCAGGTTCCGGGCCTTTTTTTTAAGCTCTCCCTCCAGCGGTCCCTGCGCGGTCAGAACCAGGGTGGTAGCCGGGGCCTCATCGCGTATATTTTTGAAGGCGTCCAGCAGGAAATCAAGGTTCTTTTCTTTGGTCAGCCGCCCCACAAACAGCAGAATCCGGTTTTGTTCCGGGATGTCATAGTGGTTGCGCAGCCACTTATTATCCCCGTTACGGAATTTTTCAATGGGGACTCCGGTGGGTACGACCGTGCAGGCGGTTTTGATATCGTAGTTGTCCAGAATCGCTTCCACTTCCCGGCTGGGAACAATTATGTGGTCACATTGGTTGCAAAAGTGTTTGCTGTATTTGATGGTAACGTCCCGGGCCAAATCCTGAGCTACGGGAACGTAATGTACATACTGGTCATAAAGCGTATGGTAAGTAAATACTATGGGTATGTCATAGCGGCGGGCATAATGCAATCCTACTCTGCCCATGGTAAAAGGGGACTGAACATGGATAACATCCAAATCAAGTCTTTTGAGCAGATTATTCATCCCCGGGAAAATGGGCAAAGCCAGGGTATAGTCTGGATTGGTCGGGGAAGGGACCGAATAGTAGCGGTATACCCCGTCTTCATTCTCGTTATAGCCCGGATAGCTGGGAGCAAAAATGTAAATATCATGTCCCAGTCTTTCAAGTTCTTCCCTGAATGTGCAGATGGAAGTGACAACACCGCTGGTGTATGGCTTGAAGCTATCCGTAAAAATTCCTATTTTCACTGCGGCTGCCCTCCTTTATATTGTCAGCAGTACGCCTTTTTTCCGATGCTTTAGAAACAATATATACTTTAATAAGCTGTTTATCAAGACCCGGCAGGAGCTCTCCGCCTAATTTGTTTTAATCTGTTAAATCATTATAGGCATTTATATCCGTCAGTCTCAGCTAATCATTTTTTATTCTGCCTTTAACCAGACGAAGAGCCGTCACCGCTTTCAAAGTACTCATATCCGGCCACCTGGAAGGTCTCGCCCCGGTCGGACATGGAACCGGCGCCGAGGACTTCCTCCTCTGCCGGACGGCGGTAACGCTCCCGGCGCTCCTGAGCACAGTGGGCGCACATGGTGGTATTAACCATTCTCTCCAGTCGGGCCGGTTCGATCGGCTGTCCGCAAACCTCACAGATACCGTATTTACCCTGCTGGTATTGATGCAGAGCATCATTCACCTTTTCCATTTCCAGTTCCAGCAATTCCAATACCCCGGTATCTTTCTCCCGCTCATATACTTCCGAAGCCAGATCGCCGGGATGCTGGTCATAAAAGGAGAGTTCATCAGTCGTTTCCGTCATGGGGGTGGTCAGTCTCTCCTGCAGAGTATGAGTCATTTCCTCAAGTTCACGTTTTCGGGCCATCAAACGATTGTACGGGTCCATAAAATCACCTCTTATTCCTGTTTGCAATCCCCTCCTCAATTTATATATATTATCCCAAATGGCAAAATTATTAATCATTTGCCTTTATAAAAGCAGCGGGGATGGCCCCGCTGCATACCGTCACTTAAAAGCAAACTTATTATTTATAATCTGGCCACAACCTGCGAGCAACGCTCACAGAGATTGGCATCATGGTCTCCCACCGATGGTTCGATAATCCAGCAGCGTTCGCATTTTTCCCCGGCGGCGGCGCCTACATCCACCCATACGCCCGGTAATTCTTCCAGGGAAATTGCCTCCGGGGTACGTTCATCTGCAGTTTTAAGCTCGACCTGGGAAACAATAAACACCTTCTCCAAGTCATCAACCGTTTTAAGCAGACTCAGCCAGTCCGGAGCGGCATAAATCGTAACCCGGGCGGCCAGGGAATGGCCGATAACTTTCCGGGCCCGCGCTTCTTCCAGGGATTTGGTGACCGCTTCCCTGACTTCCAGTACCCTGCTCATGCGGGCTTCAAGCGCCTCGTCAATATATTCTTCCTTATATTCGGGCCATTCTAATAATTGTACGCTCACCGGGTCGTTTTCCTTACGCAGATGACTGTAAATTTCCTCACTGGTATAGGCCAGGATAGGAGTCAGTATCACCACCAGGGCATTGATCAGCTCATAGAGAACGGTCTGAGCCGCTTTCCTGGCCGGATCATTGGGGTGGCAGCAATAGAGCCGGTCTTTTAAAATATCGAAATATATACTGCTCAGGTCGACCGTACAGAAGTTATGAACCGTATGGAATACTACATGGAATTCATAGTCGTCATAAGCCTTGCTCACCCGCTTGATGAGTCGGTGCAGTTTTAACAAGGCCCATCTATCCAGTTCATTCAGATTATGATATTCCACCGTATCTTTAGCCGGGTCAAAATCATAGAGGTTGCCCAGAATGAAGCGGCAGGTATTACGGATTTTACGGTAGGCTTCAGCGCATTGTTTGATGATGTTGTCCGATACCGAGACATCGTTGCGATAATCGGCCGAAGCAACCCAGAGCCTCAAAATATCTGCTCCCATGCTTTTAATCAGTTTCAGGGGGTCGATGGCATTACCCATTGATTTAGACTGTTTTTTCCCCTGCTCGTCCACCAGGAAACCGTGGGTGAGCACCTGCCGATAAGGCGCCTTGCCTCTGACCGCCACCGCTGTGGAAAGGGATGAGTTAAACCAGCCCCGATGCTGGTCACTGCCTTCCAGGTACATATCCGCCGGCCAGCTTAATTCGTCATAGGTTTCCAGTACCGCCATGTGACTGGAGCCGGAATCAAACCAGACATCCATAATATCGGTTTCCTTGCGGAATTTATCACCGCCGCAATTGCCGCAGCGATAACCCTCCGGAAGCAGATAGGAAGCATCCCGGCTGAACCAGATATCGGACCCATGCTCTGCAAAAAGAGCGCTTATCCGGTCAATGGTGGCGGCATCAATTATGGTATTGCCGCAGGATTCGCAATAGAAGATGGGTATGGGAACTCCCCAGGTGCGCTGCCGGGATATACACCAGTCGCCCCGGTCTCTCACCATATTGAATATTCTTTCCCGCCCCCAGGACGGAATCCAGCGTACACTGTCGATAGCTTTCAACGCATCCTGGCGGAAGCCTTCAATGGATGCGAACCACTGATCAGTGGCGCGGTAAATTATAGGATGTTTGCATCTCCAGCAATAAGGATACTGATGCTTGATGCGGGAAACTTTTAATAACAGATTACGTTTCTGTAATTCGGCGATAACATCCTCATTGGCATCATGGACCAGCAGGCCTTTGAACTGGCCGGCTTCTTCAGTAAAACGGCCGCTGTTGTCCACCGGCGAAATTACTTCCAGCCCATATTCCTTGCCTACATAAAAGTCGTCTTCACCATGTCCCGGTGCGGTATGGACGCAGCCGGTACCGGCATCCAGGGTTACATGAGTACCCAGGACCACCAGGGAATCCCGGGCGAAGAAAGGATGGCGGCATACCGCCCGCTCCAATTCCCGGCCTTTAAACTGTTTGCTGATTTTATAGTCGCTCCACTCCAGTTCCGCTGCCACCGCTTCCAGCAGTCCCCGGGCGATCACATATTTTTCTCCCCCGGTCTCCAGCAGGATATAATCAAAATCCGGATGCAGGCATATTCCTGCATTGGCCGGTAAAGTCCAGGGAGTGGTAGTCCAGATGATCACGTAAGCATCTTCGGGAATTACCCCTTTGCCATCCTTCACCGGAAATTTTACGTAGATGGAAGGAGAGGTCTTATCACTATATTCAATCTCGGCTTCGGCCAGGGCGGTCTCACAATCGGTGCACCAGTAAACCGGTTTTAAGCCTTTGTATATATAGCCCTTGTTAGCCATCTCCCCGAAAACCTTAATCTGTATGGATTCAAATTCAGGATTTAAAGTTAAATAGGGATGATCCCAGTCACCCCTTACTCCCAGGCGCTGAAATTGTTCGCTTTGGATGCCGACGTATTTAAGAGCATATTTTTTACAGCGCCTTCTGAATTCAACCACATCGGTACGGTCGCGGTCGATCCCCAGGTCTTTTATCGCCTGTATCTCTATGGGCAAGCCATGGGTATCCCATCCCGGAACATAAGGGGAATTATAACCGGTCATAGAGCGGTGTTTGACAATTATGTCCTTCAGTACTTTGTTTAAGGTATGCCCCAGGTGAATGTTGCCGTTGGCATAAGGAGGGCCGTCATGAAGTAGGAACGACGGTTTCCCGCTGTTTTTTTCCTGTACTTTATGATACACATCAATTTTATGCCAATAATCCAGAATCTCCGGTTCTTTGGTGGGCAAATTAGCCCGCATGGGAAATTCAGTCCGGGGGAGATTCAGAGTTGCGTCATATTTTCCTTTTGCCATTAATTAACCACCTCACCAAATTCTCTTAGCCTTAATTAAAAATACCTCTCATCCCCAGGGACGAAAGGCATTCTTCCGCGGTACCACCCTAATAGTATTCCGGTTAGGGAACACCACTTTCTGCCCGTAACGCCGGCTTAGCGTTCAAACCTAATCTGCTTCGGTATGAAAACTCCCGGGTGATTTTCGGTGAAATACAGTGCCTGGCTCTCACCAGCTCCAGACTCGCTTAAAGCTGCCCTTTTCACTTACTGTCCCGTTCACGGTTGCTGTTATATAGCAATCTGTAACAATCTTATTAATTTTAGCATATAGGTTTTACCAAAACAACATTTGCCAGGATTATTGCCATCTTATAGCATAATAATTCCTTTGCCCGGCAATATGATATCTATTCCAGGTTTTGTTCACACCATTTACGCAGGATGCAGTCCCCGCATCCGGGTTTGCGCGCCCGGCAGACGGCGCGGCCATGAGCTATCAAAAGGTGATGAGCTTCCCCCCATAAATTGATGGGGATGGCCTGCTTCAGGCCGGTTTCAATTTGGACGGCCGTTTTGCCGCGGGCAATTCCCAGTCTTCGAGCCACCCGCTGCACATGGGTATCGACCCCCAGCCCGGGCTTGCCAAAACCTACGGCCAATACAACATTGGCCGTTTTGCGGCCTACCCCCGGTAATTTAAGCAATTGATCGAAATCATCAGGCACCTGCCCCCCGTAATCCCGATCAATAATGACCGCCAGTTCCTTGATATGTTGGGCCTTATTCCGATAAAGACCCACTCCTTTTATAAGGTTCTCCAGCTCCTGCAGTTCGACTGCGGCTAATTGTTCCGGAGTATTATATTTTTTAAACAAGGCGGCGGTTACTTTATTAACCTGCTGATCAGTGCTTTGGGCCGACAGCACTACCGCCACCAGCAGTTCGAAGGGATCGGAAAAGCGCAGGCGGGTTCCCGCTTCGGGATATTCGTTTTGCAGCAATCTGATTATTTTAAGCGCTCGCTTATCACCATTCATAGCTAAAATTAATCCACCAGCTTCCGGAAGCAACTTCTATCGTTGCCGACATTGTTAAGCGGCCGTTCTCATCACCTGGCAAGGGGTTACAGCACTTTGCTCAGAAATGATTGGGTCCTGGAGTTTACCGGGTTTTCGAATATCTGGCGGGGGGAGCCCTGTTCCACTATTATCCCTTCATCCATGAAAAGGACCCGATGACCCACTTCTTTGGCAAAACCCATTTCGTGGGTCACCACCATCATGGTCATTCCTTCTTGAGCCAGGTTTTTCATAACCTCCAATACTTCCCCCACCATCTCCGGATCCAATGCCGAAGTGGGTTCGTCAAACAGCATGACTTTAGGCTGCATAGCCAGAGCGCGGGCTATGGCCACGCGCTGTTTCTGTCCCCCCGACAACTGGGCCGGATGCACGTCATCCTTATCGGAAAGTCCCACTTTGCGCAGGAGCTCGTGGGCAATATCACCAGCCTCGGCCTTATTCATTTTCTTAATGATTATAGGCGCCATAGTGACATTCTCCAAAGTTGTACGGTGCGGGAAAAGGTTGAAATGCTGAAAAACCATACCTACCTGCTGGCGCACTTTGTTTATGTCGGTTTGCGGCGAGGTCAGTTCCACCCCATCTATAATTACTTTGCCGGAATCCGCTTTCTCCAACTGGTTGACACAGCGTAAAAGAGTGCTCTTGCCGGAACCGCTGGGTCCGATAATACATACCACCTCGCGGGCAGCTATATGGCAGTCGATACCCTTTAAGACCTGGAGGGGGCCAAAACTCTTGTATAGATTCTCCACCTTTATCATTCGGTCGCCAGCCTCCTTTCCAGGTAATCGCCCAGCATGGATAGCAATCGGGTTAAGAGCAGATAAATCAAGGCTACGGCACCCCAAATCCATGCCGCTTCATAGGTTACCGAGTACAGAATTCTTCCCTGATGGGTAAGTTCCTCAGCGCCGATAATCGCGACCAGGGAGGTATCTTTGAGCAAGGCGATGAACTCATTGACCATCGGCGGTATGACTATCTTGTAAGCCTGAGGCAAGATCACGTGCCACATAGCCTGAACATTGGTCATTCCCAGCGAACGCGCCGCTTCCATCTGCCCCCGGTCCACCGCCTGGATACCGGCCCTTACGATTTCCGCGATATAGGCGCCGCTGTTAAGAGAACATACTATCACCGCCGCCTGAAAAGAATTGGCGTCAAACACCAGCGGCAATATGCCGAAATAAAACAGCAGAATCTGTACGAATAAAGGCGTGCCCCGAAAAAAGTCAATATAAATACTGCCGGGCAGAGCCACCAGTTTATAGCGTGACATTTTCAGTAAAGCGGCGATCAAGCCCAGCACCATGCCAAAAGCAACCGACAACGCGGTAATTTCCAGGGTAAGCACCGTGCCCCGCAGGAAATTGCCCATATTGCTGCTGACTACCTGAAAGCCGTTCAATGCCAGCAACGATTGCAGTATATCCAAGCCGAATATATTTAGGTCCAGACACTGTAACATTGAATTAGTCCCCTTTAGGTGATTTAGCAATTTAAAAGCGCGAGCCTGTGACTCACGCTTTCAAAACGCCATTATTTTAGTTGCCCAAGCCCCAGCACAGCAGTTTTAATCAAGCCATTTCTTGTAAATAGTATCATACTCGCCATTGGCTTTTACCTCTTCCAGGCCTTTATTGATATCGGTCAGGAGTTTGCTGTTGCCCTTCTTGACGGCAATCCCATACTGGCTGTCGGCACTGAATACCTCGCCTACCATTATTACGTTGTCCTTGCCGCTGGTCTTGATATAATCAGCCGTTACCGGATGGTCGTTGACAACCGCATCTACTCCGCCTTTTTGCAGTTCCATAAAGGCTTCCCCCACCGACTCAAATATCTTTACCTCAGTAGAAGGGTCCTCGTCTTTTATCTTCTGACAGGTATTAGCGCCGGTAGTCCCCACCTGAGCCGCTACCCGCTTGCCCTGCAGGTCTTTGGTGGTAGTAATGCCGGTAGTTTCTTTCTTGACCGCGATAATAAGACCGGCGTCAAAATACGGCTTGCTGAAATCCACCGCCTTGGCCCGTTCAGAGTCAATCGTAATTGCCGCTATGGCGCAATCAATATTGCCGCTTTGAACCGCCGGGATCAGAGCATCGAAACCCAGATTCTTGATCTCAACCTCATAACCCTGATTCTCGGCAATGGCCCTTATGAGGTCCATGTCAAATCCGGTATACTCACCGTCTTTGCTCATTTCAAAGGGAGGAAAAGTCGCTTCAGTTCCAATCACCAATTTCGTCTTTTGTTCCTGGCTGCCGTCATTGTCCTTCTGTCCGCTCTGACCTCCACAGCCGATTACCGTAACCAACAGACCCGTAAGCACCATTCCTGCCGCCAGAGCTTTAATCCATTTTTTCACCCGCCGCTCACTCCTCTATTGTAAATATAATATAAATATTATATACATTGTGGTTTGTTTCGACAACGTTTTAAGCTGCTGCACTCTGACCAAATCTGATTTAGCTTCCAAACCAATCTGTTTAATCCGCTTATGATTAAGAAACTTCTCCCAAGCGTCCCCGTCGAATATGGCCTTAAGTTTTAGCGCAATTTTATAATTTTTGTCATAAATTCTTATATTAAATCAATAATCGGCGAAAATAAAAGCTATATGCAGGAATAAGTCTGAAATCTGGCCAAATCAAAAGAGGTAATTAATTACAGATAAGCGAAAGTCAAAAGAAAAAAGAGAGGAAGGTTTTTATGAACAGGAGAAAAATGGTCCCGTTTCTCTTATGTCTGGCATTTTGTTTCAATTTCTGTATGGCGCCGGCAAACGGAGCCGCCCAGGAACAGAACCAAATCACTCTGGAGCAAAGCTTCAACCAAGCCCTGACTTTATCCGGACCGGTATCCGGCATCGCCCCCAGCCTGGTTTCAATTTTACGTTCCCCCCTTGACGGCGGCCTGGCCGAGTATACCTTCATATTAAAGGTGGGAAAAGGACGCTATGACCGCATAGGCCTCCACCGGGTAGTAAAAGAAAAATATCCCTTTATTCCGGTTAAAACCGACCGTGTGGTTATGATGGTGCATGGGGATACATCGGATTTTCATTCCACATTTCTCATGACTACGGACCAGGACCGCTCCTCAGCCGTCTATCTGGCCCAAAAGGATATTGATGTCTGGGGCATTGATTTGAGATGGGCTCTGGTGCCGGCTGCCACCACTGATTTTTCTTTTATGCAAGGCTGGAACTCTGATACCCACCTGCAGGATATAGACCTGGGGATGAAGCTGGCCCGCTTAGTTCGAATGCTGACCGGCAGCGGGCATGACAAGATATTTTTACTGGGTCACAGCCGGGGCGCTCAGCTGGTTTACGCCTATGCCAATCAGGAAACTCAGCTTTCCGAAAAACAGAGGAATCTGCGCGGCATTATCCCGATAGATATGATTTATAAACTTCCTGTCGGTGAACAAGCCCTGAAAGATGCGGCCTATGGTAGATATCTGGCCTACAAGTCGCTTTATGACTCCGGCCAATATCACTCTGACGAGGGCGCTCAACTGAAGGCCCTGGCCGCATTAGCCGCTGCGGCTCCCCATGATCCTTCACCGGCAGTTCCAGGTATGACGAACATGCAGGCCGCACTTTTGGCCTTAACCTCTACTTACGCAACTATTCCGGCCCCGCTCCAGCCCATCACTCCTTTCTATCACTACCTGGCGGGCGCTTTCGATGACAACGGACTTCCCGCCGGGCTTCGTTATGCAGACTACGAGTACGTTTCCCGTATAGCTCTCAGCTCTCCGGATTACCAGAGCCTGGGGGAACAGATCGACGGAGAAGCGCTCATCAGTGATGCGGTGGATGTTCCGTATGACGACCATTTAGGTGATGTGGAGGTGCCGGTTCTTTATGTGGGAGCGGCCGGAGGCATGGGCTCCTACGGGGAATACACCCAGACACTGCTGGGGAGCAGTGACCAAACCTCCCTGATCATTCAAAAGGAATCGCCGGATTTGGCTGTTTTGGACTTCGGACACGCTGACCTGATATGGGCGGATAGTGCCCTATCCGAAGTTTGGCAGACTATCGGTCAATGGATTAGAACTCATTAGCACGGCTGCTTATTAATGGAAAAAGAAGAGAACAAGTTTTAAAAAGAACCTCCCCTATCTTAATAAGTTGGGGAGGTTCTTCGATTCTCTCTTTAAATCATTATTTCAGTTT
>DHCD01000084.1:0-1154 GCA_002398105.1 Syntrophomonas sp. UBA4911
GCGGCGGAATGGGTGTTTTTATGAGAATTTGTGCAATCAATATTTTGAGCGGATTTATTTTTATTGCAGAAGACTGGTCAGGGGCCAAGAACAATTCATGGATTTTGTAGAAGATTGCACCCAAAATACATTTCTGGAAGCCCGCAAACAAATCTCCCATTTAAGGAATCACCCTAATATAGAAGGCTGGTTGTACACCACGGCGCGAAACTTGATTAATCAGTCATATAGAAGTATGTATATTAAAAAAAGACATGAAGTAATGATGGATAACAACACCTCCGGCACTTTAATGGAATTCGAGCATTACTTGGAGGAGCTTTTTAACAGCAGCGTGGATTTGGACAGGCTGTGCGCTGATATATTAAGTGAACTCAATGCCAATGAATCGGATTTATATAGAGATTATTATAAGGACAATATGTCGATCCCGGCTCTTGCTAAAAAGTACGATGTCTCGGCTACCGCTATTACTACCAGGATTTATCGGTTAAAGAAGAAGATAAAAAATCTTGTTCGTGATTGTTTTATAGAAGACTAAAAAATTTTAAAAAAATATGTGATTTTGCCTGACTTGTGCAATGTCATATAAGAAGGGAGAAAATTATGGACAAAAAATCAACTGAACCTTTTCCTCCCCCTGCCAGCAACGATAAGGAAATCATCCGGGAGATCCTTGCAGAAAAGGAGCGTGATGCGGATGTAGCTGATAAAATGTATGGCATCTTATATGAAGCCTCATTAGCGGATGAGGCAACCATGGATACCGATTTGATTGATGAATGCGTAAAAGCCATTGATCTGATTGAAGGCCATGAAGGACGCCTTGATCAAGAAAGAATAAAGGCCATGCGGCAAAAGGTTGACCAAAAATATAAAGACTGGCTGAAGGTTCAGCGTAAACGCAAATTAAAGAAGCTGTTGGTCCAAAGCGCCGCCGGTTTGATTCTGGTTTTCTTTATGTCCTCCGCAGTGGCCAGCGCCCTGGGTTACAATCTGATACAAATCGTGGCTGATTGGGGGAAAGACACGTTTCATTTATCGGCCCCAAATCAGTCCAATGGGCAAGACGGCAACAACAATGTTGCCGACCGAAAAATCTATGGCAGCATTGACGATGTTTTGCAAGACGTGGCGGTAAAGCCATTATTGCC
>DHCD01000084.1:1383-2240 GCA_002398105.1 Syntrophomonas sp. UBA4911
AACACCAACGTCGTATTATATTATGAAAATAATGCTAATAAAACCATCGTTTTTGATTTTGAGATCTATACTGACCAAACGTCAGCAGATGCGTCTTTTGAAAAAGATGATAATATGGTTGAGGTTTACGAGAAAAACAACTTGCGGTACTACCTCTTTCAAAATATTGATCGGATGCAAGCAGTATGGATCAGTGCAAAGGTTATATACAATGTAAGCGGTGATGTTTCGGCAGAAGAAATGAAAAGAATAATAGACTCTATGGACGGAGGTTCGTGATATGTTGAAAAAGAAAATGATTTTGATAGTTTTGGCCGGTATGCTATGTATGCTGGTTTCTCCCCCGGCCGTTTATGCCGGTGCGGATGATGCTAAATCTCCCCAAGCCAGTGAATACATCCGTTCTACCAGTGTAGAAATAGTTCCGCAGGGAAGCGGAAAACTTTTGGTGAAAAACAAGCTGGGAGCGACAACCATCGTTGACAAACTGGGAATTAAAACCCTGAAAATTCAAACCTTAAAAAATGGTTATTGGCAGACCATTGATACCCTGGTGAAAAACGATTATCTTTACAATACCGGTACCTATGTTTATGACTGCTATTATTATGGAACATCCGGAACCCAATACCTAAGCTATGTTGAATTTTATGTTGAAGATGACGGAGGATCGGAAACCAAAATCGTTGCTTCCTCTCCTAAAGTTGCAAACTAAGGTGGAGTGTCAGGGGGACGCAACACCCCCCTGACAAACACCCGGTTAATTTGAGCTAGATTTGCTGGTCAGCCCTATTTCCATGCAGTCCTGGTCGTAGGAAACCGTATAACCCAGGTGTTCCGCCAAAAAACGTACCGGA
>DHCD01000084.1:2402-3402 GCA_002398105.1 Syntrophomonas sp. UBA4911
TGTTCCGCCAAAAAACGTACCGGAACGTAGGTTACGTCGTCTTTTACAATAGGGGCAACATCCATTTCCTTGCTCTGTTCATTTACCATGCAGTTTTTATCACCTGCGTTCATTGTTATCTTTTGATCAGCGATACTCATTACCAGCGTTGCCGGGGGATTCCAGGCAACTTTTCCCTCAAGACTTTCAATGAATTCTCGGGCTGGAACCATAATATAGCCATTCTCAATAAACGGTGCACTATCGAACATAATAAAATACTCATAATCATTTACATTTATACTAATTCTATCTTCTGTTTCAGTAACGTCCGGCTCCAGTACCTCAGAATCAATACTGTTTTCACTGGTTAAGACCGGTGCCAGAAAATTTACGGCGTTTACAAATTCCTGTTTAATATCCAAATTAGCGACAATATCCAGCTTTTCGCTGTCCATGTTTCCTGTAATCTTAATATTCATATTGCATGAGGATGCATTTTTATTAGCGGTAGAATCGGCCTTTAATTTTATCGCCAGATTTCCATCGGTGTCAGGCGACTTGAGACCCAGGTCCATATTAACTGTCGATGAAACATTATCCGTTTGTATATCGGACTTGCTCAATACTTTGCAATCCAAGCCTATTCCTTCACCATTGTAACCAAAATCCCAATCAAGAGAAGATGTGCTGGGGCCTACCTCCATAATGCATTTGCGAATATTTAGATTTTTTAACTCCGTTACTAATGAAACATCGTTGGATATCTTAAGGTCTTTGGCCATTTGAGCTTTATCCTCCCCTTCAGGGCCAAATGGGGCGAGCTGTTCTGCCAGTTTGTTCACAAATTTATTATCTTGAAAATGTTTAGCAAAATCAATTATTGATAATTTATCCAGATTCATTTTGACTGTTGTTCCGTTGGTGGTGAAACATCTATCAGGTACAGCTTCAAATAGAGTTTTTAAAAGTTCCATAGCTGCTTCCTGCTGGTTGGGCTGATTAAGAATCGTTTGCAGTT
>DHCD01000084.1:3702-13325 GCA_002398105.1 Syntrophomonas sp. UBA4911
ATAGAATTCGAGGCTTATGTTCTGCGGTGCAGAACCTTCTACATTGGCAGCAACCTGGAAAAAGGCTTTGTCATTAACTATGTCCAATTCATACTTAACATTGGCTTTGGCGCTTTTAACCCCCAGTGTATCCAGGGGCTCACCCGCAACAGATGCGTTTATTTCACCGCTTAAGGGCCGGTCCAGAGTGGGCTGAATCTGTTTGGCCTGCAGCGCTTTCATGTTATCCAGGAACATTACTTTACTTGAAGTGCTGGCCAGAACTGAAAAGGGGAGCGCAAGGGTGAAGATAACTGCTAATACCAGGGCAACTGTTTTTTGCTTCATGTTTTAATCCTCTTTTTCCTTTTTTATTGAAAATATCATTGTATTTAGTATATTATTTCACAGTTATTTAGCAAGAGGCCTCTTTAAATTCTTCACACTGTCCCCTTGACACTTGTAGCGGTTCGATTATATATAAGTAGCGGCCAGGATTATGAGCATTCCCAGCCAGAAGCCCCACCAGCGGGTGCGGCGGTCTTTCGTCCGGGCCTGGGGCCAAAGCTGGAAAAGCACCAGGTAAATCATGATCCCGGAAGATAAGCCCAGCAGGAAAGGCAAAAGCCGGGGCAGGAGTGCCACCGCCAGAAAACCGATGACCGTACCCAGAGGGGTGATCAGCCCCACCAGCAGAATCTGGCCCAGAAGGCGGAGCTGCTTTACGCCGGCCATGAGTAAAGGCGCGGCTATAGCCATTCCCTCGGGAATATTATGTATTCCTATGCCCAGGGCTATCACCATCCCGGTCCGGGCTTTCATTTCACTGCCCAGGGCAATGGCCATCCCCTCGGGAAGATCATGCATGGCTATGCCCAGCATAATCATATAGCCCAAGGCTGCCAGCGAATTGCGGGCAGCCGAGCGGTCAAAAAGCTGCCGGTCGCAAAGCGCCAGGAGAACCAGCCCTGACAGCACCCCTATCCCGGTTTTAACCCAGCCGCCGAAAACCAGAGCTGAGGGCAGCATGTCAAAGAGTACCACGGCAACCATTACCCCGGAGGCCAACCCCAGGAAAACCGCCAGGCTGCCGTTGTCCCAGCGCTTCTTGACAAAAAGCATTATCGCCCCCAGAGCAGTGCATACCCCGGCGGCCACGCTAATGCCTAAAATCTGAAGCCAATCCATCCCCTGCCCTCCAATTTTATCCTGTTAGGTTAAGTTTATGAAAAGTAAAAGCAATTTAGGCTAACAATTAAATACCTATATAAGTATCGCAGAATACCCCTGTACTTCAAGCCCTGATTGAGGGCGAACCTGGCATTAAGCATTTATTATCTGAATACGGTTGCCCAAACTGCCAACAGCAATGTTATGAATGCTTATTCAAATAGAATACAAAGAAATCGAACCCTGTCAAACTTATATCTGTTATAATATATTTATTAGAAATAAGGTGATCTCTGGCCTTTGCTTAGACCAGTAAGAGTTAATATTATAGCATGCTTTTATTGCCAGGATCCCGGAGCGGGTACCCTGGCTTTTGCTTAGGCTGAAAAAGGAGTGATAGACGCTGTGTATGGAGTAATTTTAGCAGGCGGAACCGGTGAGCGTTTCTGGCCTTTGTCCCGTCGGCAGAGGCCGAAACAGTTTTTAGCTCTATTGGGTGGGCGGACCATGCTGCAGCTTACCATGGATAAGCTTGAAGGGCTGATTGAACCTGCCGACCTTTATGTAGTTACCGATGCGGTCTATCATAGTCTGGTACAGGCCCAGCTGCCCGATCTGCCCCCGGAAAATATAATCTGCGAGCCTTGCGGACGTGATACTGCCGCCGCGGTGGGATTAGCGGCGGAGCATATATCCCGCCGGGAGCCTCAAGCCGTTATGGCGGTACTGCCGGCTGACCATTATGTGGCCGATGTTGAGGAATTCAGGCGGGTGTTAAAAGCAGGGATGGAGGTGGCCCGGGAAGGGAAACAGGTGCTGACTGTAGGGATCAGGCCCTCCCGTCCGGAGACCGGCTATGGTTACATACAACAGGGAGAACCGGTTGGAGAGAGACAGGGGATTACAATCTTTAAGGCGGCCGCTTTCCATGAGAAGCCCGATATCAATAAGGCTATGGAATATCTCAGCTCGGGATATTATCTGTGGAACAGCGGGATGTTTATCTGGCGGGTGGACTTGCTCCGCCAGCTTATCAGCCGGTTTCTCCCCGGGTTGAATGAAGGTCTGACCTGTATCGGCCATAGTATCGGCACTACCGAGGAGGCTCAGGTGACCGCCGAAGTATACCGGGACCTGACTCGGGTTTCGGTAGATTACGGAATAATGGAAAAATGTGATCAGGTACTGGTAATACCGGCCAGCTTCGGCTGGGATGATGTCGGAAGCTGGACTGCCCTGGGGCGTTATGGCAAGGAGGATCGGCAGCGCAACGTACTGCATACCCGGGGAGTGTTTCTGGATACCGAAAACTGTTTGATTCATGCGCCGGACCGGGTGGTGGCTACCCTGGGAGTAAAGGACTTATTAATTATTGATGACGGCGACAGTCTTTTGATTTGCGCCAAAGACCGGGATCAGGAGATCAAGAAAGTGGTGGAAGCTTTACGGCAGGCCGGCCATGATGAGGTCCTTTGACCTCGGCGCCTGTATATAAATAAATAGATTTCTAAAAATATTCGATGGGAGGAGAATAGAAGATGATCAAGGCCAATATTTTCAGACAATACGACATCCGGGGAGTGGTGGACCAGGATTTGACTGCGGAAGCGGCATACCGGATAGCCCGGGCGGTAGCTACTCAGGCCGCCGCTAAAAATTGGAACAAGATCTTGGTAGGTATGGATAACCGGAAGTCTTCTCCCCGTCTGCGGGAGACGGTAATAAAGGGGCTGCTGGATTCGGGCTGTGAGGTGCTGGATCTGGGGGTAGTGGTCACTCCTATTTTTTATTTTGCCGCCCGCCATTTGGATATAAAAGCCGGCCTCATGATTACCGCCAGCCACAACCCGCCCGAGTATAACGGATTTAAAATACTCCTGGGAGAAAGCACCATCAGCGGCGCGGAAATTCAGGCGTTAAGACTTTTGGCGGAAAGCGGGGAATTCGCTGCCGGCACCGGCGGCAGCGTGACGCCGGTGGATGTGGTCAATGATTACATGGCCATGATCAAAGAAAAAATCCAGTTAGGGCCCAAAAAGATAAAGCTGGCAGTTGACTGCGGCAATGGGACCGCTTCTCTCTTTGCCCCGCGTCTTTTCAGGGAATTAGGGTGCTCGGTGGTGGAACTCTATTGTGAATCGGACCCGGACTTCCCCCATCATCATCCGGATCCGGTCAAGGTCGAAAATTGTCAGGATCTTATCCGGGTGGTGCAAGAGGAGGAGGCCGATCTGGGGATCGGATTGGATGGAGACGGTGATCGCCTGGGGGTTGTGGACCGTCAGGGCAATATTATCTGGGGCGATATGCTGATGATACTTTTTTGGCGGGAAATTCTGCCTCAACATCCCGCCAGCGAGTGCATCGTGGAAGTCAAATGTTCGCAAAGCCTGATTGATGAAATAAACCGGCTGGGAGGAAAACCTTTAATCTATAAAACCGGTCACTCATTGATCAAAGCCAAGATGCGTGAATGCGGAGCTGTATTTACCGGGGAGATGTCGGGGCATCTTTTCTTTGCCGACGAATATTACGGTTTTGACGACGCTTTGTACGCGGCCGCCAGATTACTGCGGATACTCTCCTGCAGCGAGCAGAACATTACGGACCTGCTGGCCGATGTGCCCCAATACTATGCCACCCCTGAGATCAGAGTAAAAAGCAGCGATGAGGAAAAATTCGACGTGGTGGAAAAGGTGCGGGAACACTTCCGCTCCCGCTACCGGATCATAGACGTGGATGGGGCCCGCATCCTCTTCCCCGACGGTTGGGGTCTGGTCCGCGCCTCTAATACCGGGCCGGAACTGATTGTCAGGTGTGAAGGAAGAACGCCTGAAGGCCTGGAAAGGATAAAAAACGAGTTATTCGGCTTTCTGCGTCAGATTTCAATATCAGTAGATATTTGACTAAAATTTGACTTTTATCTTATAATTATAAAAAGTACTGCAATAGGTCTTGTAATGCGTCATTAATATTTGTCGCCTAAGTAGAAGGTGTGTTTCTTCTTTTGACCTGCTATTAGCTATTTCTACAGCTTTCATGTCTGGGGCAAACGCCTTTTTGTTTTTGCAGATATTTACAACTTTATTGAAAAAGTTTTGGTTGCCAAAGTATAAACAGGGAGGTGATATGCTTTTGGCTATCAATTATTCAGACAATCGGTAAAGGGGGTGACTGTCAGGCAGACAACTGATGTATTTATGGTTGCAGACACAACCGTCAATAAAATCTGCGAACAGCGATATGCGTTGAATAGAGTTTGATCAGGGGAGTTGTTTTTGAGAGACCAGGAGGTGACAAAAAAATGAATACTTATCTGATTGTAGGTACATATCCTCCCAGAAAGTGTGGAATCGCAAGTTTTTCTCATGATTTGAGGAGCAACTTGTTGCCCTATGGGCATCAAGTCCTGATGGCCGCCATTTCCGACCCGTTCAGCTCTTATGTTTATCCCCCTGAAGTGGCTTTTACCATTCGTCAGGAAAGGCAAGCCGACTATGCTGACTGCGCCCACTGGGCCAATCATAATCCGGCGGTGGAAATGGTCATAATCCAACACGAGTATGGCATATTCGGAGGACAAGACGGCGACTATGTACTGGCTCTGATTTCTAACCTGCAAAAACCATATCTGCTGGTTACCCACACGGTCCTCCCCCATCCGCATGAGCATCAGCAGCAAGTGCTGAGTAAGGCGGCTCATCCGGCTGCCGGAATTATATGTATGACCAGTCGGGCCCGTAAAATTTTAACCGATGTATACAGCGTCCCCAGTAATAAAATCTTTATGGTGCCCCATGGAGTTCCCAACTTTCCGGTAAAGGACCGGGAGCTATTGAAAGTTCAGTACGGCTTAGCGGATCGACGTATCATTACTACCTTTGGATTTGTAGGTCCGGGCAAGGGATTGGAGTTTGGCTTGAAATCTCTGGCTCTAATCAAGGATAAATATCCTGAAGCCTTATATATAATTGCCGGCAAGACCCATCCTATGCTTATGAAAAATGAGGGTGAGCGCTACCGCAACAGTATATTGGAATTGGTATCCCGCCTGCACCTTGAAGATAATGTATTTTTTATAAACCGCTTTCTTGACGACGATGAAATGGGGGATTGTCTGTATCTGACCGATATATACCTGAGCCCTTATCCTAATCTGGATCAGGCGGTTTCCGGCCCCCTTTCCTTTGCCGTGGGCTGCGGAAAGGCTATAATTGCGACTCCTTATGCCTATGCCCAGGAAATCCTGGCTGAAGGCCGCGGCCTCATAGCCCGGGATACAACGCCGGAGGCGATCGCGGAGCAGTTAGATCTTGTTTTAGGGAACCCGGCGGTCCAAACCCGGTTGGAAAAGAAAGCGGCAGAACTGGGTCGGTCATTTGCCTGGAAAAACGTGGCCGGAGTTTATCAGCAAATTGCTAAGGAGGTAATAGAAGATAATGATGTTGGGGAGAGGCAAAGATTTGGACTATAGGCATTTACAGCGGATGAGTGATGAGCGCGGGATGCTGCAGTTCGCCCGCGCCGGCATTCCCGCTCCTGACAGCGGCTATACGGTGGATGACAATGCCCGTGCCCTTATTGTGGTCCTGCAAGCTGATTCTGACTGGGAGGACAGAAGCGGGCTGGCTTTACGCTACGCCCGTTTTCTTTATCAAGCCCAGCGCAGTGGCGGGGAATGGTGTAACTGGTGGCTGCCGGGGCGGGGATTCGTTACCGATATAGATTCCACCGACAGTTTGGGGCGGGCTTTTCTGGCCTGTTCCCTGGGAGCGGCAGCCGCCGATGAAGAAGTACGGCGGCAATGCCGCTCCATGGTAACGAAATCCTTCGCCAGGATAAAGAATTTACAGTATCCGCGCAGCCTGGCTTATGCCCTCATCGGCTGCAGTAATTTTATTCATAGCTTTCCCGAGTACAGCCGGCCAGCTTATGAATTGGCCCGGCGGTTCGGGGAGAGTTTGACTAATCTTTACCTTCGTAATCACACTGCTCAGTGGAGGTGGTTTGAAGATCGGCTGACTTATTGCAATGCGGTTCTGCCTCACGCTCTTTTTGCCTGCTGCAGCTTAAAGCCGGACCCAAAATTTCTTAACGCTGCCCAGGATTCTTTACTTTTCCTGGGCGACCGGCTCTTTTCCCGGGGCTATCTTAATGTAGTAGGCAACCGGGGCTGGTGGGTACGAGGCGGCGCCATGCCCCTTTTTGACCAGCAGCCGGTGGACGCCTGCTCACTGGTGCTGGCTTGCCGGGCAGCTTATGAAGTTACCGGCCGCGATGAGTTTCGCCAAATGGGAAAAACGGCTTATTCCTGGTACTATGGAAAGAACATCCTGGAAATACCGCTATATAACCAGAAAAGCGGAGGATGTCACGATGCTCTGACTTCCGAGGGTTTAAATGCCAACCAGGGAGCGGAAGCAGTTCTTTCCCTGCTGCTGTCCGCCCAGGCCATAAGCAAGTTTGAAGCAAAACCACCGCAGCATCTCTGACCCGTCCAAAGCCGGCGGCCAGGTTTCCGGTTAGGTTAAAATCCCGCATATTTTCTTATTGCTTCAGGAATGAGATCGCCCACTTTCCCGCTGGCGGCACACAGATAAGTGTCAGCAGCACCATAGTAGACAATAATCTCATCGTCAATATCCAGGACTTCTTTATCCTCGACCGGAACTGCCCCGCAGGTAAATACCACATTAGGTACCCAGTGCTCGCCGGGTATCCCGATCTCATATTCGGTTTCCGGAGACAATATCGGATTGGGAGAGCGGTAGAGCACTCGTTCGGGGTGGTTCAGATCCACCAGGATCACTCCTAAACGGTAGACTCGTTTCCTGTCAACCCCGTGATATATCATTAACCAGCCGTATTTGGTCTTTAAGGGTTGGGTCCCTGCTCCTATTTTGAGAGAATCCCACATGCGTCCGGAACGGGGGCCTAAAATTACCGAATGCTGTTCTTTGGGAGCAGGAAATTCCAGTTTATCCAGATGAGAAACCCAGATACTGGGCTCAATCCGGTGATAGATCACATAACGGCCATTTATCTTTTGGGGAAAAATTATAGCGTCTTTATCCCAAACATCCTGAAAGGCCAATCCTTTTCTTTGCCAGCCGTCGAATCTGCGGCTAAGGAAATCATCCAGTGTTATGGAAGCGGCGGCAATCTGAGCTATAACGCCATCATAGGCAGTGTATAACATATATAATTCATCACCTATGATAACTACCCGGGGATCCTCACAGCCTTTTCGCTCCTTCTCATCGGCAGGAACGAATATCGGCTCCGGCAATCGTTCCAAAATCCGGTAGCCGTCGCTTATAGCCAGGCCGATACGGGAGACCTCGTCATCTCCAAAAGCCCGGTAGAGTATATAAATCTGATTTTTAATCCTGACCGCGGCAGCGTTAAGCACATAGCGGGATTCCCAGTAATGTTCCTTAATGGGCTTTAATATAGGATTGTCCGGATACCTGGTCAGAGGAAGAGCCCGGGGAAAGTCAAGCATTTCCGGAGCGACCGTGACCACATTCTCCGGGACAGCCTTCAGGACCACATCCAGCAGGTTGTCGCTGGTCCTGCCCTCCCCCATCAGTTGGCCGACCTGGTCTTCAATTTCGCCGGAATTGTACCCCAGCGCGGCATAAATTTCCTCCAGGAAGTTATGGTTAAACCACTTTTCCTCCACCTCGGCGGATAAGGGAGTGGGGATTTGTTCTCCTCCTTTATAGCTGTAAGTAGCCCAGGTCCAGGCTGAACAAGGCAGAAAAGTACCGTCTTCCAGGACCTGACTGAGACCGTATGACTCCACCAGGCGGCGGAGAATATCTCCTTCCTTCCTTAGCCCCAATGTCTGCAGGGTATTGGCCATAGCCTGTATATTATTCACCATTAAACGCTGGTGGCCGTTTTCAAAAATATTGTGGACGGAAAAAGTACCGGCCTGGTACCACCCGCGCAGGGAGTTGCCCACTTTAGTCCCCATGTTCTTCCTTTCCCGGGCGTAAACCCGCCATAGACGGGAATAGTTGGCAGCCATAGCTATCTGGTAAGCTACCGTTAAGCAAAAATAAAGGTGCGGGTATTTGCCTCCCATCCCCTTACCCAACGGGCTTACCACTATCCGGGCGGATAGCTTGTTATAGCTGCAGGCAGGGAGCAAATGATAAGGAGCGTATTGGTTCCTGTCGCCTACCACCAGCGGTTTGATGGTTGCTTCGCCCATAGTGTCCGGCCTCAGATTATCCAGCAGCCATTGCTGGTACTTTTTCACGTACATCTGATTTTCCAGGAGACAGGCCAGACTCCAGGCATCGCGCACATCTATTTTTTCCAATAGTTCCCGAGGATGCTTGCAGCCAAGCGGTATCATGACATTCATGGGAGCAAAGCGTAATAGAATCTCCCGCAGCAGTTCATCTTTCACCGAGAACATGCGGGGGACCGGCAAAAAACCAAAAAGGCCGTCGAGCACCGCCTGGATTCCTTCCTCACTGTAAAGATCGCCCGGCAGCAGCGCGGCCAGAGTGTTTTCCAGGTCCTGCATGAACTCCGCCATTCCGGTTACAAGTTCTTCCGGCCCGGCCTGCAAAGGCAGCGCCAGCTGCTCATGGAGGAAACGGTCGAATTTCTCCTGGTAGCCATTCTGCAAGCGATTGAAGACTTCTTCAACCTGAACCTCAATTCCCTCAGCCCCCTGCAATTTTTTGGGCAGAAGCAAAGGCGCTCCCGGAATAAACTCCATAAAGTGCGCCGGAGTAATCGGGGGACGCGTTTCCTGGGCCATATGCCGCCATTGCTTAAAGAATTCCTCCCTGGAGGCCAGGAAAGAGCCGCGTTGTTCATTCTTAAGCGACTCGGCCGCAAAATGCAGAATAAGCTCGCCTTCAGGCTCTTTTTCCGGCAGCAGGGTTTCAAATTTATTTAAGGCGGACAAGAAACCGGCCATCCTGCCGTTTAAGATAAAAGTCAAACTAGTAAAAAGATCACTATGGGAAATACCGGCCTTAAACCTGTATCCCAGCAAAAATTGATAAACGGTTTGCGCCCACAGATTATGATCGAAGGAAAATTGAGTTTCGGAAGCAGCCGCAGTTTCCTGCAGGTCGGCCGTAAGCTGAGGCGATAAAAAGATATGGCTTAAACGTTCGTATTGACTGTAATTCTCTTTAAACGAAATCAATAGATCGGTAAGGGAAAAATAGTTCTCTTCGGCTTTCTCCGCATAGTCAGTACCGGCGAAAACATCCAGGTTACGGAATACCGCTTCCCGGGAAAGCCAGAACTTACTGTCCCGGGTTATACACTCAAAAAGAGCGGCGGCGGTTTGGGTAAAGACAAAATCCAATTTTTCTTTGGAAATATAAGCCAGCTTGGCGCCGAGCTCTACTTCGCAGACGCTTTTCTTCCAGCGCAGGGCTCTGGTAATCAGCCAGGGATCAATACCGTAGCCACCGGCAATATCAGGCCAGAATTTA
>DHCD01000114.1:0-15348 GCA_002398105.1 Syntrophomonas sp. UBA4911
CCATAACCGGCCAGCCGGTAACCATAACCGTACCATCCGGGGTTACCGACAGCGGAATCACGGTTACCCAAAATACAGCTCTGCCGGCCGTAAAAATAGAATCCAACCGGATAGACATAACCATACCTCAAGGTACTCAGGTAAACGGTTCCGACACCATAAAGCTGCCGGAAATAAGACCTGGCTCCAGTGTCAATGTGCCTGAGGCGAAGCAGGTGGACCTGGTCGTAAAAATCGGTTCCGAAGCGGGAACCATTACCTTTACCAAACCGGTAAGACTGGTACTGAAAGACCAGGGGAACAAATCGGCCGGATTTATCGACAACCAGAACAACTTCAAAGCCATCCAAAAACTGGCTTCCCTGAGCGGACTGACCCGGGACAGCGATGCGGATGCAGTCAAAACAGCGCTGACCAGTGCCGGAGTGGGAGAAGGAGCGGTTACTTCCGGCAATGACCTCATAATCTGGACCAACCACTTCACCCGGTTCATAGCCTACACGCCCAAAACCGGCGGAGGCGGCACCGGCGGTGGTGGCGGAGGAGGAGGTTCGTCTACTCCGAGTTATACCATTGACCGTCAGGGAGGAACCATAAAAACGGCGGGAGCCGAAATAACCTTCCCGGCCGAGGCGGTGAACAACGAAATCAAAGTCACCGTAAAAAAACTGAGCACCGGCCTGCCCGCAGTTCCTGAAGGCTACAGCCTGATGGGAGAAGTATATGAAATCAGCAGCAACACCGATACTGGGTTCCGGAAGCCGGTGACCATAACCCTGCCGTTAGACCAGGGAAAAATAGACCTGGAAAAACAAGAAGTGAGCCTCTACTGCTGGAACAACAGCCGGTGGGAACCCTTAAGCCAGATAAAACTGGAAGCCGGAAAAATCAGCGGCGAGACCGAACACTTCAGCAAATTCGCCGTTCTCAGCAGTAAAAAAGCTGCTCCTGAAGAAGAGGTAAAAACGCCGGATCAAGAGACGACCCCGCCGGCGCCGGCGCAACTGAAAGACCTGAGCGGGCACTGGGCCCAGGGAGTCATAAGCGAACTGATAAAAGCCGGAGCCATCAGCGGCTATCCGGACGGGAGCTTCAGACCGGACAGCAGCATAACCCGGGCGGAATTTGCCGCGGTACTGGTAAAAGCTCTTAAACTGGAGCCCAGGAGCGGAGTGACATTCAGCGATACCGTGGGCCACTGGGCGCAGGTGAGCATAGAGACTGCCGCCGGGCACGGAATAGTGAGCGGTTATGAAAACGGTTCATTCGGACCCGACAACCTGATAACCCGTGAACAGATGGCGGTAATGATCGTCAAAGCGGCTGACCTGAGCGCAGGAGAAGGCAAAACCTTTACCGACGCCGGCCAGATTGGCGCCTGGGCGAAGACAGCGGTAGCGGCCGCCAGCGGCAACAGCATAATCAGCGGCTATCCCGACGGGAGCTTCAGGCCCCAGGCCAATGCCACCCGGGCGGAAGCGGCCGCGGTCATTGTTAAAATCCTGCACTGATGTAAAGACCCGGGGCCGGGTTTGATTCCCGGCCCCCTTTAAAAGGGGGTAATAATGATTAACATGCTTATGTTTATGAAACTGGCAGTTATAACTTTAGTCAGGGGTTAATAGGAAAAAGTGAGGAGGGTTTAAAAAAGTGCGATTGATGAATGGGGGATTAAAGCCTTCAAGCAGGCAACTTGTGGCCTGCCTGGTGGCCTTGCTCATGCTTTTCAGCGGCATGGGGCTGGGCAGCCCCGGTTCGGCCTGGGCCAAGACGGGTGAGAGCGAGCCGGCCGAATCTTTGATTGTTAATATTCTTAATCCCGATGGCACCACCACTCTGGTGCATGAATATGTGTATTCGGAATTGAAGCCCTTGGAGGAGATTGGATATTACGCCACCATTGACGCCCTGCCCACAGGTGTGGGCACCAAGGCCAGTGGGGTCAAGATCAGCGATCTGATAGCAGACGCCCAAAAGTATAATCCCAATATCAAATGGGAATCCGGACAGAAATTAGTATTTTATGTTACGGATGTTGACAATTATCCTTATCAGGGAACTAACTACTATACTTATGATTTTTTATACGGGCAAGATAGGTATTATTTTCCGAAGCTGGTTGCAACCTATGATCCGGAATATGGCAGAGACGCCATTGATCTTACCGGAGCCGTGACGGTGGAGCCCATGCTGTCTTCATCGTCTTATCAGGCCCGCGGGGCCACGGATGCCATCCTCAAGAATGAAGCCAGTCCCGTGGTGATGGACGGCGCGGAATCTTTCCGCTTCTGCATGGGCATTACCGAAGCGGAAGCCAGGGATGAGAATTTTTCCAGCACCAATAAATTTGCCCGCTGGGTTTATCGGGTAGATGTCGGTCCGGTAGGCTCCCCCAGACTGAAGGCTGATACAACCGGCAATGAAGTGGGACAGGCGATTGAGATCACCTTTACGGATAATGCTGACTGGCGGGCGGCCATCAGCAGCGTCAAGGTAAACGACAATGTGCTGACCGGGGAGCAATATGCGGTGGACGCAGGAAAAATCACCATTGATCCGGGCGTATTCACGGCAGTAGGTGAATATACGGTAACGGTGGATGCTTCCGGTTTTATGAACGCCACGGTTACGCAGGCCATTGTCAGTCAGAGTGTTGAACCTACGGGTCAATACAACTTGGCTCCGGTAGAGGATGAAGCTTATATCTCCGGAGAAACTCCCGAGGGGATTAAAACCATGACGGTAAATGCCGGTCTGTCAGGAATAAAATATTTTACGGTAAGAGTCGAACCGGTTCTGCCCCACGTAGGGCAGGAAACCGTGGTATTTTCCCATTGGCGGGACGGCGCTCAGCTGGCTTTGAACGCCCTTCGGGCGGATTTTGACGTTGTCCCGGAAGCGCAGGCCGGCTTTAATGTACAGCTGGGCGACGTTGTCAAAGCTTACCTCGTCGATCAATTAAGCAATGACCCCGACAGTAATCCGGTTCCTTTGCAATAAATTTTTCAGAGGAGAACTTCAATTGTTTATTTATTCAGTTTGCGGGGGAGGTGGTAAAGTTTGGGCTGGACACAGAAGATGCTGGACAGGTTTAGCCTGTTCGATTTGATTATCATTGCTATGATGGCGGCTCTGGGGATTGCCATCAAACCGGTGGTGGTTCCCCTGGCTCATATTATTACCGGTCCCCTTTTTATTCCCAGCGGAGCCGTAGCCGGCGGGTTTTACATGATGTGGCTGGTTCTGGGCTTTGGGCTTACCGGCAAACGGGGTACGGCCTTTCTGATTGCCCTGGTGCAGGCGCTGGTGGTAACCGGCACGGGTATCGTCGGTTCTCACGGTGCTATGAGCCTTATCACCTATACCGTACCCGGAATTATGGCCGAACTGGGGCTTTGGCTCATAGGCCACCGGGTTTGCTGCACCCCCTGTTCGTTTCTGGCGGGCATGCTGGCCAATATGGGAGGCACTATTATGGTGAATTTCGTATATTTTCGCCTGCCTCTGATCCCTCTGGTTTTAGCCTTGAGTGCGGCGGCTTTATCCGGAGGTCTGGGCGGAATTCTTGCTTTTCAGATCCGGCAGCGGCTGCTGAAGTTTCAAACCGGGCTATTCCCGGGTTCTTCGGTTTAATGGAGGGGAAGTAATGACAGGAAAGGATCATATGCCTGACGGCGATTTCCTGGGAAAAGAGGAGGCTGTTTTCCTGAAACTGGACCAGATCAGTTTTTCCTATTCCGGGAAGAAATCAGCCGTTTTGAGCGGAGTCAGCCTGAGTTTTTCCCGGAAGGGGATAACTGCGATTATTGGACCTAATGGCTGCGGAAAGACCACCCTGACCAAACTGATGGTGGGAATCCTGAGCCCGATTGATGGGGCAATAACCCTGGAAGGGCGCTCCCTGCAGGAATATACTTTGGCCCAGATCGGTCGTCGCATCGGGTATGTCTTCCAGAATCCCAATCACCAGCTTTTTTGTTCAACAGTGGCGGAGGAAATCGGGTTTGGCCTGACCAGCCGAGGTGAGGAGCCGGAAGCAATCAGGGAACGGGTGGATTTTTTCCTGGACTATTTTGATTTGCTGTCGTATCGTGATCAATTCCCCCTGCACCTGAGTTACGGGGAAAAACAGCGCCTGGCCATTGCGGCGGTATTAGCCGGTGCACCTGGATTTCTCATCCTGGATGAACCTACCGTGGGTCTGGACGCTTACCGGAAAAAGCTATTGCTGAACCAGCTGTACAAAGTTGCCGCAATGGGCGGAGGGATGGTCATAGTCAGCCATGACCGCGATCTTGTAGAACAGGCGGCCGGGCGGATTATTACCCTGGAAAACGGCCGGGTAAAGCAGGACAGCGGTTGGAAAGGGGAAAACGGCCATGCGTCTTGACCCCCGGACCAAGCTGATCATGGTGCTGTGCGTTACTACCCTGGCGGTTATATACAATACGGCGGAAGCGCTGCTTTTACTGCTGGCAGCTACTATCGGTTTATTGCTCCTTTTTGGTATTGATCTTAAACAGGTGATAATCGGCCTGAAACCATATTTTTTTCTCCTGTTGGTTCTTTTTTGGGCCCAGTGCATTTTTACTCCGGGAGGGGAGGTATTGCTGGCAATAGGGCCGGTACGCCTCTTGGGAACCAGGGGATTGCTGCTGGGAACCAGCGTGGTGTTACGTTTGCTGGTGGTTATCGCTGCGGCGGTAATCTTAACTACCAGTAATTCCCGGGATTTTATTACCGGGTTGGTGCAGTGGAAAGTTCCTTATGAGATAGCCTTTATGGTATCTGTCACTATCAGTTTTCTCCCGGTATTCAGGGATGAACTGGTTAATGTAGTGACAGCGGTGCAATTGCGTGGGGTGGAACTGAAACAAGTACCCTGGGGTAAAAAAATATATTTGTTTCGTCACCTTTTTTTTCCGGTGGTCTATGGCGCCATACTCAAAGCCCAGCAACTGTCGGTTGCTATGGAAGCGCGCGGTTTCAGAGCTTATCCCCGGCGGACTTATCTGCGGCAATTGTATCTGACCCGGTGGGATTACGGCTTAATGCTCGCTTGCCCCGGACTTACTTTGTTGATGATCGGATTATATAAGGCTAATTTAGGGTAGCGCGGTTTATTAAATTATTTTCAAGAGGTGAGATTGATGGCAAAGAAAAAAATTGCGGTTATGGCTGCAGTCTTGCTTATATTTTCAATGTTCCCGGAGCTGGCTCTGGGGGCGGGGGTCAGTTTGGATTTGAGCAGAAGCGATGCCGCGGTGGGAGACAGTGTAACTGTCTCCGGCAGTGCCGGATCTAATGAACCGGTATATATAAAGGTTACGGACAGCTCCGGCAGCATAGTGGTTTTCGACCTGACCAGGTCAGACGCCGGCGGGGATTATAGCTACAGCTTCAAAGTCCCCCGGTTTGCTTCCGGCAGCATGACCGTGACGGCCGGGTGCGGCAGCCAGGTGGCAAGCAAGACATTGGCCGGCGGCTCCGTTGTCCCCAGGCCGCCGCTTATCATCCCCGAAATTATTGAGCCAGTTTTTGTGCTTGACGAGGTTGTCAGAAGTCAAATCATAAGCAGCCGAGGGGCTATTATTAAAACAGCGGGGGTAATGCTCACTTTTCCTTTGAATGCGGTCAGTGAAAATATCAAGGTAAGCATCAAAAAAATGAGGGAAGACGGTATTCCTTCTATTCCCTCAGGACTTAAACTGCTGGGAGAGGTTTATGAATTTACCACCGATAAAGAGGTTATATTCGCAAAGCCGGTTACCGTTACCCTATATTTCGATCAGGAGGAAGCGGGCAGCGGCCCATATGATCTGGGCATCTATTGCTGGAACGGCAAACAGTGGGTACCGCTGGAACAGATAAAAACCAACCTGGAGAGCGGGAGAGTAAGCGGCACTGTAAATCATTTCAGTAAATTTGCCGTTCTTTTCAGTGAAAAAAGCAAAACGGCAGGCGACCAGAAACCGCCGGCCCAGGAAATATCCCAGCCGGTGGAATGCCAGGATATTGCCAACCACTGGGCCGAAAAGTATATAAAACAGCTGATAGCGGCAGGTGCGGTAAGCGGATATCCGGATGGAACTTTTAAGCCGGACCATACTATTACCAGGGCGGAGTTTACCGCCATGGCGGTAAAAGCCTTTGGGTTACAGCCTGAAAACGGCAGAGTATTTACGGATACTGACCGGCACTGGGCTAAAGATAGTATAAGCAGTGCGGTTGCTCATGGAATAGTAAGCGGTTATGATGAAACTGTTTTCGGTCCCGATGACCCCATCACCCGTGAGCAAATGGCAGTGGTAATCAGCCTGGCGGCAGGACTAAGCGGCGGGGAAGCTAAAACCTATGCCGACAACAGTCAGATTGCGGATTGGGCTCGGGAGGCAGTGGCCGCCGCCAGCGGCAAAGATATTATCAGCGGGTATCCCGACAATACCTTCGGGCCTAAAGCCTATGCAACCTGGGCTGAAGCCGTAACTATCATCGCCCGGGCGTTAAAATAGCAAAGAGGGGATAGATATGTTAGCAGCAGCGTTGAACTATAGAGGCCGGGTTGAGGATAAGGATTGGGGGTCCGTATTTATACGGCAGTTTGATGAGTTTAAGCTGATCAGGCTCGCTCCTTACGAGGAGATTGAAAAGGTCCGCCTCCAGCTGTGCCAACCCGAGGATTATGAAGAACTGGCGCAGCATATTCAGAAGAAGTGGGATGCTGCGGAAATCTGTCTGGAGATGCGCGGCCCCAAAGTTAAATTATTAAGAGCGGTACGGCAGATGTTGTTTTTCGATCAGGAAAAGAGGTATGACAGGGTTTTGCTGGAAGGATGCGACGGGGTAAAGGATTTTCCCTGGGCGCTGCAGATTATGGTGATTCAACTGCCGGCAGCGGAGGCGGAGCTGGACCCGGAATCAATGGAAGGAGCGGATATCCTGATTTTGAACGATTCCCCGGAAACAGAAAGCAGAGGATTTATAGCCGGAATCAGAAAGGATCATCCGGATATCCCGGTTTTCGCAGAAAAGATGGGGGGAGGTTTTTCACCTGAACTGAAAGCCGGTCTGGAGGCTTTATTCAATACCTATATGGAGAAAAGGGAAAGAATCAAAGCGATGTTGGCAGAAAAACTGTCGGAACCGTCGATAAGCTGCGCACAAGCCTGCCGCATGGCTGGAGAACTGCAAGTGAGTTCATTTTTATTCGGTAATGTATGTGACGAATGCGGCTATAGCATAACCCATTGCGGATTAAGTTGTTTTTAAAAAAAGAGTTGTTCAGGGCTCGAAAAACAGGGGACGGGCCTGGAGGAAAAGGCTATAATATAGAATATTACTGATGGTTAAAGGAAACTGATACAGATGAATCTCCTGACTATGGATGGTGTGAGCAAAAGTTTCGGGGAAAAACGGCTTTTGCATGATATAGGCTTCGGGGTCGCTGAAGGCGAAAAGATTGGTATAGTAGGGCTTAATGGCTCCGGCAAGTCCACCTTTTTGAAACTGGTAGCCGGTCTGGAAGAGCCGGATGAAGGAAATATTGCCAGAAACAGAGATTTGCGTATGCAGTATCTTGCTCAAAATCCGGTACTGGACCCCGGAGCTACGGTTTTGGACACGGTATTGAGCGGCGACTCCCCGGCTATGGATATCTGGCGGCGCTACCGGAAGGCAGCGGCAGATATGGCTGACAAACGGAGGAATGACCAGGCGCTGCAGCAGGAACTGGCATTGTTAGGTCAACAGATGGAGAATCTTGCTGCCTGGACCTTGGAAAGCGAAGCCCAGACCATGCTGACTCGCTTGGGCGTCGGTCAGTTTGATGCGCCCATAAGCCGGCTTTCCGGGGGACAGCGCAAAAGGGTGGCTCTGGCGGCAGCCCTGATGATTCCAGCCGACCTGCTTATTCTTGATGAACCCAGCAACCATCTGGATAACCTGGCTATTGACTGGCTGGAGAAATACCTGCAGAGATTCAGCGGGGCCTTGCTGATGGTTACCCATGACCGTTATTTTCTGCAACGGGTAACCAATCGTATGGTTGAAATCAATGGGACGCGTCTTTACAGTTATCCGGGCAACTATAGCGTTTACCTGGAGACCAGATTGGCCCGGGAAGAACAGGAAGCTGCCGCTGCCGTCAAAAAGAAGGCCTTATTGCGTCAGGAACTGGACTGGATTCGCCGGGGGGCTCGGGCCCGCAGTACCAAGCAGAAAGCCCGGGTACAGCGTTTTGAAAAGCTGCAAGAGGAAAAAGTCCCCGCAAAAAGTGAAAGTTTGCGGATTGCCTCCACTGCCAGCCGTCTGGGCAGGAAAACCATTATCTTGCAGGATATCTCCCATAATTTCGAAGCCAAAAAAGTTATTACCGGCTATTCCGCTGTCCTGGACCGGAACGAGCGTTTGGGGATAGTGGGGCCTAACGGGATTGGAAAATCAACTCTGCTGCGTATCATAAGCGGTGAACTAACCCCGACACAGGGGCAGGTCGAGATAGGAGCTACCGTAAAGATCGGCTACTTCCCCCAGGAAAGCACCGGCCTGCCGGATGAAATGAGGGTTATAGATTATATCCGGGAGGCGGGCGAATACCTGCCAAACGGGAAAAAGCTGATCAGTGCGGCCCAAATGCTGGAGACCTTTTTGTTTCCGCCTTCGTCCCACTGGACGGTTCTGGGGAAACTGTCCGGCGGGGAGAAGAGAAGGCTGCACCTTTTGCGCATTCTGATGGCTGCCCCCAATGTACTCTTGCTTGATGAACCAGGCAATGACCTGGATATTGAGACCCTAACCATTCTGGAAGATTACCTGGACGATTTCCCCGGCGCCGTTGTGGCGGTATCCCATGACCGTTATTTTTTAGACCGGATATGCGGCAGGATACTGGCTTTTGAAGGGCAGGGCAGACTCAGGGAATACCCGGGCAATTATTCCGATTATCAGCTCCGATCCGCAACCATACAGGAGAATAGACCGGGCCCCAACCGTGAGCTGGATCAAGGCAGGAAGAAAACTGACGGTCAGGAAAAGACACGGCCCATTAAATTCTCCTTTAAAGAAAAAAAAGAATTCGAGGAAATTGAAAATAGAGTTACAGCTGTGGACGAGGAATTAAAAAATCTTGACGACCAAATCAGCCAGGCCGGCAGTGATTACCAGCTGCTGGAGGAACTGGCGGCCAGGCGCCAGGAGGCGGAACAACACCGGGATTATTTGCTGGAACGCTGGGTTTATTTGACTGAACTGGCCGAAGAGATAGAAAAGCAGGGGAAGAAATAAGATCCAGGCAACGGAGTAAGCGCTATAGGCAATTACCCAAGATAAAAGGTCACCCGTTATTTAAACATTCAAAATAGCGAAGTGGCCTTTTCTTGATTTTAAGGTATTTTATTATCTAAATCCGAACTGCGGGCAGAAGAAAACATAAACAATTATTGAATATCTTGGAGTTCCATAATAATTTTAGCAATTGAATCAAGAGATATGCCGCCGGCCAGACGCGGGGAACCGTTGACCACGGTTACGGGAAAGGAATATCCGGCCTGAATCACCTTTTCTATCTCGGGAAAATCAGAGGGATTGGCTTTATCCATATCAATAAATTCAAGACTCAAATCTTTCTCTCCGAACTTGTCCAATAATGCCTTTTTCACCGCTTCATATTCGGCTTTGACATCGACAGGCGAACAACCGGCACACGCGCAGCTGCAACCTCCGCCCCCGACGTTCATTCCTCCATAAACTTCAATTTTGATGTCCATGTTTTACCTCCTCCTAATAAATCTTTATTCAGAGCTCATAACCGGCAATCTGCAACGGAATGATAACATGCTCCTGTATATAAATTATGATTATAATTTATATAAATAATCCTTGGTAAATAGTTTATGGTTTTGCCCACCGGATGTCAACTATCTGTAAAATATTGATGCCAGGTAAATACGGTATGAGTATGAGAGAGGCAATACCATCCCTTGCCCTCTGTAATCCCTTTATATTCATAATTAGGAGGGGCTTGCCTTATATTACCTTTGACCGGATTTCATGGTTGCCGATAAAATTCTAGGTGTAGACAAGCAATACCGAGGAAGGGGTGGTTATTGTATCCAAATGAACTAACGCAGTAAGGAATATTTTTGTGAGGTAAATATTATGCGCAAAACATTTAGCTGGAATATCATAATTGGTGTTTTGATATTGTTGATATCGGTTTTTGCCGTTAAGTCAGTTTATTTAACCGCTAAACCAACCGTAGATACGGCCCAGGCACAAATAAAAGAAGGCGAGGCTACCTTGGAAGGCGTGATACATAATACCGGAGGGAAAGATATAAGCGATTACGGTTTCAAGTGGGGTACCAGCAAAGGCCTGGATGAAAAACAGACCCTGTCCGGCAGCATCAGTGCCAAGCAACCTTTTTCCACCACCATCAAAGAGTTGCAGGAAGGGGTTACCTACTACTACCGGGCTTATGCAGCCAACCCTAAAGGCATCGCTTACGGAGATGTTAAAAGCTTTACCCTGCCGGTTAAGTACAATGCTCCCCCGGTAGTTTCCATAGCCAGTCCGGAAGATAACCTGACTGTTGACCGGGGCGAAGTGGTAAAGATAGCCGCTTCGGCTGCAGATGATAAAAGCATAGAAACCATGGAATTGTACATCAATGATGCGTCAAAGACCAAAGCCGGGAAGGACTCGCTGGCTTATGACTGGGATACCAGTTCCGCTGCTCCGGGAAAATACGTTCTCAAGATAACCGCCGGTGATGGGAATAAGTCGGATGAAAAGGCCGTTACCCTAACGGTAAAAGATGAATCCACAATGGTGAGCCAGGTTGCCGACAGCGTATCCCCGACGAGCAAGACTGCTTCTGCCGCTAAGACTGCTTCTGCTGTTCAAACCGCTGCTGCTAAGACAGCAGTCCCGACCGTGTCCCCGACACCGTCCCGGGGGGGGACCTCCAATAATAACAAATATCCGCAGGTGAGCAAGGTTAATGGAGCTTTCGGACAGTTTCGCTACCGGGATACCAGCGGCGGGAGAATTGAAATTGATCCCCAATGGGTGGCGGAAAATATAGTAACCATAAAACTGCCGGGCTTAAACCGATATGTAGAGGTACATAAGGATGCCAAAGACAATTTTATTCAGGCTTTTAAATACATAGAAAACGGCACTGCCACCATAAACGGCAAAAAAGTGCCCTTGCTGAGCCTGATCAAGACCATGGACGGAACCTTTGTCGCCCGGCATGTAAACTGGAATCCGGCCCGGGGACTGAGCAATCATTCCTGGGGAACGGCTATAGATATTAATGCCGCCGATCATTTCAGGTATGTCGACCCCGCCCGGGAACCATATGATCCCAATTACATCCTGTGGGAGAAAGCCTTCAAGCCGGCCGGGTTCAGCTGGGGCAATTCCTATGCTGACTCCATGCACTATGAACTGTTTAAATAGAGCTGGATGACTAAAGCCGGTAATTGAGGCAGCACTCGAACTGCCTGGGCAATAAGCCTATATTAGATCAGAGCAAGTCTCATAATCAAGGGAGGCAGGGGGCCGAGCCTGAAAATGACTCGGCCCCCTATTTAGCAGATTTAATGCCATTTAAGCAAAATACCTTTTTAACAACCCCGCAAATGCAGCTCCATGCCGGGCTTCATCCTTGCACATCTCGTGGACGGTATCATGGATGGCGTCATAATTCAATTGTTTGGCCCGGACAGCCAGGTCCTTCTTACCTTGACAGGCGCCATATTCGGCCTCTACCCTGGCTTTAAGATTGGCTTTGGTATCGGCCTGCACCACTTCGCCCAGCAGTTCAGCAAATTTAGCGGCATGGTCGGCTTCCTCAAAGGCAATTCGGCGATAAGCTTCAGCTATTTCAGGATAGCCTTCACGGTCTGCCTGGCGGCTCATAGCCAGATACATTCCTACCTCGGTGCATTCACCTACGAAATTGGCTCTCAAGCCTGACAGTACCTCGGTATCCACATCTTTGGCAACCCCTACACGGTGTTCATCAGCCCAAATAAGTTCTGTATTATCCGAGGCGAGATTAAACTTCTCCGCGGGAGATTTGCATTGGGGACAGGACTCCGGAGGAGCATCCCCTTCGTGTACATAACCACATATAGCGCATACCCATTTTTTCATAAATGATTCCTCCTTAAATAATTAAAAAATTCCTTATTTATGACTATCCCCCTCATTTAAGCATCGGGGACAGATGCCTCTGAAATATATGTGACTCTCTTCAACCTGGAATTTATCCAGGTCAGCAAAATCAATAGAGGAAAACCGCAGACCAATATCATAAACTTCACCGCAATTGCTGCATTGCAGATGCCCATGCAGGCTGGTATCAGCATCATAGCGGCTTTCATTTTCATCAATGGTAATCAAGCTCACGATCCCTTTTTCCACAAAGAGATTGAGCGTATTGTACAGGGTGGTTTTGGATAGGGTGGGTATCTCTACCACCAGATCACGAAACATCACGTCTACAGTGGGGTGGTTGCGTCGCTCCACCAGATACTGAAAGACCCTGATGCGATGGTGAGAGGGTTTAATATCATGCATTTTTAGAAAATTGCTGGCTGTGCCGGTATCCATGTTAACATTGCCACCTTCAAAAATGAAATTAGAACAAAAATGTAAGGATTACAAGTTAATTATAATACAAATCTGCTTTATGTCAATAGGATTTCAGTAAGATGGGGAAAAACTATTGCCGGTCAATACAATGGTGATAATATATTGCAACACGAGCAGGAATATGAACTTGGGGTGAAGATATCAGAAAATTATCTTATAATAGTATCCATACCAATCACAGTTGGTGGCTGGTGATAAGCGACATCCAAGAGCTTGTAAACAGAATACTCGAACTACCAGTGATATCGTATTGGAGGTTAAAAGATTTGCATTTACCAGAACTGAAAATCGGAAAACTTATACCCCGTTTTCCTATAATTCAAGGCGGCATGTCCATAAAGGTATCTACCGCTTCACTGGCCGCAGCTGTTGCCCGAGCCGGCGGAATCGGGGTTATTGGCGGAACCGGGATATCACCTGAGGATTTGCGCCGGGAGATTCGCCTGGCACGTTCAGAGGCCGGAAATGGTATTCTGGGGGTCAATATTATGTATGCCGCCCGGCAGTTCAAGGAACTGGTGCAGGCAGCTATTGACGAGGGCATCGACAGCATCTTTACCGGGGCGGGTTTTTCCCGCGATATTTTCCCTATGGGGAAAAGCAGCGGGGTGGCTATTGTGCCTATCGTGTCATCTGACCGGGCTGCTCGTCTGGCCGAAAAATCAGGCGCGGCAGCGGTGGTGGCTGAAGGTACTGAAGCTGGAGGACATCTGGGAACCGATCGTTCCATCAGAGAAATCCTGCCGGAAATCAGGCGCACGGTTGGGATTCCGGTAATTGCGGCCGGCGGTATAGTGGATGGCTTCGACATGGCGGAGATGGTTGAATTGGGAGCCGATGGTATCCAGATGGCTACCCGCTTTGTCCTCAGTGAAGAATGCTCGGTAGCTGATGAATACAAGCAGATGTATCTGGATGCCCGGGAAGAAGATGTGGTTATTATCAAGAGCCCGGTGGGGCTACCGGGACGGGCGATCAGAAATAAGTTTACGGAGTCTTTAGCGAAGGGGGAAAACCGGGAAAAAGGTGAATGCAGCGCTTGCTTGAAGGAGTGCAGCCATGATTACTGCATCACGCACGCCTTGCTGGAGGCCCGGGATGGCAGAGTAGACCGCGGCGTAGTGTTTGCCGGCAAGAACGTATTCAAAATTAAGGAAATCCTTCCGGTAGAAGTGATCTTCAGGAGGATTCTGGCAGAATACGCTAAAGCTTAGATTTAGATAAGCAGGGTGGGGGAGGTTTTGAGGGCAAAGCGGACGAAAGAAATAAATTTTGCTCACATGCCTCCCCGGGACCTGGAAGGGAAAAGAAGCACCTTTTGCTTTAATTGGTCACGAGTGATGCTCCCCCAAAAATGAAAATTAGTCTTCCAATATCACCCGGTCGCCGACTTTGACCCGGCCTGATTCCAATACCCGGGCGAAAATACCTTCCAAGGGCATGACACAGGAGCCCACCTGTTTTTTGATGGCGCAGGCGTGATTATGGCATTCTTTCCCGATCTGGGTTACCTCCAGCAGACTTTCACCCACCCGCAGACGTGTTCCCACCGGCAGGGTAACCACATCAATGCCGCCGACGGCTATATTTTCAGCGAAGTCACCATAATTGACATCGGCTCCCAAAGCCCGCATCTTTTCAAAACTGGATAAAGAGAGCAGGCTTACCTGGCGGTGCCATTCACCGCCGTGGGCATCAGTGTCAATGCCGAATCCCGCTTGCAAATGGGCTTCGCCTATGTTGTGCTTTTTCAATCCCCGTTTATCCGAAATGTTAACTGCCAGTACTTCCCCGCTCATTATAAATCCCTACCTTCAATTATGTTGCTAGTCAAAATAATACCTTATTTTTCAACCTGAAGCAAAAGGTGTCTCCACTTGATACAGGATTAATCCTTATTCCCCCACTCGCCCAAGCAGTTTTTAAACAAGGCGATTCTTATGGCGAAATAGCTGATGGTTTCAGGCAGGCTATCCTTGATGGGACGCAGTCTTTCAGTTCCTGCGGTTTGGGCTGCAGCCAATATCCGGGATTCTTCCCGGGGGCTTAAAAACTGATCCCAGTTTACCGTATAGCCTTCTTTGGCAGCCCGCAGCAGATGAGTTTCGATGGTGGATAAGCTTAAATTACGTTCAGCAGCTATTGCCGCCAGGGATTTACCGGCCTGGTATTCCTGCCAGGACAGCAGATGAGTCGGAGTTTTAGGCTCTTGGTTCTTTTCCCGGGATGTTTGTTGTTTTTTCTCTTCGGACGGAGGCGGGTTGCCCGATCCGGCTGCACCCGGTTTTGGTTCCGGGACCTCGGCAGGTGCAGATTCTTGGGTATGGCGGCTAATAATATTAAGGAACTGCTCCCCGTATTTTTCATATTTAATCTGCCCCACTCCGGTAATGGCAAGCATTGCTTCCTGATTTTGAGGCCGGTACGCAGCCATATCGCGCAGGGTGGCGTCAGGGAAGATTACGTATGGAGGCAGACCCTGCGTTTGGGCAATTTGCCGGCGTAAATCACGCAGAGCCTGAAATAACGAACTTTCAGGAATTGCTGCTTCCGGGATTTTGGGCAGGCTTACTATTATTTTCTGCTGGCCGCGCAAAACCGGGCGGGCCCGGGAGCTAAGCTGAACTACCGGATACTTGCCGCTGCTTATGACCAGATAATCCTCTGCCGCCAGCAGATTGATCA
>DHCD01000114.1:15601-29591 GCA_002398105.1 Syntrophomonas sp. UBA4911
CCAAGTTCCAGGATTCGTTTTTGCTGCGAACCCTTTAAAACGGAAGCGATCAATTTACTGCCGTAGGCTTGTTTCATCCTTACAATGCAGGAAAAGATCTTTTGCGCCTCAATAGTGATATCCTGAAGTTCACGCTCCAAACAGTTGGCGCATTTATCGCAATGCTCAAGGATATTCTCTTCCCCGAAATAATTGAGGATAAACTGATGCAGACAGCGGGTAGTATGACAGTAGTCAATCATACTCTGGAGTTTAGCGTATTCCATCTCTTGGTGCGACCGGGATAATTGCCCCTGCTCAATCAAAAATTTTTGGATCTGAATATCGGCAGCCTGGTAGAGCAGGATACAATCAGCCTCCTGGCCATCCCGTCCGGCTCGTCCGGCTTCCTGATAATAGGCTTCCAGGTGCCGGGGCATATTATGGTGGACGACAAAGCGGACATTGGATTTATTGATACCGAGACCAAAGGCATTGGTAGCTACCATCACCTGAATCTTATCATAGATAAAGGCTTCCTGGTAACTGTCCCTTTCGGCATTGCTCAAACCGGCATGGTATTTGCCCACCGCATAGCCCCGGGAGGCGAGTTCGGTGAACAGGCTCTCCACTTCTTTGCGAGTGGCGGCATAAACAATACCGGGGTGATGCGGGTGTTCCTCCAGGTAGCGGCTGATAAAGCGGGTGCGATCCGTACCTTTGATCACTGAAAGATAGAGATTGGTGCGTTTAAAGCTGTTTATAGAAATCAGGGGCCGGTCCAATTCTAAAAGTTTTATCATATCTTCCCGTACCTGGGGAGTGGCGGTGGCGGTAAAGGCAGCTACCACCGGGCGCTCAGGCAAAGCCGCAATCCAGGGCCCGATACCCAGATAACTGGGGCGAAAATCATGGCCCCACTGGGAAATGCAATGGGCTTCGTCAACAGCTACCAGCGATAGGGGAAGCTCGCTCAGAAGTTCGGTAAAACCCTCCGACTCCAGGCGCTCGGGAGCCGCGTAGAGCAGCTTGTAATGCCCTTGACGGGCTTTATGAAGACGCTGGTAAAACTCACTCCGATTGAGGGAGCTGTTGACATAGGAAGCGGGTATACCCTGATCATTAAGAGCATCCACCTGGTCTTTCATCAGGGCGATCAATGGGGAGACAACCAGGGTGAGTCCGGGCAGAACCAGGGCAGGGAGCTGATAGCATAAGGATTTGCCGCCTCCGGTAGGCATGATCCCCAGGGTATCACGGCCTTGCAGGATATTGTCTATTATCTGTTTCTGGCCGGCTTTAAAGCTCAGGAAGCCGAAGTGCTGGTGCATTATCTGCTCAATCTTTGCTTCCATATCCCCATCTCCTTGTTGCCGGACCCGGCTTGAGTAAAAAGGGCCGGCAGCCTAATCCGTTGTAATGTCTGTAAATATCATATCATACCTGACCGGGGCAGGAAGCAAAAGAGGAACGGAAAAGGATAATAGCGGCGTTCTGCAGGTAAAAGGGGGAAAATAAGACCATGCTTGCCTGGATTATAATGGGTATGATCAAGGGGTACGCCCATAGAGGGTGAAGGAATAAGCAAAGGCACTCCAAGAGCGCCCTTTGCTTATTCCTAGGATATACGATTGCTTCGGCGCCAAATTCCCATGCGCTGGGCTTCCTGTACAAGCTCATCCCGAAAATCCGGGTGGGCTATGCTTATCAGGGCTTCAGCCCGCTGCCACGTTGATTTCCCTTTGACATTGATGACGCCGTACTCGGTTATAATGTAATGAGCAATAGTTCTGGGTACGGTAACTATAGTGCCTGGGGGGAGAGTCGGCCTGATGCGGGAATGTATCTTACCCTTTTTGTCTGTAAAAGTGGAGGACAGGCAGATTATTCCCTTTCCTCCCTGAGACATAAATGATCCCAACATAAAATCAACCTGACCGCCGGTCCCGGAGATATGCCTGGTACCCACCGACTCGGAATTGATTTGGGAGAAGAGATCAATTTCAATAGCATTGTTGATAGCTATTACTTTGGGATTTTTAGCTATATTATAAGGAAAATTTATATAGCTTATGGGATAAGATTGACATACCGGATTGCGATTGATAAAATCGTACAGTTCCTTTGACCCCATGGCAAAGGCAAATACCATTACCCCCTGATTTATCGCCTTGTTTTTACCGGTGATCCGCCCAGCTTCATACATGATCATATGGGCGTCGGCCAGCATTTCCGTGTGCACCCCCAGATCCTTTAAATCTGACTGGGCTATTAACTTTCCTACCGCGTTGGGCATTTTGCCTATCCCCAGCTGAATACAGGCCCCATCTTCAATTTCTTCCATTATCAAGGCTGCAATTTTCTCGTCCACAGGGGCGGGTTCAGCCGCCGGAATAGTTAACATAGCAGGATTATCACCTGCGACGATGATATCTACTTCGCTGATATGGACCTGATGGTCGAATTCGCCACAAACCACCGGCATATTTTGATTGACTTCAACAATCACTTTAGCGGCGGAATTTATGATCGGTTTGGCCTGAGCCACACTGGGGCCAAAATTGAAATAACCGTCTTCGTTCATGGGAGCGACGTGCAGCATGGCTACGTCCAGCATCTGCTTACGGCTCAGGTCTATAGGCATCTCATAATATAGATAGGGCATGTAATATAAATTGCCGCTACTGCCGAACTGGCGGTCATAATCGGAAGAATGCCAGCTTTGATAAATAAAATGCTCCCCGGTTGGGTCGGATGATATGGTGTGCAGGGGGTATAAGGCGACACTGGTATTTATAATAACCTCCTGCAGTTCGTCCCGACGCTGGGATAAGGCCATATCCAGGGCCGGGGGAACCCCATTGAAGGAATTATACTGTACCATATCTCCGGATTTTACGATTTTAACAGCTTCTTCCGGACTTTGCAGTTTAGAAAGATATTCCTGTTGAAATTTCAACAAAATAACCTCCCATTTGACATTATTATCAGTAATGTTACCAGTATATCACAGTTGCCGCATATTGAAACAGGCATTTAATGCCTATCCTATGCTTTTTTATTATGGGGGGAATAATGTATACTATCTGGGGAAGGGAGTGGAAAATTTGCTTTTTAACTTCGGCTTAAAGCAAAAAACAGTCAAAGAATTACGTAAAAATCAGGGAATGACTGCCCGGGAACTGGCTCAACGCCTGAAGCTGAATACGGCGGCCATACTTCGCATTGACGACATGAAGCTGAAAGAAGTCCCGGAACCGTTAAGAAGTAGAATAACACCGATTTTAAGAGGCGATGACGTTGATAAAATACCATGGCTATAAAGTAAAGCATCTTCGGTAATGATTTTATTATTGGCAAGATGCTTTTGGTTTATGCTGCAGGTTAAGCCTGTCACAGCATTGGCGTTATAGATTAATGATTCCGGAAGTAAGGGTAAACCCATTGCCTGCCGCTAAATGGAAAAGCAGGAGAACATATCATCTCCCCCCGCCAGTCACGCTATAGCATTTTCCACCTGACCGGGAATATATTTTTAAAAAGCTGATGCGTGAAAGGGACGAAGGCTGTGGTAGTAAATCTGCGCCAGTTGCGGTTGCTGCTCATTGCAATACCATTGCTGCTTATCTTTGGATTGATGCAAAGACACATCCTGTCGGAGATGGAACCGGAACCGTCACTGCCTGAACCTGATAAGCTCTATGGGCAGTTCCTGGCCTGGGAAGAGGTTCGACAGTATTTCAATAAATACAGCAGTGCAACTGTTGTTGACCTTGATACCGGGCTGCAGTTTAATGTGCAGAGGCGGGGAGGCAGCAGCCATGCTGATGTACAGCCTCTGACAGCTGAGGATACCGCTGTCATGAAAACGATCTATGATGGGAAATGGAGTTGGAAGCGGCGGGCCGTTATTCTGGTACTGGAAAACGGAATGAGAATCGCCGGTTCCATGAACGGAATGCCTCATGGACAAGGGGCTATAGCAGGGAACAAGTTCCAGGGCCATTTCTGTATCCACTTCCGGGACAGTAAGACCCACGGCAGCCGCCAGGTGGATTTGGCTCACCAGATGATGGTGTGGAAGGCTGCCGACGCCATAGAAAGTCAAATCAAAGAGCTGGGACCGAAAGATACCATAAGGCTGTTTTTTACCGCTATTGACCAGGATGAGCTGAAGCTGGCCGGTCAATTATTGGACGGAAAAGCGGGAACGACAGCCATTCTGGAATTGTTTAAGGATTATGATTATGTCAGGACTTACGAATTTAACCAGCTCAATGAAGAAACCTTTGAAGTGGGCGTACTCCTGGGTTATGACAATGGCCGCAAGCAATTGCGCAAATCCATACCGATTAAATTAATTAAAAGAAATTCCGGCTGGAAGGTTGATCTGGATTCTGTCATAGTATTGCTGCCACCGCCGGGAAGTCCGGCAGAGCTACTCAGCGGTCCGGGCGGCGAAAAACCGTGAAACCAAATAGCAGACCACCAGGGCCAGAAGGAAACGCCCGATTTGCAGTGGAACCGCCATGGCTCCCAGAGCGGCCCAAATGAGAGTATCTTCAATGACTGAATGGCAGAGCACCAGAAATAGATTTATTAAATAGATGTCCTGACTGCTGAGTTTGCCCTGACGGGTGCTGTCCAGGATAATCGCTCCTCCATAGCCTATGCCCAATAGAAGTCCGGCCATCAGCGGCAGGTTGGCTTCGGGGGACATGCCCAGCAGTCGGGTAAAAGGTGACATCAGGGCAGTCATTTTATCCAATATTTTATATTCCTGAAAAAATTCCACCATTATCATCACGGCGGTGACAATAAGCGCCAATTGGCCGACCAGCAAAAAGCCGCCTTTGAGAATTGTTGCGCTGATAGTTATAAAGGACACTTATAAAGACCCCCTAAATGATCTGATTGATAAACATGGCCAGACCTACGGCAGCCAGAAGGCGGACCATAATCAGGGAGCTTACCCGGGAGCCGCTTTTTTTACCTATAAGTGATTCCAGGGGAAGATCATGGGCGCACAAAATGAAGGCCGCCATTATAGTCAGTTCTTTAGTGTCAAAACCCAGCGGTACCAGAGCTCCGACCCCGGCATAAAAACTGACCAGTGCTCCTAAAACCAGGGGTAGTGCTGCTTCTCCCGGCAAACCGATGATGTGCATGAGAGGCTCCAGCAGATTGGAAATCCATTTGATTACCGGGGTATAATTTAAAAGGCTTACTATAATATAGGCGGGCAGGACAACTTTAATGCCCAGTTCCCATGTAACTGTCAGCCCTCTTTGTATCCCCCGCAGTAAGATGTGCATCGCCTACACCCCCTGCCACGGGGGGGCTAGTTCTGTCAGGGAGCCCAACCAGGCCCGGGCATGGGAAGAGGAAAGGCTGAAACTAATCAGCGGAGCCCAAATGGCAGTTAGAATAAAGCTTGGCCGAGCCTCGTGGAAAGACCAAAGGCAACTGTTTTCCACAGTCAAAATTACCTCCTTTTACCCGGTAAAAATAGTATTGCCGCCTTGTCGGTAATTAATTTGATTTCGTTCAGGGGTATTGCTGCAGATGGTAAAGGATGGCTTAACTTTAGGGATCTAAAATCATATACTGGGTACTGGCGGAGGCGATGAGCTGATTAGCCCGGTTGCAGCCCTCAGCCGTCATATATACCATAGTACGTCCCTTAGATTTTACGGTGGCGGTTATAATGAGTTCGTCACCGGGGAAAATGGGACGATGATAGGTAGTGTTGATATAAAGGGTAGTGGCTTTGATGGCGGAGGCAGCTATTGAACAGAGCGGACCAAAGGCATTGTCAAAGGCAGCGGATATGAACCCGCCCTGCATTGATCCCGCCGGATTGCAATAGGATTCTAACACCGGGATAGCTATTGTGACGCTATGATCGGGAGTAAAATCCAGCAGGCGGGTTTGCATGCTGGTATAACAGTGGGGAAGGGGACCCGGACCACTGTTAAGCATAGCATATTTTTTTTCTTCCTCGTCCCCTGGACGGTTGCTCATCTGTATACCTGCTTCCCAATTATAATTGCTCTGGGATTTATTCGCTACTCCTTCAGTTTATCCTGCTTAAAACAGACGATTTTTATATATTAATCCTCCCGTGGCGGGAAGGCATACCCACAAGGTACCAGCAAACAGGCTGATAGGCAGCCTATGAAATGGAGTGATAGAGAAGCCGACCCTAGATAAAGTCCTTAAAAAATCCGTGGCAATAAAAGGCCCGGTTAGTACCGGGCCCCGAATAAGACAAGGCTATTCTATTTTCTGCAGTTGGGTAAACCATTTGGCATTATGGTGGGCCGTAACCTGGGCATCAACATAGCCGTCCAGCATCATGGAAGCGAATTCTACCCGGGATTTCGGGTGAATGGCAGCCAGGAAAAAATGCCCCGCCACCAGTAAAATCATTATCATGGCGGTCCAGAAGTGGATATTATAACAGAGGGCCAGGAAGGCTGAAGACAGCATATCCCGCCACAGCCACATGGGGAAACCGGTAATAATTATTAAGAGGCAGCCTGCGATAATCAGGCCCCCCAGGATTTTTTGACCGGCATTATACTTTTCTTGGGGAGGCGTATGCTCTGCTTTTATAAATGGCACGTAGCCTCCCATGGTCTTTAACCAGGCAAAATCATTCCTGGTGAACGTGGATATGGTATCGACAAAACGGGAAAAACGGTCAAAGTTCAACAGAATGTAAAGGGTTGGCCCCAGGGTAAAGATAACCCCGGTCCAGCGGTGAACCAAAGAGGCGTTGGCCGGTCCCCCGAATATATTGGCTATACCGGCTATATCCCAGTAAAAACCTATCCCCGTAAGTCCCAGAATAATAAAGGCCAGCAGATGAATCCAGTGCATGGTACGGGTTTGAGTATCATGCTTCAGGATCTTTCCCTTAATTTCTTCACTCATCACTATACCTCCCTTTTACGCCGCTTCATGGCTGTTTTCGTTCTGGCCGGGCGCTTTAAGTTCTTCGATAAAGGCGGGGATGTTTTTGCCATATTTAGTGTGGAGCAGGTGATGAGCTTTTGCGCTCAGGTATTTCTCTTCCCCGGGTGACAGGAATTCCCGGTAAATCTCAATTATCTCCGGGTTTTCATGAGATTTGCGTAAAGCCATTTTTTCGTCCAGGGAATAAAGTCCTGCTGCCCGCTGGGCGATATAATTATCACCGGCGGCAAAAGCGTCAATACCTATCTTGGCAAAAATCCCGGATACTATAACGGTAACAGCCAGCAGACCGCTTCCTTTCAAAAACTGGCGTCTGGTCATGCCCGCTTTTTCAGCAAAGATATGCATGCTGGAATCCTCCTTCCTTTAATAGGTATCACGTCTTATAGGCTGACCGCCGCCATTTATACAGCCACCGGGACAGTTCATCACTTCAATAAAGTGATAATTGCTGCGGTCAGCCAATACGTCTTCAATAATAGGGGCGACATACCTGGTACCGGTCACTATACATACGCTGACCGGCAGGGTCTTTCCTCCCAGGGCTTTGACCGGAACCTCCACCACTGCTTCTCTTACCGGATCAAGCCCTCTTACCGCCTGAAAATCAACTTTTCCCAGAGCTTCCCCGCTCAGCACTTCGTAGGCGGTACGCAGAGCCGCCTCCATAACGCCTCCGGTAACCCCGAATATGGTGGCGGCCCCGGTCGAGCTTCCTATAAATTGGTCGGCGCGTTCATCGGGAAGATTGACAAAATCTATACCCGCTGTCTTTATCATTTGCGCCAGTTCCCGGGTAGTCATCACCGCATCAACATCCTTGTAGCCGCTGGCAATGAATTCGGGACGGTCACACTCATATTTTTTGGCGGTGCAGGGCATAACCGAAACCGAATAGATAGTACCCGGGTCAAGGCTAAGCTTTTCAGCCAAATAAGTCTTGGATACGGCGCCGAACATCTGCTGGGGAGATTTGGCGGTTGAAATATGAGGCAGTATTTGCGGGTAGTTATCTTCGGCATACTTTACCCAGGCGGGGCAGCAGGAAGTAAACTGGGGCAGAGGTCCGGCATGTTCAAAACCGGGGACCCCCAGAGCGTTGAAAACCCGGTGAATGAGTTCCGTTCCTTCTTCGGTTATGGTCAGGTCGGCGGCAAATTCAGTATCATAAACCTTATCAAAACCAAGTTTTCTTAAAGCGGCATACATCTTATTTTTGACATTGGTTCCCGGGGCCAGGCCGAATTCTTCACCCAGAGCCACCCTTACGGCCGGGGCCTCCTGAACTACTACGAATTGATGGGGGTTATCCAGAGCCTTTCTTATCCGCTCATTGACCATGCTGAAATCATCAATAGCACCGAAAGGACAATTAATAAGGCATTGTCCGCAATTTATGCATTTTCTGATTTCAATATGATGTTTTTCTCCCAATCTGCCCTGAATGGCACCGGTGGGACAGATGGAAGTACAATGGTCACAGGCCTTGCATTGGTCACTGACATGAATAACCCCATTATTCAGCACTGCAGTACTCATCACTAATCTCCCTCCCTGTATAGAAGTTCACAGAAAACAAAAAGCTCCCTCACCTCCTTTGCATGAACCATCCATCTGATCGACTTCTATCCTTCATGGATAGGTTCATTCCCGGTTCATCCGGGAAAAAAGAAAGCTCAGGAACAATATTCCTGCTGTCTGGCCTCCGACAGCTTTATTTTCACTTCGTGTGAAGGACTATTATTAGTGAATATTATACCAATATAAACTTACCTTGTCAGTAATGTATAAAAAAGGCCCCGCTTACCCAAGCAAGCGGGAGGAAAAAGATTGGGATTGTATGAAAAAGCTTTTTACAGCTTTTTACCATGGTAAATAGATTCAAGAGTTCAGAGACACGCTATTATCATTTAAATAAAAAACAGGCACCCCCTATGCTTATAACCACACTTGAGCTGCCTGTTAATAATTAACAGTTCAGTATAGCGTACTCCTTTTCGCAATAAGGGAAGGTGCAAAAGTTTCCTTCTACACCCAGGCTCCAAAACCATAGCTATTGCCTTAGGTAGAGGAGCTCGGAGAACCTATTTATTTAATATAATTTATCATATGGTAAGGCAAAAGGCAATAAAATAAACTTATTTATTGGCGATAATAAAAAAAGTACACCTCTTGGGCAGCGGGTGTACTTTGAGGGCATAAAACAGGAAGGGCATTATCTTTGGCTTATCCTCTGGTTGGACTCATGGTTTTATATTTTTTTATAATTTTTGATACTACCAGTAAAACTCCTCCCCAAAACCATAAAAGTCGCATAGTTCGTGATTTCATCATAATAAATGGCTCCTTTCTTTTTATTTTTAGTATTTGACAAAAGCAGGAGCCTAACTCTTAAAAAAAATTCCATTCAAAAGAAGCAGTCTGACGATTCTCTTGCTTCCCTTAAGCTGGCTTTAAGTTTAAATTTAGTGTAAATATCAACCAGGACTGATATAATAAAAAAAACGAGTAAATAAAAATATTCCGGATCACGCTTCGCTCACCAAGGAGATGCCGGGGAAAATGGAGGGAAAGATTTGGAGAAAATCGAAGTTCAGTTTAAAAAACTGCTTAATTACGCCAAACTGCCCGAATATGAAACCAAAGGAGCGGTCGGCTGCGACATCGGCTTGGTTCTGGGTGACGAAGAAGTGCTTTATCCCCATGAAGTAAAAAGTTTTCCCACCGGGTTTGCCATCAAAATTCCCGACGGGTTCGAAGCGCAGATAAGAAACCGCGCCGGGATGGCCCGGAAAGGGCTGGTGGTCGCCAACTCGCCGGCCACCATAGACTCTGACCATATCGGCGAAGTGCAGGTCTTGCTGCTTAATGTCACCAATAAACCGATGCGCATCATTCCAGGACAAAAAGTAGCGCAGCTGGTTTTCAGCCCAGTGGTCAAGGCGGAGTTCAAGGTTGAGGGGTAAAAACTAGAAGCAGAGCAAGCAGAGGGACGGCTCTCTTGCTTCCCAAAAGGAAGCGATAGAACCGTCCCTCTGCTTACTGAGGGGTGTCGCCAGGCGCCGTTAAGCAAATGCAGGGTCAAACCAGGTTTTTAAACTCTGATTGTTTTTTAAAAGCTGCTCAAGCCTCTGCCGGGCCGGCTTAAAATCCGGATAAAGTGCGATTGCCTGGCGATAGGACCCGACTGCCAATTCATATTTTTGCTGCATTTCGTAGCAGAGACCGAGATAATGCAGGGCGAAAAAACTTCCCGCCCCTGAAAGGATCAGGTATTCCGGATTGGCTTCTCCCAGAATGAGACAATAGGAAAAGGTCCGGGCAGCTTTTTCATATTCCTTGAAGGCGAACTGCACCCTCCCTTTATAAAAATAAAGATCCACGTAATCGGGATAAAGCTCAATGGCTTTTTCAATACCGGGATATGCGGCTGCAAAGTTGCCCGTCGCAATCAAGATGTCATATTTCAGCTTATATGCAAGCGGCGGCGGTAGAACTCCTTTTTCAAGAAATCTTATGATGGCCGTGTTTACGAACTGAAACGCTTTTATATAGTCTCTTGAACAGTAGTATTCAGCCGCAAGATGATAATCAAGCCAGGCGTTATCCGGCTCTATACCCTGGTTTTCAAGGAGCAGGCTGATATTGCGGCTGACCTTGCGTTTTTGTTCGTTTTCCATATAGCCATAATGCAGAATCCGCATAAAACGGTTTGACTCAATTCGTGGGGGTGTGGCGGTGGCGCCGGCAGTAAGCTGCTCGTGTATTTTCCCCATAAACCGGATACCGGCTCTATTGCGAAACAGCCGGAAAGCACTGCAAACGTGGGAGCGCCTCTCATCCGCCGGATGCTGACCATAAAAGTGCAGCATCCGGACCGCCAGAAAATCATCCTGCTTATTTTGAAGACAGGATTGGAGCGCCGGAAAATCATGTATTTGCAGTTCCTCATCGGCGTCCAGCCACAGAATCCAGTCGCATGACGCTTTCTCAAGGCTGAAATTGCGGGCTTGGGCATAATCGTTGGTCCATTCAAAATCATACAGATGGGCGCCGAATTCGCCAGCAATCCGTTTGGTCCCATCGGCGGAGCCGGTATCGACAATAACTATTTCATCCACGAGACGACCGGCGCTTTCAAGGCAGCGCCGGATATGGTCTTCCTCGTTACGGACAATCATGCATAAGCTTATAGTGGCCATAGCTGCCGTTCACTCTCCGTTTCCTTACCGGATACGTATATTATATGAAATGACAGTGATTACGGTGATTATTGCAGCATGGCGAGATCAACCTATTTGTAACGGGACGATGTTTTTTTACATAGAATTATGTAACACCATATTGCTTCTAAGGGTGAGTACATGATAACTATAAGCCTGTGCATGATTGTGAAAAATGAAGAAGACACGATGGAAAAATGTTTAAGCTCTGCTGAGAGCATAGCCGATGAGATCGTTATTACCGATACGGGCTCATCGGACCGGACTAAGGAAATCGCTGCAAGATTTACGGATAAAATTTATGATTTCAAATGGATTGACGACTTTTCTGCCGCGCGCAATTTTTCCTTCAGTAAGGCGACCATGGATTATATTCTCTGGCTGGATGCCGACGATATTATTCTTCCGGAAGACGCAGTAAAATTCAGGCTTTTGAAAGAAACCCTGGATCCCGGTGTCGATGCGGTTATGATGCGGTACAATACCGGCTTTGACCAGCAGGGCCGCGTCACCTTTTCTTACTACCGGGCACGGCTCACAAAAAGAAGCCGTGTATTTCAGTGGCAGGAGCCGGTGCATGAATATCTGCAGGTCGGGGGCAAGGTTATAAACTCGGATATTGGCATCACGCATACCAAGCAGCATAAAGAGCCAAGTTCAAGAAACCTTAAAATATATGAAAGCTTTTTAGCTGATGGCAAAGAGCTTTCTCCCCGCGGGATGTATTACTGTGCCCGAGAGTTTAAAGATAACGGAAGATTCCAAGACGCCATACGGATGTTCCACCAGTTTTTAGAATCCGGGCTCGGCTGGCTGGAAGATAACATCACGGCTTGCGGCGAACTGGCAAAATCATATCAGGCGGAAAAGAACGATAAAAAAGCCCTGGCCGCCATGCTGCATAGCTTTACGTTCGATACGCCCCGCGCTGAGCTCTGCTGTCAGATCGGATACCATTTTAAAGCGCAGGGCAGCTACAGACAGGCGGCCTTTTGGTTCGACCTGGCTTTAAGGCTGGAAAAGCCGCAAAATTCATGGGGATTCCATCAAGAGGACTGCTGGGGTTATATTCCCTCTATTGAATGCGCCGTTTGCTATGACCATTTGGGGGATTATGATAAAGCGGAGCGTTACAATAACATGGCATCCGTTTACAAGCCGGACTCCCCTTCGGTAGAGCATAACAAGAAGTATTTTGAGAGTCGCAGGAAAACTCAATCTACTATAGTGAGTGAAGGAGGTTAAAAAGATGTCACAACCGACATTCCCGATTATCAGTCCTGAAATAACCCGCGAAAAAGCTCTGAACATGGTCCTGGCATCAATTGCGATGGAGGAGCTGGGGCTCAGCCATATCATCAACGCGGAAGGCGAGAAGCTGCAATACGTTCTGGGAACCTTGCCGGGGGAAGATAGCTCCGACGTCCCCGTCGACCAGGTCCTGGAGGTCAATAAGAGCGTACAGTGTGTTCTGGACAGCGTCATGCAGAATCAAATGTTTCTGAAATCCAAAATGGAAAAGGTACTATGCGCCATAGAAGAACCTAATCTCGGTCCCACCGGTCCCACCGGGCCTACCGGGCCTACCGGAGCGCCGGGCGGCGCAACAGGAAACACCGGGCCCCAGGGTCCCGCCGGTGCAACAGGAGCTACCGGACCAAGGGGAGAAGCCGGCCCAACCGGGCCAGTGGGTCCGCCGGGGCCGGCCAAGGGAGGCAATTGTATTGCCGCTTTTTGTGCCCCTCCGGGATACTGCTGGAAATCAGGAACCCAGTTGCCGTGGATGCGCGCCTGTCCTACTTGCTGTCCGGTACAGCTCTCTTCCTGCAGGACCAAACTTATCCTGCCGCGCGGCAAATGTTTCCTGGTGAGCTTCGCTATAAATCTGTGTATTCCGGCAAGAGAGTGCAATATTATTGCCATCAGTCTGCAGACATTATCCCAGGGCAGAAAAAATAATATATTTACTTATCAAATGCCTGTTTTGTCTGCCGGTGCTCCCGTCACGGCTTCCGCCGGGGGCATTGTTGTTTCCACATACGGCAATGCCAGTTACTCCGAGCTGATGCTCACCTTGTTATCGCCCAATACAGTTCAGACTGAACATGCGTTTTTGAGCATAACAGAAATATAATCTTCTCTGACCATATCCATTAACCTTTGCTACAGGCGCACCAACTACTTTAAACTGGCAAACCGGCACCGTTTTCTACGGTGCCAGTTTGCAGACATGGAGGGAGGCTGGGCGGTTACTAATAGAATGACAGCACCAAAATAGTATCCCGAAGTATAAAAAAACGCAGTTAAGGCGGCTGAAGCCGGGTAAATTAATTTGGAGCAAATTGTTATAAAAGCGGACGCGTCGGAACAATCTGGTAATTTGACACATATGTTATACAGTAAGCTATATCCGATGGAATATGCTCAATGTATGATAAAAGGGAGGTTATTTTTATATGTCACAACCTAATTTCCCAAGCATCAGTCCTCCCATTTCGCGTGAGGATGCAATCAATCAGATTTTGGCATCAATTGCTATGGAGGAGCTTGGCTTAAGCCATGTAATCAATGCGGAAGGCGAAAAGCTGCAATATATCCTGGGAACTATTCCCGGACTGAGCGGCCCGCCGGCAACAGTAACTGATGTTCTTGAAGTCAATGAAAGTGTCAGGGACGTCCTTAACAGCACGGTTCAAACCCAGATGTTTTTGAATGCCAAGCTGCAAAATGCGCTGAGCTCATCAGTGCTGCCGGGACCTACCGGACCCACCGGACCTGCCGGAGGACCTACCGGGCCTACGGGAGCA
>DHCD01000109.1:0-999 GCA_002398105.1 Syntrophomonas sp. UBA4911
GCCTCCCCTGTACAAAATAAAAAGCCTCTTTGTCCGGTACAAAGAGGCAGGATAATCCTGTTTTCTTCCTCTTATCTGCCAGATAAACTATCTGCAGGAATTAGCACCTCGCCCTGAAAGCAGGTTGCCGGGCTTCATCGGGCCAGTCCCTCAGCCGCTCTGGATAAGAGATATTCAACTAAACTAGAGACATTGTACACCCCCGCTCTGATAAGGTCAACCGCAACAGGGGCAGGAAACAGGTTATTGTATTTCTCTTTGTATTATTATGCGATCAACTTTATTATGGCGGATTTTAAAGGTCACGCTATTTTCCCGGTTTTTTCCGTAGACCATGTCAAAATAATTACTGCCGTCGGTACTTTTAATTAAGGTGTAGTCTTTGCCATACTGGGCTTCGACCAGCTTATAATCATCCCCGGCAGCCGCTCCCCGGGGACTTGGCAGTTCCGGACCGTCTATATGCAATTTAACCAATATATTTTCATCTTCGCTGAAGGTCAGCAGGCAATCAGGCTTGTCCGGCCTGAATATAGTACTCATCCCCAGGCTTTTTCCCCCGGGATATATCCGGCCGACCTCATCCCAGGTGGATCGGCCTAAGACCAGCAGCCCCTTCCCGGTATCAACCCTATAATCCTCTTCGGACAGCACGGTATCATGCTCAGGACAGATAATATCTACCCGGGGATGGCGACTGGATATATAAAAGCCCAAAGCAAAAACGACAACTACCAGGGCAATGACATAAACTCTCCCTTTTGGGGCCACCTTCACCCTTCTCCCTCAATCAGTACGCTCTTTTTTATTTTAGTGTATACAGGGCCGACTTGTACAGCAGTAAAAGTAAAAATTGTCGTTAATTCCGGTTGGTATTATAATAAATATACTGGGATCGGCGCTTTTACTTGGCGGAGAATAGCGGCGATCAAAACGGAGGCTTAAATGGAGAAACAGATTTTCTGGGGGGACAAGCGTTACCATAGCCTTAATTACCAC
>DHCD01000109.1:1215-2260 GCA_002398105.1 Syntrophomonas sp. UBA4911
TTCACCTGTCCCAATCGGGACGGCAGGCTGTCCCGCAACGGCTGTTTGTTTTGCAGCGCCCGCGGGTCGGGAGATTTTGCCGGTCAGCGCGGGAAGCAGCTGACGGAGCAATTCAATGAGGTTAAACCGGCCATGCATGCCAAATGGCCCCAGGGTAAATATATTGCTTACTTTCAAGCCTTCAGCAACACCTATGCACCGGCAGAGCGGTTAAGGGATTTGTACTATAGCGCCCTGGGACAGGAAGGGGTGGTGGGACTGGCTATAGCCACCCGTCCTGATTGTCTGCCGGATACAGTCCTGGATCTGCTGCAGGAAATCAATGAGAAGACCTGCCTTTGGGTGGAACTGGGGCTGCAGTCCATCCATGCCCGGAGCATGCAAATGCTCAATCTCCAGTACACCTATAAAGACTTTTATGACGCCCTGCTGAGGCTGCAGCAACGAAAGATAGAAACCTGTGCCCATATAATCCTGGGGCTTCCTTACGAAAGTGAGTCTGAAATAATGATGACCGGAAGAACCGCGGCCGACTTGCCATTGCAGGGCCTGAAGCTGCATCTGCTGCATATTATGGAAGGTACTCCGCTGGCTGCCGTTTACCGGCAGAACCCTTTCCCGGTCCTGGAAAAGGAGCAATATATTAATCTGGTGGTCAATATTCTGGAAATTCTTCCCCCGGAGATGATAATCCATCGCCTTACCGGGGACAGTCCCCGGAATCTGCTGATAGCACCCCGGTGGAGCCTGAAGAAGTGGGAAGTGCTCAATGCTATAAACCATTGCCTGCAGATACGCAATACCTGGCAAGGCAAATATTTTATCGGCAAGCGGTAATCATGTTGCCGCTATCTTTCACCGAATGCCGCTTGAAGCCGCAGCCTAACGAGCAGGAGTATGGACTTATGGTAAAGTCTTTCCGATAATATTGGTAACTACGAGCGGGCATTTTGCGCAAATTTCTTGACAGCAGTCATAAACATATATATAATAATTCTTGCTGAGAGCACTAAACTTAAAATGCGGTAGTGGCGGAATTGGCAGA
>DHCD01000109.1:2546-24374 GCA_002398105.1 Syntrophomonas sp. UBA4911
ATTTTAACGGAATTGCCTGACCAGGAATTGCTGGATATAATGGACCATATGAGGGGCAACATGAAAAAAGGCGCCTTACACCGCTGTTCTGCATAGGCGCAGGCTAGAGAAAGACAGGGTGGACAATATGACCGAATGGCTGCTTCGCCATTTCGTAAAAGATCATGAGAATATACAGGATGACGCGGTGCGCTCCGCCTGCGGCAGGTTAGCGGGCCTGGTGGGAATTGTATGCAATCTTCTGCTGGTTGCGGGCAAGCTGACCGTAGGTTCCGTTTCCGGCAGTGTTTCCATCATTGCGGACGGCTTGAACAATCTGTCGGACGCCGCCAGTTCTGTGATCGCCCTGGTGGGCTTTAAGGTTGCCGCCCGAACCGCGGACAAGGAACACCCTTTCGGGCACGGGCGGTTTGAATATATAGCGGGATTGGCCGTGGCGGTTATGATACTGGTGATCGGTATTGAGCTGGGCCAAAGCAGCCTGGCCAAGATCATCAGCCCCACCCCGGTTGCCTTTGGCTTTTGGGGCTTTGCGGTACTGACGGCTTCGGTATTGCTGAAGGTATGGATGGCCGTTTTCAACCGTAGTATGGGGCAGCGCATAAGCTCTGCCACGCTGCAGGCGGTAAGCGCCGACAGCCGCAACGATGCCATCGCAACCACGGCTGTACTGCTGGCCGCGATGGTGTCCCATTTTACCGGCGTCAATCTGGACGGATGGATGGGCTTGGGAGTGGCTGTTTTTATTGTCTACAGCGGCGTAGGTTTTGTTAGAGACACCATGAATCCATTGCTGGGCGAGGCTCCTCCGCCGGAGCTGGTAAAATATATTGCCGATAAAATTGCCGGCTATGAGGGAGTACTGGGTACTCATGATCTGATCGTACATGATTATGGCCCCGGCCGCCGGTTTGCCAGCGCTCATGTGGAAATGCCCAGCGACCTGGACGCGCTCATCGCGCATGATATTATCGACAACATTGAACGTGATCTCTGGGAGAACGACAGCATTCACCTGATTATCCATTACGATCCGATCGTTACCGGCGAGGAGACGGACAGCATCCGGGCCTGGGTGGACCGGCAGGTCAAAACCATAGACGACCGCCTGACTATTCATGATCTGCGCCTGGTGGACGGCCCCAGCCACACCAATTATATTTTTGATGTTGTAACCCCGCCGGAGTTTGAAATCCCGGAAAAGGAACTGCTGAAACGAATAGAAGAGGCGGTGCAGCAAGGGGAGAAGCCTATTCACACCGTTGTTACCATTGATCGCTCCTATGCCGCTACCTTGATATAAGGCGATTATTTAAAAGGGAAGCAGCGGGAGAGATTCTACGCTCTGGGAACTGGGAAGGTTGCGCTTAATTGCGCCCCCCAGGTTATTTACCCTGGCGACCTCTAAGCCGAATAAAGTTGATTGCGGCTCTGAAGCATAGTATACTTTCAGCATACCCCTATAGGTATGCTGAATTTTGAAAGCGGGTGGAATAATGCGCCAATGTATGGATGCGGATAATCTGCATAGACGCCTGAACAAAATCATGGGACAGCTTAAAGCCATAGACAAAATGGTGGATGAGGACGTTCCCTGTGAAGACGTGCTGATACAGGTAAACGCCGCCAAAGGGGCGCTTCACAAAGTGGGGCAGGTTATTCTGGAAGGGCATTTAAACCATTGCGTCCGGGAGGGTATCGAACACGGAGACGCAGACCGGACCATAGCGGAATTTGCCAGAGCGGTTGAGCAGTTTTCCCGTATGACATAATCTGGCAGCATATCCTGGAAGGACGTGGGCGATTATTTTTCCCGGCGTCTTTTTTTATTGTAAATATATACCCCGGGGGGTATAATGGATTCGTAATACATATACCCCCATATGTATATTGGAAGGGACTGATAGATTGACTGCATTATTTAAGAACGAGGAAAAACGAACACTGCTGCTGCTGGGCATTTCCTTTATCGCTGTTCTGGGCGGCCTTTTCCATCTGCCGTTTAACCCCGCCTGGATAGCGATTGTGTTATGCGGGATACCCATTGTCAAAGGGGCCATAGTGGGATTAGTCACGGAATTTGACATTAAAGCTGATGTGCTGGTGGCCATTGCCTTAATTGCCTCCATCGTTATCGGAGAGATTTTTGCCGCCGGAGAAGTAGCCTTTATCATGGCCCTGGGCGCATATCTGGAAGAACGTACCGTTGCCAAGGCCAGGGCGGGCATTGGGAAGCTCGTCAGCCTCACTCCGACAACGGCACGGGTAATCCGCAACGATGGAGAAAGCATTATCTCCGCCGACCAAATCAGACGAGGCGACACCCTGCGGGTATTGGCCGGGGAAACTATTGCGGTTGACGGTGTAATCACCAAAGGGCAAACTTCCGTTGATCAGTCGGTTATGACCGGTGAGTCGCTCCCGGTCGACAAAGGCGAAGGCGACGAGGTATTCAGCGGCACGGTAAATCAGTTCGGAACTTTTGAAATGATGGCGCAAAAAGTAGGCGAGGACAGCTCTCTGCAAAGAATGATACGCCTGGTGGAATCTGCCGATGCCGGCAAAGCGAAAATTGTGAGAACAGCGGATCGCTGGGCCACATGGATTGTAGTGGTTGCGCTCCTTGCTGCGGTCGGTACATGGTTTATCACCGGTGAAATCATACGTTCGGTTACCGTATTGGTCGTATTTTGTCCCTGCGCTTTGGTGCTGGCTACCCCCACGGCGATCATGGCCGGGATTGGCAACGCCACCAGGTTCGGTATACTTATCCGGGCAGGCGACGCCTTGGAACGGCTGGCCCAAGTAAAACGGATTGCCTTTGATAAAACCGGGACCCTGACCTATGGCCGCCCGGCGGTCAGCAAAGTGGGCAGCTGCGTTTCCGATCTTAACGACCAGGAACTGCTGGATATTGCGGCTGCTGCTGAAACGCACTCCGAACATCCTCTGGGGAAAGCGGTAGTCGGGTTTTACCGGCAAGAGAGAGGTAAAAGCCCGGATAATCCGGATGCTTTCCAAATGCTGGCGGGCAGGGGAGTATATGCCGAAGTCAAGGGACGTCAGGTTTACGCCGGAAACGAGGCCTTATTATGGGAACAGGGTATCGAAATGCCGGAACGCCTGTTGCAGGCGGCCAACAGCGAAAAAGCAGGTGGAGCGACTGTCATTTATATCGGCGTCGATCAAAAGGCGGTTGGTTTAATCGCTTTGTCGGACAGGCTGCGGCCGGACGCCGCTGACACGGTGAACGCAATTCACGCCACCGGAATGAAAACCGTACTGCTCACGGGCGACGCGCCCCAGGCGGCGCAGCATATGGCTAAAATCGCCGGTATTGCCGATTTGCACTCGAGTCTCCGGCCGGAAGACAAGATGCGGGCTATTCGTGCTTTTGCCGACCAGGACGAACCTGTCTGCATGGTGGGTGACGGAATCAATGACGCTCCTGCTTTAAAAGCGGCCCGGGTTGGTATTGCCATGGGCGGCATCGGTAGCGACATAGCCATAGATGCCGCCGACATTGTGCTGGTGGGGGATGATATAAAGGAAATTCCCCACCTGATACAGCTTGCCCAGAAAACCATGAAAACCATAAACATAAACCTTACCGCTTCAATGGTCTTGAACTTTGTTGCTATAACTCTGGCCATAATGGGTATTCTGAATCCCGTATGGGGAGCGTTGGTACATAACGCAGGTTCGGTTGCTGTCATCATCAATTCATCGTTGCTTTTAAATTGGAGAAAATCAAGGGAAGTAGCTGCAGCAAGCATTTAATCATGATACAATAGCTTATATTAATACTAGGAGGATGCATCATGGGGAAATATAAGTTGAACCCTGACGATTCGGTATTAGTTATCATAGACCTGCAGGAAAAGCTGATGAATGTTATGAAGGATAAAGACAAGGTATATAAAAACACTAACCTTCTGCTCAGTACAGCCAGAGAGTTCGGCATACCGGTAGTTTTAAGCGAACAGTATCCCCGCGGCCTGGGGCCTACGGTTGCTGAAATCAAAGAAAATTTACCCCCGGAATATAATTACCTGGAAAAGAAGAGTTTTTCTCTGTGCGGGGCAGGAATATATGAGATACTGACCAAGTTGGGAAAAAAATCGGTTATTGTCTGCGGCAGTGAAACCCATATCTGCGTTTTTCAAACCGTCAGAGATCTGGTGGAAGCAGGTTATGATGTTCACCTGGTCAGAGATGCGGTGTGTTCCCGCTTTGACGAAAACTATAACAACAGTCTGGCTCTGATGGCGGAGCTGGGAGCTGTGGTTACCAATACGGAGACGGTTGTGTTTGATTTGCTGGGGTGTGCGGGAACGCCACATTTTAAAGCCATATCGCCTTTAGTAAAATAGACCGCCGATTTTCAGCTCTTGAGTATGACTTTGGCATGGCCGTTGCGGCCAATAACCCCGGGAATTTTCAAGGGATTGATTTAAAAGCGAAAAGCGGGAAGCAAAGTGCTTCCCGCTTTTTTAATGGCTTATTTGGTTGCCGACAGTTGCAGATCCCGGGATATCATGCTCAGTTCTTCGGCCGGGAGCTTAGCGCTTATGGTCAGCAGGAACTTCTGATTATTAAATTCAAGTTCATAAGAAATAGTATTGGTGGTCGGCAATGCTTTTGATTTGGCCTGTTCCTGGGGCTGAGCCCCCAAATCTTTTGTTCCTTGTTCTTCCGAAGGCGAAGTGACGCCTTTCCCTGATTGTATTTCGGATTTATCGGCGGCGGGTGCTGCTTCCTCCCTTATATAATAGCCCCGGCTGTAGGTAGATGTAACCGGTTGCCGCAGGGGCAGCTGGGCGATATTTATAATAATCTGTTCTTCGCTCTGGGACCGACCGAAAGTATAAGTAGAGGAACCGGCAGTGTCGACCTTATTTAACAGCACATAAGAAGCCGGGAGGTTAACCGGTTGCACCGGAAACGCCTCTGGTGTTGCAGCCGTTTCGGCCTTCATCAAATTCAAATCCTGAGCTTGGCTGTTGTCATTGTTGGAAATAGTGACGGAATGGGTTCCGTAAGATTCTTTGATTTCCCCGGCAGGAGAGGAAGGCGATTCTTCTTGGTCCTTTTGGCGGTTAGCGCCGTTGGCTGTTTCCTGTTTTATTTCTTCTGACCCTGCTGCTCCTGCAGGCGCCTTCAGGCTTTCCTGGTCCGCTTTGCCTGCCATAATACTTTCCCGGGTAGTTTTAAGAGATGCCGGTTCCTGGTCGGCTATCTGGATTAACCCGCTATTTTTAAGCAGAGCGGGTCCGTAGAGCATTATTAAAAGAATTGCTCCCATGGCGGCTAAACTGATAAAACGCCGCGACCACTTCTTATGGTTCTGGGAATGGGGGTAAATCGTGCTCGAATTAGCTTGAATGGCAGTACAGGCAATCTGATTTATAACCCGATCGGTGAAATCATCGGGCAACGCAGGAATTTCCCACTGTTCGTGCAGAATAGTGCTCTCCAGCAGGCTCTCATCCACGATTCTACGGCAAATCGGGCAATTAAGGAGATGCTCTTCAATTTGAGCCCGCTGTTCAGGGTTAAGAATATCATCGCAATAGTCATAAAGATATTTATCTACTTGCCGGCAGTTCATATTCCAACCCCCTTTCATTCCAGCGTTTTTCCACGATTTTACGTAAAGCCTTACGGGCCCGGTGAACCTTGACTTCAATGTTTTCCTTGCTTACTCCCAGTACTTCAGCAATTTCCTGATTGTTCAAATCCATCTGATAGCGCAATATCACAACTGCCCGATAGCTTTCCGGCAATTCATTTATAGCCTCATAAATAAAGTGTTTCAACTCTTCTCTCTCGAACATAAGCTGGGGATCACCCGAATGGGCGGTATAATAATCCTCATAAGCTTTGCCATAGGCTTCGTCGAAATCAAGAGTTACGATTTTCTTTTTTTTGCGCAAAGCACTGATACTGGCATTGGTAGCTATCCGATAAATCCAGGGAGCAAATTTTTTGTTACTGTCAAACTGGTATAGTTTTTGATAAACATTAACAAACACGTCTTGCGTGATATCCTCTGCTTCCTGATAATGACCAATCATCCGGTATACTATACTAAAAACTGGTTTTTTATAACGGTTAACCAATTCTTCAAAAGCTGATATATCCCCACCCAGACTTTGAAAGGCAAGCGATTCGTCGCTTATCAACTTTAATCAGCTCCCCACTGCTGTCATTATTTATTACGTAAACAGCTCAAATTACCTTTCACCTATTCCCCTGATAGCATGATTCCCTCTTATTTATGTCCACACATAATATAAATATAACAGATGATAGAGATTTGTGGTAGCTGCTTGCAGTTTCTCCCCTACTGTTCACAAAACTTTAAGGTGAACAGCCTATCCATTTTTGCCGGCGGACTTGATATTAAGATGGCAAAAATGTATATAATAAGTTTAATCATAGTTTGGAAAGGAGAAACATAATGTCTGATCAATGCAAAACCTGTCCTTCCAGTGCAGGCTGTTCCATTGACCCCGCTGATTGCAGCGCTGCAGCCGAAAAGAGCTTACTGGGTTCGCTAAATGATATAAAAAATGTCATTGTAGTTATGAGCGGTAAAGGCGGGGTGGGAAAATCATCGGTTACCGGCTTGATTGCTTCCAGTCTGGCTAAACAGGGAAAAAAAGTGGGGGTACTGGATGCTGACATTACCGGTCCCAGTCAACCAAGAGCATTTGGCATAAAAGACTATAAGCTGAGCGGCTCAGATTTTGGGGTTATACCAGCTACCAGCAAGCTGGGCATCAAAATAATCTCTATTAATTTCTTTCTTCCCCATGAAGATGACCCGGTCATATGGAGAGGCCCCATGCTGGCGGGCGCCGTTAAACAATTCTGGGAAGAAGTTGACTGGCGCGACCTGGATTACCTGGTGGTTGACCTGCCTCCGGGAACCGGCGATGTACCGCTTACAGTGCTGCAGACCCTCCCGGTAAATGGCATTATAATTGTATCTTCACCCCAGGAACTGGCCTTTATGGTGGTCAAAAAGGCTATCAAAATGACCCAGAAAATGAACATCCCTATTTTGGGCCTTATAGAGAACATGAGCTATGCCCTGTGTCCCCATTGCGGAGAAAAAGTCGAGTTGTTCGGTAAAAGCCAGGGGGAAAAGGTGGCCGCCCAGAGCGGTATAGAGTTTTTGGGAGATTTGCCCTGGGATATAGAACTCAATGCGCTGGTTGACCAGGGGAAAATAGAAGAATATAATTCTCCTGCTATGGAGCAAATAGTAAAAAGAATTACCGGACGGCTTGATTAATCCTAAACTGAACCGAAAGGGCTGGAAGGTAGTCCCGGCTTGTTTAATTCCATGCAGGATTTTTACCCATGGCTCCGTATCTGGGAACCATCATCTGCGGCCTTTAGTAAAATATAGAAAGCATTATAAAAAGGCTCTCAAAATAATAAAAATATGTATATAATGTATATAGGCTGATAAACCGATATTTTAATCATAACAGATTGCGGGATGGTTTTCACGGTATGGAGATTGGAGGTTTGATAAGCAATGGCAACTAAACTGTTCATGGAAATAAAAAATTTACTCGCTGATCTGGCTTCAACCTTGATTCTAGGAAAAAATAAAGATGCCGCAAATCTGGCTTTAATATTATCCGAAAAGAGCAAAGCGCTGGCAGATGAATTAGCCAAATAAAGTAAAAATAACCAAGATGCACTGAGAAGAATCTCAGTGCATCTTTTTAGTTCTGCCTGCAGGATCGTTCACGTCCCGGCTTTTAGGGCAACCATTATTTAAAAACCCTGGCTTCAACCTCATTGGGCTCCTGTTGTTCCATATGATGCAGGCTGTTTATAGCAGGTCCTTCAATTATATCGCCCTCATAAGTGAAACGGGAGCCATGGCAGGGGCAGTCCCATGATTTTTCTCCGTCATTCCACTGCAGTTCGCAGCCCAGGTGGGTACAGGTCGTGTCTATCGTATGGAGTTTATTTTGCTCATCCCGGTAAGCGCCTATTCTTTCTCCTTCTTTTCCCATGACTTGAGCTTCTCCGGTTTTTATGCCAATATCCTGGGGCAGACGCCAGCCTTCCAGTTTACCGGCTGCAAAGCTTTTGGCCACATCGACGTTTTGCCAGGCCAAGGTTTTCAAACTGGACAGGCTTAACCTGAAGGGATTATAAACCTCTGCCCAGGGACTATGGTTTTGGACTATCAAGTCCTTAAGAATTATAGCGGCCGCAGTCCCTCCGGAGATGCCCCATTTAGCGAATCCGGTTGCCAGGTAGAGGTTAGGGCTGCGGGGAGTCAAGTTGCCTATATAAGGTACTCCGTCGACGGTCATGCAATCCTGAGTGGACCAGCGATAGAGGATATCCTGAACTGCAAAGATATTTCTGCCGAAATCAATCAGATTCTGATAATGGACATTGGTATCGTTTCCATAACCAGTCTTGTGGTGTTCGCCTGCCAGCAGCACCATTTCACCGTCTTCATAGCTCTGGGAACGCAGGGAACGGGCAGGCTCCTCAGCATTGATATACATGCCTTCCGGAAACTCATCTTTGATTTTTACCGCCACGATATAAGACTTCTCCTGATAAACACGGGGGAAATACAGACCTCCGCCATCAAAAAAGGGATAGTGGGAAGCTATAATTATTTTTTCGGCTTTGACCTTATTGCCGCCTCGGGTGAGAACCAGAGGAGAACCATTATCATCTATATTGACAGCCTCAGTATGTTCAAATATATGACTGCCCTGGCCGGGAATTTTCCTGGCCAAAGCCTTCAGATATTTAAGGGGATGAAACTGGGCTTGATTATCGAAACGCTCAGCCGCCTTGATTGGAAGAGGCAGCGGGATTTTTTCCAGATAGGAGGCTTTAATACCCAGGGATGAGGCCGCCTCCACTTCATTCCGGATATCCTCTGCATACTTTTCCGACTGGGTGTAGACATAAGCCGAACGCCAGGCAAAGTCACAGTCTATATCATGTTCTTTTACGGTAGCGGCGATTAAATCAATAGCCTTTTGGTTTGATTCGGCATACTGCCGGGCCAGCTCCTCACCCAGTTGATTTTTTAAACGGGCATAGATCAGTCCGTGCTGGGAGGTGATTTTAGCCGTACTGTGACCGGTGGTGCCTTGTAATATCCTGTCCGCCTCAATAACCGCTACTTTTACCCCCCGGTTTTTTAGGAGATAGGCTGAGGTTATTCCGACAATACCGCCGCCAATTATTGCTACCTCTACTTCCATGTTTTCTGTAAGCTCAGGAAAATCAGTCTGAGGGGTGGAGGCAATCCAGTAAGGATTAGGATTTTCTTTAAATTCCGGTTTGTTATTCAATCATCCACCTGCTTTCGCTTAAAACCTTTACAGCTTTATTATGTACAATCCCGGCGCCGGCTATATTCCCATTTATAGCCAGGGCCGGGATTGGGCAATTGGAGAAGTTAGACCAGTTAGAATCTCTTTTTAGCGTTTGACTATACGGCAGGGGTCAACTATACTTAACCAGTAAGTGAGTAAATTACTAAATTAGTAGTAATGGAGGCTGAAACATGAAGATACCAACCACATTAAAGCATAAACCGGTTATAGTATCTGAAAACTATGAAAATGTTGACGGGAGATATGCTTATAATTCCGATGCCAAGGGCCTTTCATTAGGATTGGCGCAGTGGAATGACCGGGGCAAGGTAGAGATATCCGCCAAAGTATGGAGACACACAGGAGAAAAATGGTCCCGGCAGTCCGAGGAATTGCCGTTGCACCGTGTGCTCGACCTGGCTATCCTGGTTTGCCGGGCGAAACTGCATTTTCAGGAAGCTTACCGCTATAAAAATTTATATGACGAAGAAAAGCCGGTAATAGACCGGGTGGGTTTACAGGGCGACGCCATGACCGTAGCCATATGCACCGACAATGAAAGAATTGACGAGGATATCCAGCTATTCCGTCAGGCGCTCAGTAATGATGATGAACTGCTGGGCGAGCGCCTGCGTACTTTAGCCAGGATTTTAAGAGAAATGGGGTATTAATAATGGACGCGGGCCGGAAAAAAGAATTGCTAGCCCAATATAAACAAACCAAAAAACCGATGGGATTATTTATCATTCGCTGTAAGTTGAATAACAAGTGCTATATTGAAGCAACCCAGGATTTGAAAGGCAGGATTAATGGCGCCAAAGCCAGACTGGCGGGCAGTTTCCATCCCAATCGCGAGCTGCAGAAAGAATGGGAGGATTTGGGCTCTGAGAATTTTACCATTGAAATCCTGGATTATCTTGAATATGACAAAGACGAATCTAAAACCGACTATAAAGAGGATTTGGCGTTATTGCAAATGATTTGGGAAGAAAAACTGGCCCGGGAAGATATGATATTCTATAAGAAACGAATATGACTGTAAGTATAGGCGGTTATGGTAACAGGAATGGCATCCGGCTTAATTCATCAAGTAGCGGTTGCTTTTGAAGAAAAATGGAGGCATTATTAAGAGGAACGGAGAAGTAATAAGCGACCGATAATTTCAGTTTGTAGTTCCACTAGTTTTTATTATTTTAAATTACAGCAGGAGATGGCATATGCAAACTAAGAAAGTGTTTTGGGGAGAACTGGCTCTTATGGCCGGTATAACCATATTGAGCCTGGGTATTACTCTGATGATTAAAAGCAATTTCGGTATAACTCCGGTTGCTTCTTTACCATTTGTCCTGAGCAAGATCATTACCTTGATTTCTTTCGGTACCTGGAATTATTTATTGCAGATAATCTCAATAATATTGCTGGTAGCATTAACCAGAAACATCAAGACCGGTTATTATCTATCTTTGTTCATTGTAATAGGCTTCGGCTATATGCTGGACCTGTTTGAATACCTGTCGGGTTATCTTCCCGTTAATTTACCTTTGCAGGTAATCTATTATATTCTGGGATTTTTAGGTGTAGCCTTCGGCGTATGCATATTAATTAAAAGCTGTATGCCGATTTTGCCCTTCGACACCTTTGTCCGGGATATTTCCAGCCATTTTGAACTTTCCGTAAAGTGGGTCAAAACCAGTTTCGATTTAAGCTGCGTTATTCTGGCGATAATATTTGGCCTGATATTTCTGGGCAATATAGAAGGCATTGGGCTAGGCACGTTAATATGCGCCTTATTGACGGGGAAATTCGTCGCTCTGTTTGGCCAGCGTCTGGACCGCAGGTATCAATTCCAACCGGCAATAAAGCTGGCGGGACATTCCTAAAAGCTTAAACCTGCAACTGGATTACGGCAGGGCATAACTCAGAAAGAGTCGCTTGATTCACTCCTTCCCAATAAGCGCTGTAGTACGCGCTTAAATAACGGCTTCTGAATAGTAGTTTTGGGGCTCGGGACAGTCTCCGGAGTTATAGGCTCAGCCTTGACAGGAACTGGTTGGGCCTGCTCGGCAGGATGCAGGGTATTGGCCTTAAGGGCCGTTTGATGGTCCCGGTTTGCCTGGTTCGAAACATTTCTACGCTCATTGCGATGCTGCCGTGGCCTGGTGGAGGAACGCTTTGGTTGACCTCCTTTGGCAGGTGACGGCGGATTGGTTTCCCGCGGCTTGCCGGCCTGGGTATTGGCCTTTATCCATCTGTCAATTGCAGCGCGATTCTCGCTGAAAAAGGACTCCGGGGGAAATTCCGCTTCCATAATCAGCGATCCGATATGTTCTTCTATCTCATACAAGCTCATTATGTCATCGCCGGTAACCAGGGTAATGGCGCGTCCTGTGTTCCCGGCCCTGCCGGTACGTCCGATTCTATGCACGTAGCCGTCTTTTTCCAGGGGAACATCATAATTGATAACCAGGGCCAAATCGTCTATTTGAATCCCGCGGGCGGCAACATCGGTGGCAACCAGCAAATGAAAATCCCCCTGTTTGAATTGCTGTATGGTTCTCAGCCGTTTAGCCTGGGGAATATCGCCATGCAGCGCCTGGGATGCATATCCCCTGCGGGATAGAAAGTTCTGCACCCTGTTGACCGTGCTGCGCTGATTGCAGAAAATCAAACAACTTTCCGGCCGTTCCATCATCAACACGCGGTTCAGTTTCATATTTTTTTCGTTATGCGCTACCCGATAGTATAACTGCTGAGTGGTATCAACGGTCTTGGTCGGCGATGCAATCTCAATAGTCTGAGGATGCTTCATATATTGCCGGCAGACCTTATGGACTTCATCGGGTATGGTTGCGGAGCAAAGGAGAGTCACCCGGTCTTGGGGAAGCTTCTTAATGATCCGCACCACCTGATCAAGAAAGCCCATGTCCAGCATCCGATCCGCTTCATCAAGTACTAAAAAGCGTACATGTCGGGTATCCAGATGCTGGTGACAGATATGATCATATACCCGCCCCGGTGTGCCGGTGACAATAGAAGTCCCTTTATTCAGCACCGAGATTTCAGTATTAATATTATGTTGTCCGAATACAGCCGTGGTCCTGTGCTCAAGGTACTTGGCCATCTGTTTAAGATCACTGTCCACCTGGACCGCCAGTTCGCGGGTAGGGGTGAGAATCAGACCCTGGGGACCAGGAGCCTGGGGATCTGTCAGCTGCAGCATAGGAACACCAAAAACAGCGGTCTTGCCGCTGCCGGTTTTAGACCTTATGACTAAATCTTCTTGTTTTAAAATATGGGGAATTGCCCTGCTCTGAACCTCTGTAGGCAGTTCGAAGCCCATTTCTTCTATGGCCCTTAAAATGGGAGGGGAAATACCCAGATCACTGAATGCGCTTTTCATTATTATCTTCTTTCATTAATTGCAAGTATAATAATTATATCATTATTTCGTATTTTTGGGTATACGCGAGAAGTTGTTCAGGAAATAGCCCCGACTAAGCCATAAGGAAGGGAAGGGGGAATGAAGTCAAAGGAACAGCCTCCCGGGTTTGACTATCTCTTTTTCAGCCATCTGGCAGCGCCAGCAGACATTGACAACGCTATACTGGAAATCACCAGAAAGGTCCCTAACCACTGCCAACTGTTCAGCCTTTCGTTAAAAATTACCGTTGCCAGCAAGATGCTGATGACGGGCTCAATCGTACAAGCCAGCGAGGCTCGTGAAGCTCCAATGGTGTCAATCGCTTTAAGAAGAAAACCATGCCGACCAGATTGTTCAGTACCGCGGTTCCGCATCCCAGCAGAAGCTGATTGCTGTTAACGTGAATAATTCCTTTTATTTCAGGCAGGAAAGCAACCGGCAAAACGACCATAGCCATAAAAGAGAAAGAAGCGGTAAGGGTAAAGGAATCAATGTCAGCCAGGGTTTTCTGACCGAGCAGACTGAAAAGAGCAAAAAGAACGCTGGCCGTAAAGGACAGCAGGAGGCCCCGGGTAGATACCGCGTTGGCTGAATTTATGCCTGATATTAGTATTACTCCGGCGATGGCGGTCAAAAGAACGGCAAAAAGGGATGCCGATACTTTCTCCCGGAAAAAGAAAACCGCCAACAGCGCAACCAGGATAGGATAGGTATAAAATATTACCGTACCCACACTGGCATCAAGGTAATGCATAGCGTAAAAAAACAGGAGTTCCTGAGCAATTAATAAGCCCCCTTGCAAATAAACCAGCCAGGAGCGGGTCAATATGGATCGTCCCCGCCATATTGCGTATAATGCCAGCATTGCAAAGGCAAAAAAATTACGCAGGAACAAAATGGAGGCCGGCCCAAGCCCCATATGATACGCCGCTTTGCCAAAGATGGGAAGGGTTGCGTCTGCTGCCGCCGAAATCAGCACATAAGTTAGGCCTATAATTATTGATGATTGTTTCATGATTGCTTCAACCGTTATACCCTTAATTAATAGTGAGGCAGAACAATGATTTTATATTCATGCCAGGACGATTAACTTTGCTCCCGAGTTTTTGGGAAAGAACGGGAGTATTTTTTTATCTTGTACTGCAAGGTGCTGCGCGGTATTCCCAATTTAGCCGCGGCTTGCTTAATATTCGCCTGACATTGCTGCAGCGCCCGGGAAATGAGCTTCCACTCATAACGCTCCATCATTTCCTGTAATGAAATATCCTCGGGTGCAGCGGGTACATTCCCCGCCTGCTCATCAGCCCCTGAATCCACGGGGAAGAGATAGTTCTTGGCATTCAGATGCAGGCGGTTTAAAGCCACATGCTCCGGGTCCTCCAGCATCATGCTGCGGCGGATGACGTTTTCCAGCATGCGCACATTACCGGGCCAGTCATAATGCTCCATCTCCTTAATCACCTGGGGATGGATCAGATGGATTTTACTGTTTATTTCCTCGCTATGCTTTTTAACAAAGTGGTTGGCCAATAAAGCGATATCATCCTTGCGGTGTCTCAAGGGAGGAATGTGGATCAGCCCTACGCTGAGGCGATAATACAGATCCTCCCTCAGATGAGCTTTTTCTACCGCCTCCAGAGGATCCTCATTCATGGCTGACATGACCCTGACATCCACCTTGACCTGAACATTGCTGCCTACCCGCATAATCTGCCCGTCTTGCAGCACCCTTAGAAGTTTAGCCTGGGTATTGAGCGGCATGGAATTCAACTCGTCCAGGAAAAGGGTACCCTGATCAGCAATTTCAAACATCCCTTTGCGGTTCTCCGCCCCGGTAAAAGCTCCTTTAACCGTGCCGAATAAAATACTCTCCAGCAGGGTATCGGGTATAGCGGCACAATTTAAGGTAATAAAGGCTTGCTCAGAGCGTTTACTCTTAAGATGGGCCCGGCGTACGAACAGCTCTTTGCCGGTTCCGGTTTCTCCGTATACCAGAATGGGATAATCGGTCTGGGCATAAAGATCAAGCTCGTACAGAATTTTCTTCATGTTTTCGTTCCGGGTAATAATACCGGTATCATCGCGGTTTTCCTCCGTTTCCCGGTTGGTACGGTCATAGAGCTTGGCCGATAAATCCAGGACCTGATTGGTCAGATTTTTTAAGTTGCCTATATCCCGCCCTATTTCAATAGCGCCGATGATTTGTCTTTCCTGGTCATATAAGGGTAAAGTGGTATGGATGTAATCCACTATTTTACCTGAGCGAGTCTCATAGATCTGGTGCTGGTCGATATAACTCTTTCCATAACGCAGAGCGCCGAGCATAGAGCTGTTTTCCTCGGTCAGGTTGGAATACAGCTCCAGCATGTATTTGCCCAGAGCTTCCTTGGTGCTGGCTTCGTCAATTTCCGCATCATATTGGTTATAATATACATACTTGCCTTCTTTATCTATGATGGCAACAGGTTGCTCCAGAGACTCCAGGAAAGGGCCGAGAACCTCAATAGCGGCTTGCAATTGCGGGTGCATGGTTACTACCTCCTCTGCTGTGTTATGCATATTTCATGCCATTTTCGTATTAATGCGAATAGCTCGGCATCAGGCCAGGTATTATTTCTTATTTTGGCTTATGACAGCAAATATGATGCCAGGTTTTCGTCACCGCATATCAATTTTATGCATGATTCGACCTAAAAACCAGTGCCAAATACCTGGCACCATGCCATATTTTCGGCACCCGGTCAGAGATTTCTTAATTCCCTGGACAAAGCCTATCCATTGAGGGTTTAGGGCCAGTGAACCCTTCAACCGAAATTTTTGGGGGAGTTAGGCAGCCACGGCATAAAAATATTGCCCTGATGTAATTTATACCCGAAAATTCGGGACCGGAAAGCTTTTATAAAAAGTTTGGCACGCCTTTTGCTTTAAAGTCCAGCAGATAGCTTCTGGGCCCGGACCCTCAAATCAACCGCGGATGATGGGAGGATTAGCCCAATAAATGGAACTGGAAGGAGAATTATGTATGAGCAGCACACCCAGCACTAAGACGCGCGAGGAGTTGGCCGGTGAGTACAGGAAGGTTGTAAATCAGATTCTGACTAATGACCGGAGGTTTACCGTAAAGGACGGCCATCTGATCTTCGACGGAGCTGATTTACATGCAATTGCTGAAAAATATCCCACTCCTGTTTATGTATACTCGGAAAAAGAGATCCTCAGAAACTTAAGAGAGATTACCGACGCCTTTGCTTCCAGGCATAAAAATACCAAATGCTTCTATGCATCCAAAGCCTGTTCGGTCATGAAGATTTTAGATGTGATAAAACGAGCCGGTTCTTTTGTGGAAACCAACTCCAAATACGAAATCCAGAAAGCCTTGGATATAGGTTTTACCGGTGACCAAATCGTATTTAACGGGGTGGTCAAAAAAGAATCGGATCTGGAGCTGGCTATTGCCAACGATCTCTATCTTATTAACTGTGACAGCTTTTATGAATTGGAGGTAATCAACCGGATTGCCAATCGTTTGCAGAAAACGGCCAATATTTGCATACGAGTAGAACCCAGCGTACCTTCTGCCACCCATCCCGGTCTGGTCACTGCCTATCATGCCAAATCCGGCATAGACCTGCATGAAGCTGAAAAGATGTGCCGTATGATTATGGACATGCCTTATGTAAAGGCCAAAGGGCTGCATATGCATGTGGGCGATCAGGTACCCGAAGTTGAACCTTTTGAGAAGGCTACCCGGGTTCTGGTGGAAGAGTCCATGCGTTTAGAAAAGGTCCTGGGAATAAAATTCGAGCTCATCAATGTGGGAGGGGGCATTCCCACACCTTACCGTTATGGCCCGGGCGATGCTCTGGCTGACAATATGTATGGCGGTATCAACTCAGATGATTTTGCCGAGGCCATTGTCAACGAAGTCCATAAATGGAGAGACGACATCGAAATCTGCATTGAGCCCGGCCGTAAAGTAGTAGGCAGCGCAGCAGTAATGCTGACCACCTTATCCTGTGAAAAAACCAAAACCAATTATGGCGAAAACCACCAGGTTGAGGAAATCGTAGATTGGAAATTTGTTGATGCCGGTTATAGCGTATTTTGCGATCAGCTCCACTGGGGCTGGTATTTCAACCTGATTAATGCCAGCAAAGCCGGCAGCGCTTATAACGGCTGGATGAAACTGGCCGGCCCTCTCTGTGACGGCGGCGATTATTTCCATCAGGGAGTGGACGGAGAGTTCTTCCTCCTGCCCTCTGCTACCGAAGTGGGCGATGTCATGGCTTTTCTTGATGCCGGAGCTTACACCATCGAGAGTCAGACCGTCTACAACAATCGCCCCCGCACCGCCGTTCTGCTGGTTAACCAGCAGGGGAAAGTCCAATTGATCAGACGCGAAGACTCCTATGAAGATATGGTCGGTTACGATATTTACTAGAATCTGGCTTCCGGAGTCTGCTTATCAGACTCCGGGTATAAATGAGAGGAGGCCGTCTTTATGTCGGAAAATAAAGTTCTTGGTGTATCCGATATTGTATTAATGAATATAGTGGCTATTTTAAGTATTCGTCAGATCCCCAATGTGGCGCCATACGGAGCATCTTCGGTCATTCTGTGGATACTGGCGGCTTTAGGCCTGTTCGTGCCCCTGGCTATGGTTTGCGGCGAGCTCTCTACCGGTTGGCCCAAAGAAGGCGGCATATTTGTCTGGGTGAGAGAAGCCTATGGTCCTCGTATAGGCTGGATGTGCGCTTTCCTGTTCATATGCTGCTGCGTCCTGTTCTTCCCTATGATGCTGCAGTTTATGATGACCACCATTGCTTTCTGTTTTAACGAAAGCCTGGCTGCCAACAAAGTATTTATAGGTGTAAGTTCCATTATAATCTTTTGGATTCTTACCTTTATGAATATTTACGGTATGGAATGGACCAAAAAGATCAATAACTTCGGCGCCCTATTCGGAGTCATCGTTCCCGGTATCGTATTAATTCTTCTGGCTCTCTACTGGGTGGCCAGCGGGCACCCTATGCAGACTGACTACCAAACGGCTGCCAACTGGGTGCCGAACCTGGGCAAATGGAGTACCATAGTATTCCTTTCTTCCATGATGTTTGCTTTTGCCGGTATGGAAGTATCCCCCATGATAGCCGGACGCTGCAAAGATCCGCAAAAAGATTTTCCCAGAGCTATCTTTATTTCCGCCATCATAATTGTGGGTATTTATATTCTCGGTACTATCGCCCTGAACACTATTTTCCCGGCCAATGACGCTAATATCATCGCCGGCATCATGCAGGGCATGAAGATGGCTTCAGTCAATCTGGGGGTTCCCTGGCTGCTGCCATTGATGGGCATATTGATCGCTATCGGAGCTTTGGGACAGATCAACTCCTGGCTGGTGGGTCCTATCTACATGTTAAATGTAGCTAATTCAGAACAGAATGTACTGGGAACCAAAATAAATGAAATGCATCCCAAATACAACACCCCTGCCTTTGCTCTGATCATAGAGGCCATCCTGGTATCGGTATTCTGTCTCTCCACCTTTGTATCACCCAGCATGGAGGCTGCTTACTGGACTCTGACCGCTTTAAATACTCTGTGTTACTTTATACCTTATCTTATGATGTTCTCCGCCTTCTATATTCTGCGGAAGAAATTCCCCGAGGTTAAGCGCAGTTTTAAAATCCCGGGCAAGGTTCTGCCCATCATACTTCCGGCCATGGGATTTATATCAATACTGTTTGCCATTATTCTCTTGTTTGTACCCCCGGATCAGATCGACCTTGGCAATCTGCTGGTATACGAACTGCAAATCGCAGGCGGAGGGGTGTTGTTTGCCCTGATCGGAGATATTCTGTATCAGAGAGCATTAAAGAAAAACCGTCAGGGGGGCAATCAGACCGCTGCCTAGTTATGAGGCGGGGCAGCGGCATCAGCTCCGCTGCCCGGTTAAAGAGATTATAGACAAGAAGGAGTAATTATTATGGCTTATCCGCAATTAGAGATAAATGTCAGAAAGTTGGAATATAATGCCCGGATGGAAGTAACCAATCTTAAAAAATCAGGAGTTACGGTTATGGGAGTAAACAAGGTTTTCAACGGCCTGCCCGAAACCGCCCTGGCCATCGTAAAAGGCGGAATCGAAACCGTCGCGGAATCCCGGGTGCACAATCTTAAGAAAATCAAGGATATACCCTGCAAGAAATGCTTATTGCGCAGTCCTTTGATGAGTCAGATTGAGGATACGGTCAGATATGCCGACATATCCCTGAATTCGGAAATTGAAATCATCCGGGCCCTTTCCCGGGAAGCGGTACGGCAGAACAGAATTCATGAAATTCTTTTGATGATTGATATGGGCGACATTCGTGAAGGCATCTGGTATGAAAACGAGGCCGAAATTGAAGAAGTTATAAAGGAAATCAAAAGCCTGCCCCATTTGGAGATCTATGGACTGGGAACTAATTTTAACTGCTTCGGCACCGCACTGCCCACGGTAAAGAACGGCAACGCTTTCTATCAATTGGCTCAAAGACTGGAGGAAAAATGCGCCGTCGAGTTCCAATACCTGTCGGCCGGGAACTGCACCAGTTATCACCTGATTGACAAAGGTATATGGCCCCGGGGACTGAATCACCTTCGTATCGGCGGACTGCACCTGCACGGGATTGAATACGTCAGTATGAAGTATCTGGACGAATATTATCACTCGGACATGGATATAAACCGCGCTGTTTCCAATCTTTATATACTTAGAGCCGAAATCATTGAGTTAAATACCAAGCCCACCGTGCCGGTTGGGGAACTGGGAGTAGACGCCTTCCTGCAGAGCAAGACCTTTGAGGACCGGGGAAGACGCAAAAGGGCTCTGTTAGCAGTTGGGCGTCAGGACGTGCCATCAGAAAACTGCTGGCCGGTAGATGAGCAGATAAGCATCATGGGCCAAACCAGCGATCATACTCTGATTGATATAGAAGATTGTGATTATCAATACCGGGTGGGGGATATCATCTCCTTCGAGCTGGATTATACGGCTCTGCTGGCTGCATGCAACTCTCCGGGGGTGGAAAAGGTTTTTGTAACGGATTGATGCCATACGCGCCTGTATATTAAAAGGTAAGCTTAGCCTTACCCCAATAAGTAACTGCTTAAAAGAGTTGTTTGCAGGAGATTTAATTTCTTAAACGGAGTCTCGAGAGGCAAAATACTCTTGGGACTCCCTTCCGCTTATTAAAACGTAAACTGATAGCGTTTTATTAAAATTGCCACTATAGCAAAAATGGGGGCAGAACTATGGAAAACCATAAAGAAATTAATGACATACTTCCTGAATCCATGGGCTTAAAAAGGGACATGAAGGGCCGCCATCTTTTGATGATATCCATCGGGGGGACTATCGGCTCGGGATTATTTATGGGAATCGGACACACCATTCATACCGCCGGCCCTCTGGGGGCGGTATTGGCCTATGTGGTAGGCGGATTGGTAATGTACCTGGTGCTGCTCTGTCTGGGAGAACTGGCCTCTGCCATGCCCGTATCCGGGTCTTTTGCGACTTACGCCTACAGATTTATTTCTCCGGCCGCAGGTTTTGCTACCGGTTGGATCTACTGGTTGAGCTGGGCTTTATGTATAGCGGCTGATTTTACCGTTGCCGGTATCCTGATGAATGCCTGGGTACCCGAGGTTCCCATTTATATATGGTGCGGCCTGTTTGCCAGTTTTCTTTCTATTCTGAACCTGCTGACCGTGAAGGCTTATGGCGAAACCGAGTACTGGTTTGCCAGTATTAAGGTAATAGCCATAGTCGCGTTTATCATTGCCGGAGCCGGATTAATACTGGGAGTGGGAGACAATCATCCTTTTATTGGTCTGCATAATTTCCATACCGGCCGGGGCTTGTTTCCCAATGGCATCAGCGCTGTTTTTATGACTATGCTGGTAGTGGTATTTTCATTTCAGGGAACCGAATTGGTCGGTATTGCCGCAGGGGAGTGCGAAGACCCGCGGAAGAATATTCCCAAGGTAACCAAAGCCGTAGTTTTCCGTATTATTATCTTCTTCTGGCTGGCAGTTGCAGTGCTGGCCGCCACTATACCTTTTGAAAATGCCGGAGTTCTGGAGAGTCCTTTTGCCTACGTGTTTGGCATGACCGGCATCCCCTATGCCAAAGAACTGATGACTTTCGTTGTTCTCACGGCCGCCCTTTCTTCCGGCAATTCAGGTTTATATGCCTCATCCCGTCTATTATGGTCAATGGCCCGGCAGGGCCAGGCCCCCTCCTGGTGTGCAAAGTTAAACGCGCACGGAGTTCCTTACATTGCTATTTTGATTACAATAATAGTGGCATGTGCCTCCTTATTGACCAAGGCTATCGCTGCCGATACCGTCTATCTGTTCTTAATATCCAGTACGGGTATGGCCGGTTGTTTAAGCTGGGTGGTCATCGCGGTATGCCAGTATAGATTCAGACAGGAGTTTCTGGCCGGCGGGGGAAAAATAGAGCAGCTTGTTTTTAAAAGCCCCTTCTTCCCGATCACCCCCATACTGGCAATAGTATTGAATATTGCGGTTATTTTGGGTTTATATCTCGACCCTTCCAACCGGATGATGCTTTACTCGAGTTTGCTTGTCATTGCAGCTACCTATATAATCGGAATCCTGGTGGAAAAAAGAAAACCTCATCCTGAGCGGTTTAAATCCGAGGGTATAAAAAAAGCGTCTTAGCATCCAAACTCCACGCGATAGGCTTCTGCCTACTATTTTCATAGGTTGTTGCGGCCTGCAGCCATGGCCTTTAATAAGGAAAAAGTACGATGGCTGCAATCGGTTCTGTTGTCATTCTTGGGTTGCTCTTAAGGGAGCTGAAACAGATGCCGGTGTCAAATTATTCCTCCCCCTTTTATATTTTCTGTATACGGTATAATTAAAAAATGACAAATGTAAGAAATTTTTAAGAAATATATCCGCTTTTTCGTTAGAACCTTGGCTTAAAGTATGGTCAAGGCTCGGGGGTTAACC
>DHCD01000109.1:24634-25209 GCA_002398105.1 Syntrophomonas sp. UBA4911
GGATATGAGGCGGTTTGCGCTTACGATGGGCTGCAGGCTCTGGATATTATCAGCAGCCAGGTGATCCATCTGATCATCCTGGACGTTATGATGCCCAGATTGGACGGGCTTTCCACCACTCTGAAAATCCGGGATGAAAAAAATATACCTATTATTATTTTATCGGCAAAATCCGAAGATACCGATAAGATACTGGGGTTGTCGATGGGGGCCGATGACTACGTCGCCAAACCGTTCAATAATATGGAGCTTATGGCCCGGGTGAAATCCCAACTGAGGCGTTATCTGACCCTGGGAGATTTTAACCTGCAGGCCCAACCGAATCTCTTAATAGCAGGCGGGCTGTGTTTCGACCCGGAAAGTCATACCCTGACCCTTGACGGGGAGCCGGTTAAGCTGACAGCGACGGAGACTAAGATCATTGAGCTTTTGATGCGCTCACCCGGGCGCATCTTTCCCGCCGAGGAGATTTATGAACGGGTTTGGGAAGAGACGGCCTACGGGGTGGAAAATACGGTTATGGTTCACATACGCCGCATCCGGGAAAAGATTGAGATTAACCCGAAAGAGCCAAA
>DHCD01000109.1:25452-28287 GCA_002398105.1 Syntrophomonas sp. UBA4911
TGTTTCTTCCTGGGGGTAAATCTGATTATGCTGCTGATCTTTACCGGCCTGGCTGCGGTAATAGGCAACAGCGAGAATTTTGAAAACTTAAAAGCTCCTTATGTTGATTATCAGGATACGGTATTTTTCAAAGAGAAGACGGAAAACTATTTTAACAGTCTGTACGGACTGGTAACTGACCCCGGCCAGGATGAAAGCCTTTTTAAAGAAACCGCAGATACCTGGCTGGCCCGTGAAGGCAACAACCTCAGGTATTATGCCAGTAACACCGAAACCGGCCGGGAAATAAAAAACATGGCCCGGCTGACTTTATCTGATTCCGGTATGCCGGTTCTGCCGGAAGGCTACCGCTATTTCTGGTATTATGACGGGCAAAAGGTATGGGTTGTGGAAAACGGTCAACCCCTTGATATCCGGCGGCTGGACAGCGGTTACCAAAGCATAGTCCCCCGGCTCAGCGGATTCCCGGAGTCACCATCCACCCGGATAGTCGTGGCGGTCAGGGATACTTTGCAGGCCAACCCTTATAGCTATTCCTCCTACTATGGCGAAAAAAGGTTCCTCAGCATCATGGGCTGGGTCTATGCGGCTATGGGAGCGCTGGGCCTGATATTTACCGCCTACGCCATTATAAGACGCCGGGATAAGCGGGAGTTTGACCAGATATTGGCCTCCTGGTCGGGACGGCTCTGGCTGGAAGTGAAGATACTGTTTTCTCTCCTGGCCTTTATCATGATGCTGTTTCCCCTCAACCTTTCTGCCATCAACGGTTCTTTGAATTGGAGTTATGTACCCGAAGCGGTATTAACCATCACTGCCTTGGGTGGTGCTTTCCTCTTGGGATGCTGGTGGTTTTACCTTATGCTGCTGGATTTGAGAATCAACCGGAGAGGCTTTTGGGCCCATAACTTAATAAATTCTCTGATCCAATGGTATCAGAGATATGAAAGCAAGTATGCCTGGCAGAAGGCGATGATAAAGAGGGCTTATATGCTGGTGGCAGCAGAAGCAGTTATGGCCTTTATGGCAGTATTTTTCCTATTGCTCGCCGGCGGCGGTGGAGCAGCATTTTTGATTGCTCTGCTGATAGCGGCGGCAGGCGTCTATCTGATTTATCGCTATCTGCAGCACTATAGCCAGACCATAAACGATTGGGGAAAGCTGACCGACCATATTGAGCAGATGAAAAACGGAGATATGGCGGCCCGACTGGAACTTGAACCGACTGCCGATATGTACCGTACCGCTTCCCATCTGAATTCAATTCAGGAGGGAATGACCATGGCGGTTGCCGAGAAGATGAAATCAGAGCGCATGAAGATTGAGCTGATTACCAATGTATCTCACGATTTAAAGACTCCTCTGACTTCAATTATCAGCTATGTCGATTTGCTGAGCAAAGAGGAGGGGCTTCCTGAGCAGGTCAAAGATTATGTAAGAATACTGGCCCAGAAATCGGAACGTTTAAAAAATCTGATTCAAGATCTGTTCGACCTTTCTAAAGCAAGCAGTGACAATATTGCTTTGGATATGGAACAGATTGATTTAACCCGGCTGCTCAATCAGACCCTGGCGGATATGGAAGAGCAGATTAATGCCTCCGGTCTTGCTTTTCGCACCAATATACCTGATGAGCCCGTGCATGTGTTAGGTGATGGTCAAAAACTATACCGGGTTTGGGAAAACCTGATTACCAACACCCTGAAATATTCTCTGACCGGTTCCCGGGTCTTCATTGACCTGATCGTAAATGAAAAAGGGGCCGTGGCCACCATCAAAAATATAGCCAATTATGAAATGAACTTTACGGCGGACGAAATCCTGCAGCGTTTTGTCCGGGGCGATGAGTCCCGCACTACAGAGGGATCAGGGTTGGGACTGGCGATTGCCCGGAGTTTTACCCAGATCAGCGGAGGCCGGTTTCAGATTGTGATTGACGGCGATCTGTTCAAAGTGGAGCTAAGCTTTCAAACCGTTTAAATCCACCGGGAGATATAAGGGACATGGGGGCAGAGCAAATATTGTCCCTCAGCGCACGAGCACCTGGTATAATTTATCTGCATACCTGAGCAGGTGCTTGTGCTATTATTATACTGCATTGTAAAAATGTTCACTGTTGAAAAACTATCACTGGGATTAAGAAGGTGACTCATGAAAAAATATTTTCTCTATATAGTGCTCACCAGAACTAATACGGTAATGTCGAAAGCTATTCAATTGGTCAAGAAGGATGAATATACTCATGCGGCTATTGCTTTGGATAAAAAGCTCAAGCATATGTACAGCTTTGGCCGCAAATACACCTATTTCCCGTTTATCGGCAGATTTAAACAGGAAAACTTCAATACCGGAATATATAAATTCAATAAAAGTTTACCGGTCATTATCATTGAGCTGGAAGTGTCCAGGCAGCAGCATGAAAAGGCCAAACACCTGCTGGACCAATTCATTGCCAACAGCCGGTTATATAAATATAACTACAAAGGACTGCTGCACTGTCTGCTCAATAAATCAGCCAGTTGCGATCATAGATTCCTATGCTCCGAGTTTGTATATTATATTCTGAAAGAAAGCGGCATTGTTGATTTTAGAATTCCCCGCAATCTGGTCAGACCTCAAAGTTTGCTGAATTTGGAGGGCAGAATAGTCTATCAGGGAACTATCAGGATGTATCAGCGCCCGCAACCCAAGCTTAACCGGCAAGCAACCGCAGATTACACGGATTATCACCGACTGCCCGGATTTATTAATAGACGGATTTTAAAAAAATTATTTCCGCGCTCTTCCCGTATGTTCACTGAATTCCGGGTCAAAAAATATGGCCGAACCGGTTGA
>DHCD01000109.1:28494-61631 GCA_002398105.1 Syntrophomonas sp. UBA4911
GTCAGCTGTTTTAGAGGCAATGAGCAGGTATAATCAGGGACGAACAAGGTAATATTACCATAGTGAACTTAAGGCAGGATGAATAGCTATTGATTATATTATAATTTGCTGCTATTATCCTACTATGCAGCAATGCTGACATGGGGTATACGTATATAAGGAGGATTCAAAAAATGGCAAATGACGCCCAGGTTCTGGTGGAAATTTTACAGGGCACGCATACTCCCACCGGTGGTGGTTGAAGCGGATGTGCTTCGGCGGCTAGTTGTGGATCAACTACAAATTATGCGGACCTGACTGGAAAGCTGGCAGATGAGCTCAAGGCTGATTATGGAGATAAAATTGCGGTAAAATATATTGATATTGATGAGACCGGGCTAAAAGACTATCCTATTGTAAACCAGGTTTTACAGATGGGCTATCCTTATCCCATTACCCTCATCAACGGAGAACCTAAGTTTGCCGGGGGAATTATGACTCCTGAAATCAAGACGGCTATTGACGAACTTCTGAAATAGGGAAGTTTAAATAAAGTAGAAGAGAGGAGGGCTCAGGCTCTTCTCTTTCTATATTTATAGGGGAACAGGTATAATATATTTACACCAAGGGAGGCGGAGCGATGCCGGCAGACAATGACGGCAGACAATATTTTATCATCACCTATGGCTGTCAAATGAATGTCCGGGACTCGGAAATAATCGCCGGTTTACTTGAGGGTATGGATTTTACGGCGGCTCAGTCATTGGATGATGCTGCTATAATAGTATTCAACACCTGCAGTGTACGCCACTCAGCCGAGAACAAGGTTTACGGCAAACTGGGCGAAGTATTGGCTCTAAAGCGGAAGCGGCCGGAAACCCTGATCGCTTTCGGAGGCTGTATGGCCCAGCTGCCGGAAGTGCGGCAGAAGCTTAAAAAATCCGGAGTGGACGTGGTTTTCGGAACCCATAATATACATGAGCTGCCTTATCTGCTGGAACAGACCCGGAAAGGGGAAAAGGAAATTTTTCGGGTCTGGGAGCAGGAAGGAGTGGTGGTGGAGCCTCTTCCCTCCCAGCGTCACTCCGGCTTAAGTGCCTTTGTCAATATTATGTATGGCTGCAATAATTTCTGCACTTACTGCATAGTTCCTTATACCCGGGGGCGGGAACGAAGCCGGAGGCCGGAGGATATCATAGAGGAAATTAAGGAAATAGCCGACCAGGGCTATCGGGAAGTAACCCTGCTGGGGCAGAATGTTAACTCCTATGGAAAAGGTCTGGAAAAAGAGATTGACTTTGCCGATCTGCTGGAAATGACTGCAGCTGTGGCTGGTATTGAGCGTATACGGTTCACCACTTCCCACCCCAAGGATATGTCAGACAAGCTTATTGACAGTATAGCAGGCATAGCCAAAGTATGTGAGCATGTGCATGTGCCGCTGCAGGCTGGCAGCAATGATGTCTTGCGGCGTATGAACCGGCGCTACACCAGAGAGCATTATCTGGAACTGGCTGCCAAAATCCGCCGGCGTATACCCGGGGTGGCAATAACCAGCGATCTGATCGTGGGATTTCCCGGTGAAAGAGAGCAGGATTTTCAGGATACTCTGGATATGGTGGAAAAAGTGCGTTTTGACGCGGCCTTCACTTTTATGTACTCGGTGCGCAGCGGGACCCGGGCAGCCAGCCTGCCGGACCAGGTGAGCCCGGAGATAAAGAGGGAGCGGCTGCAGCGTTTGAATGAAGTCCAGTATCAAATCGCCCGGGAGATAAACCAGTCTATGGAAGGAACGGTCAAAGAGGTGCTGGTGGAGGGGCCGAGCAAAACTAATCCGGATAAACTGACTTCCCGCACCAGGAGTAATCATATCGTGATATTTTCTGGCCCAAAAGACTTAATCGGACAGTTAATAAATGTTAGAATAACAGAAGCAAAAACTTTTTCTTTATTTGGGGAAATGGTTAAAAAAAAAGGCAGGGGGATATTAATTTGAATAGTGAAGAAATCATTAAAATTGCCTTTGAGTTAGGGAATGCCATCGCTCAATCCGCAGAGATGATTAATCTGAAGAATCAACAGACGGGATTGATGGGTAAAAAGGAAGCCTATGAGCTTATCATGCGCTATCAGGAGGCCAAGACTCAGGTAGATCATAAAATGATGGATGGTATCATTGTAACCCCGCAGGAAGAAAACCACCTGGATATAATGGAACAACAGATAAGCAGCCATCCCGACATCCAAAACCTGCTGGCGGCCCAGGAGCAACTGGAGAAATTGATGCAAGCCGTATACTTTACCATGAACCAGGCCATAAGCGGCGATTGTTCATCCGGCTGTGATTCCTGCGGAGGAAATTGCCAGATGTAAACGGAACGGTAAAAATATATGTGCTTAGAAAGGCTTGGCAACGACAAGTCTTTCTTTTTAGCCGGGTGCATTTGCTAAGAGTAGGGGGTAGTTACAGCCTTGTCTCAATATACGCCTATGATGCAACAATATCTTGATATTAAGCAGCAGCACCAGGATGCTATTCTTTTCTTTCGTCTGGGTGACTTCTATGAAATGTTTTTTCAGGATGCCGAGCTGGCCTCCCGGGAGCTGGATATTGTATTGACCGCTCGCGATGGCGGCAATGAAAAAGTACCGATGTGCGGGATACCTTATCATGCGGTGAATAATTATCTCTCCCGTCTGATCAACCGGGGCTACAAAGTAGCGATCTGTGAGCAGATGGAAGACCCGCGGGATGCCAAAGGAATTGTGCAAAGGGAAGTTATTCGCATAGTAACCCCGGGTACGGTTATAGAAGATACCATGCTGGAAGAAAATAAAAATAATTATCTGGTGGCTATTGTAGAAGAGAGAGAACTGACCGGATTCGCCTATATCGACATCTCCACCGGAGAATTCAAAGTCTGTGAGCTCAGTCAGCCGGGGGTTGCCAACCGTTTGGAAAATGAACTGCAGCGTCTGGCTCCGGCCGAGTGTTTATTGGCTGAGTATGACAGCTTTACCCGGGAGTATCTGGATAACCCCAACGGAAGCAATATGGCGATAAGTTCTATCAATGAAAAGGCTCTGCGCCTGGACAGTGCCCTGGAAATACTCCAAGAGCATTTCCAGGTGAGCTCACTGCAGGGGTTTGGCTTAACCGGCTATTCCGCCGGCATCAAAGCGGCCGCTGCCATAATAGCTTTTCTCCAGGATACCCAAAAAGGGGTCCTTAAACATCTGCGCACCCTGGGGGTGTACAGCAATGATAATTATTTGGAAATGGATCATACCACCCGGCGCAATCTGGAACTGAGCGCCACTATGCGGGAAGGACGCCGTGAAGGGTCGCTGCTGGGGGTATTGGATCAATGCCGTACCGCTATGGGGAAAAGGAATTTGAAAAAATGGCTGGAACAGCCTTTAAAGAACATAGAAGAAATTAATGCCCGGCTGGATGCAGTACAGGAGCTTAAGGATAATTTACCTTTAAGGGGTGAATTAAGGGAGATATTGGCGGGAATATACGATATGGAAAGGCTGGCCGCCAGAATCGGGGGTGGGATTGCCAATCCCCGTGATTTGCTGGCCCTGAAATATTCCATCAAATCACTTGATCAGATCAAGGACCTGGATTTATCCGGGTCAGCTCTGTTGGCCGCAATCGCCGCCCTGGACGATCTCAGTGATATTTACACCATTATTGAGCAGTCTATTGACGAAGAAGCACCAGTGGCGATACGGGAAGGCAACATAATTAAAAACGGTTTCAGCCAGGAAATAGATGAATTGAAGCAATTATCCCGGGACGGTTCCCAATGGTTAATAGACTTTGAAAGCAGGGAAAAGAAGCGGACGGGAATAAAATATTTGAAGGTGGGCTATAACAAAGTTTTCGGATATTACATAGAAGTAACCCGGCCTAACCTGCATCTGGTTCCGCCCGAGTATGTGCGCAAGCAGACCCTGGTCAATACCGAAAGGTTTATCAGCGACGATTTAAAACAATACGAGGAAAAGATACTGGGAGCCCGGGAGAGACTATTCGCTCTGGAACAGCAGGTTTTTATTGAGGTGCGGGACAGGCTCAGTCAGCACCTGGAGAGAATCCAGCAAAGCGCCGCAGATATTGCCAGGCTTGATGTGCTGGTATCTTTGGCCGAAGTGGCTTATCTCAATAATTATCAGCGCCCTTTGGTGGACGACAGCAAGCTGATTGAAATCAAAGCGGGCCGGCATCCGGTGGTGGAAAAAAGCCTTAAAGATGCCCGTTTTATACCTAACGACCTTAAATTGAACGGCAGTGATAAACGTTTTGCTATTATTACCGGACCCAACATGGGGGGCAAAAGCACCTATATGCGGCAGGCGGCCCTGTTGGTTATCATGGCCCAGATGGGTTCCTTCGTACCGGCCGACTATGCCCATATCGGTATAGCGGATAAAGTTTTTACCCGGGTAGGGGCTTCTGATGACCTGGCGGCAGGGCACAGCACCTTTATGGTGGAAATGGTGGAAGTGGCTAATATTTTAAACAATGCCAGCGCCCACAGTCTCATTATCTTGGATGAGATTGGCCGTGGCACCAGTACTTATGACGGGCTCAGCATTGCCCGGGCAGTAAGTGAGTTTATCCATGAGAAAATCGGGGCCCGAACCCTTTTTGCCACTCATTATCATGAGTTGACCACATTAAGCGAGGAATTCGAAGGTATTTTTAATCTTTCCGTTTCCGTTATGGAAAGTGGCGAAAGGGTGGTATTCTTAAAAAAGGTGCTTCCCGGCAAGGCCGATCGCAGTTACGGGGTACATGTGGCAGGATTGGCCGGAGTTCCCGAAGCGGTCATAAAAAGGGCCCAGGCAATTTTAACCGGCCTGGAAAGCACCCCGGGAGAGAAACAGGAATCCATGGTGCAACTGCAGCTGTTCGAGGAGGAAAACCCCTTGCAGGCGGAATTGCAGCAACTGGACCTGGACAGCTTAAGTCCGCGGGAAGCCCTGGAGCTGCTATATCGCTGGAAAGCCCAGGTAGTTTAACGGGCCCGGGATACGTTTCTGGTTAACTTTGACTCATACTTTGGAGGTGAGGAAGCTTGTTGATTGGAATTGATGTAGGCGGTACCTATACCGACGGAGTGGTATTTGACCGGGGGGAGGTTATTGCCACTACCAAAGTTCCCACCGATGACAAGGACATCAAAGCCAGTGTCCTGCAAGTGCTGGACCGGCTTTTGGAACAACACCCGGCAGATGACATTTCCCGCATAGTGCTGAGCACAACCGTAGTAACCAATTTATTGGCCACCGGAAGCTGGGAAAGAACGGCCGTAGTGCTTATTCCCGGCTATGGACTTCCGGCTGATGCCTATGGTATCAGTGAGGATACCTTTTTCCTCAAAGGCGGTATTGATTTCCGGGGGCGGGAGCTGGAACCGCTGGATCAAGCGGAACTGGAACAGACGGGCCGGCAGATAAGATCAGCCGGGATAAAACGGGTGGCCGTGGCCGCTAAATTCAGCAACCGCAATGACAGCCTGGAGACAAAAGCCGCAGCCTATATAAAGGATAATTTCCCGGAGATGGAAGTCTTTTTGGGCTCTAAAATATCAGGTAAACTTAACTTCCCCCGGCGGGCGGTTACTACCTATTACACCGCTTTAACCAGCCGGGAATGGAATAGCTTTGTAGATGCGATTGAGGAAGCTCTGGCAGAAAGAGGCCTGCAGGGTGAGGTCCATATCCTCAAAGCGGATGGAGGAACCCTATTGCTGGATGCGTCCCGCAGCCTTCCCTGTGAAACCGTTTTTTCCGGGCCGGCCGCCAGCACTATGGGAGCGCTGGCAATCAGCAGCGACAAATCAAATGCCGTAGTGCTGGATATCGGCGGTACGACTACCGATATTGCCCTTATAATAGACGGATCACCTCTCTACGCTTCCAAGGGCGCCAGCATCAATCACCGCTATACCCATATCAATGCTTTTGCCGTTCGCTCTATCGCTTTGGGCGGTGACAGCAGCCTCACGGCAAGTCCGGGCCGGGTGGAGGTGGAATCCTTCCGCCGGGGCGTGGCGGCCTGTTTTGGCGGCGGCGCCGCCACCGTTACCGATGCCTTCAACTGTAAATTTAATCTTAATATAGGCGATCCCCGCCTATCGGCAGGTGCCCTCCGGGAGCTGGCCGGCCAGGCCGGGATGGAGCCGGAAGAGCTGGAGGCGGCGGTAGTAGACACCGTGATCGGGCGTTTGCGCGATTCTATTCAGAATATGTTTAAGGAATGGGAGAACGAACCGGCTTATAAAGTCTGGGAGGTAATCCATAAACGTAAATTCACTCTGGACAAAATTATCGGCATCGGGGCGGCATCACGGGCTATCGTACCCGAACTGGCTCGGGTTATGAAGATAGAGCCCTATATCCACCGTTATGCCGATGTTGCCAATGCTCTGGGGGCGGCAGTGGCCCGGCCCACCTTGAGTGTGAGTCTGCATGTCGATACCCAGACCCGGCAGTATAACCTGGATCCCGGCGGGGTGAAAGGCAGCCTGGATAATGCTGGAAAGTTTCAAATGGAAGATGCCCGGCAAATGGCCCGCCGTTACCTGGAAAAAATCGGGGCGGAGCGCGGTATGAAAAGTTATGTTGAAGAGTCAGGCTTTTTCATGGAAGAACAATTCAACATGATCAGGGGCTGGGATAGTTCCGGCAAATTGTTTGATGTGGGAATACAGGTCGCCCCTGGCTTTATTGAGGAATTCAAGGGGGTGAAAGCATGAAACCCAGTGGTATTTTATTCTTTCCGGCTTTTGATTGGGCTATAACCCCAACCCATCCGGAAAGGGAGGAACGTCTGCTTTATACCCGGGATCAGATTTTCGAAGAGGGGATAATGGATTTGCCCCAGGTTAAGGAATACCAACCCGGACTGGCTGCGCCTAAAGATATTGCCCGGGTGCATTTCTGCGTGCCTGACATACCGGCCCAGATCACCGAGGCCCATTTGGTCTCTGCCGGTTCCGCCCTGGTACTGGCCGACGCCTTTATGCAGGGTGAAATAAAGAATGGATTTGCCATTATCCGTCCCCCGGGACATCATTCCATGAGTGTAAGCCACGGCAACCGGGGATTCTGCAATATCAATAACGAAGCCATCATGATAGAATACCTGCGCCGGAAATACGGGGCCAGGAGGGTGGCTATCGTCGATACCGATGTCCATCATGGCGACGGGACCCAGGAAATCTATTACAATGACCCGGATGTCCTGTTTATATCCTTCCACCAGGATGGCCGCACCCTGTACCCGGGGTCCGGTTTTATGGAAGAGCTGGGGGGACCCCTGGCCCACGGCACTACCATAAACCTGCCTCTGGCGCCGCGTACCACCGACACCGGCATCCTGTATGCGCTGGATACTTTGATTATGCCGCTGCTGGAAGAATTTAAGCCGGATTTAATAATCAATTCGGCCGGTCAGGACAATCACTACAGCGACCCGCTGGCCGACATGCGCTTCAGCGCCCAGGGCTATGCCCAATTGAATGCCCGCTTGTCTCCGGATATAGCTGTTCTGGAAGGGGGCTATTCCGTAGAAACGGCTTTGCCTTATGTTAATATGGCGCTGATCATGGCTATGGCCGGAATAGATTTCAGCAATCTGCGCGAACCTGATTATGTCCCGGAAAGGATGAAGGAATCGGCTGGTAATCTGGAATACATTAAAAAGATGGTAAAACAGCAGCTGGCCGCTTTCCGCCAGCGGGAGGAAGTAATAGCCCGCAACCGTAAAACTGACCAGCATTTCCACAGCAGGCACAAGCAGATTTTTTATGATACTGACTATATCCACGAGGAACAGAGTGTAAAGCTGCGTTTATGCCCTGATTGTGCAGGCTTCAGGTTAATTGAATCCACCGCCCAGCATCGTAATGGGCAGTATTATCGGGTATACTGCATATCCATACCGATAAATGCCTGTCCTGCTTGCCAGGCCGAGGCCCGCTCCTATTATGGAGATTTGTCCGGCAATAGCCGCTATGATTTTATTTATTTACAGGATCGCATTGACGATGAGTATCGCAGCATTGATACCGGCAAGGACTTGGAGAAGGTATTATAAATGAGTATAAAGGCCCTGGATGAGAATCTTATCAATAAAATAGCCGCCGGAGAGGTTATTGAGCGGCCGGCTTCAGTAGTTAAGGAATTGATTGAAAATTCCATTGATGCCGGAGCAACAGCGATTACCGTTAAAATCAGCCAAGGCGGAACTGATATGATCGAAGTTGAAGACAACGGACAAGGCTTGGACCGGGAGGAAATACCGCTGGCGTTTCAACGCCATGCCACCAGTAAAATCGAATGTGCCGAGGATCTTTTCAACATATCCACCATGGGCTTTCGGGGGGAAGCCTTGCCCAGCATTGCTTCAGTATCCCGAATTGAGCTTTACAGCAAAAAGAAGACCGGTGCAGGGGCTTTTGCCCGTCTGGAAGGGGGAAAGTTTCTTAAGCTGGAGAATGCGGCCAGCCCTGACGGCACCAGGATAATGGTGAAGGATTTATTCTTCAATACCCCGGCCCGGCGCAATTTCCTGAAATCTCCGGTAAGTGAAAGCGGGCATGTCTACGAACTGCTCTGTAAATATGCCCTGGCCCGTCCTGACATATCCTTCAGCTTCAGCAATGATAAGAAGAGTTTCTTTAAGACCCCGGGCAACAGCAGCCTTGAGGATGTGGTTACCAGCATTTACGGCCGGGATTTCACCCGCTATATGATAGAAGCCCGCTACCGGGGGGAAGAGTACAGTGTGCAGGGGCTGATATCCACTCCCGAGCTCAGACGTTTAAACCGGAAGAACCAGATATTTTTTATCAATCATCGTCCAGTGCGCAGTGTGCTGCTGTTTAAAGCTATTGACCAGGCTTATCGGGGACGTTTGCTTTCCCGGGAGCAGCCGGTGGTAATATTGTCCATAACTGTACCTGCGGCCAGCATAGATGTCAATGTCCACCCCCAGAAAAATGAAGTGCGGTTTAAAGATGAAAAAACCGTATTTCGCACTGTCTATGCGGTAGTGAAAGATTGCCTGGAACAGGTGGATTACCGCCCTTTAAACCAATACTCATCTCCAGACCGAAACAGCTCCGGCGGCTACCGGCCCAAACCTGAGATCCGGGAGTGGCAGGAAAGCGCCATGGAGTTTAAATATAGCGATGACGCACCTGGCAGTGGTTCAGAACCGCCCCCGCTGGAGATTAAGCCGCCGGTGTCCGCCGAAGGCTATAGTGGCTATCGGCCGGGAGCAGGGGAATACAAGATTATCGGGCAGTGCCTCAATGCTTATATTTTGCTGGAAAAGGACGGTTCCCTCTATCTGGTGGACCAGCATGCCGCCCATGAGAGGATTCTTTATAATCGCCTGCAAGAAGCTTACGCTGCCGGGAAGGAAGTCGCCCAAATGCTGGCAGTACCGCTGCCGATCGAACTTTCCGGCCGCCAGATAAGCATGATTGAGCAGAATAAGGAATATTTTATGCAAATGGGATTGACCCTGGATGTAATTGCCCCTGATGCGGTGCTGCTGCGGTCGGCTCCGCCCTGGATGATAGGACAGGAGTTGGAAATCATTAATGAACTGCTGGAACTCAGACAGGATAGCTCCCTGCCTGATCTGAAAGACGAACTGATGAAGTCCATGGCCTGCAAAAAGGCGGTCAAAGCCGGAGATGGATTATTTATGCAGGAAATGGAAACAATTATAAAAGACTTGTTCAGTACCGAAGCCTATAAAAATTGTCCCCATGGCCGGCCAACCATAATAAGAATGAGCCGTGCTGAACTGGACCGGTTATTCAAGAGGTAAAAATGCATATAATCGCTACTACAGCCCAGTCGGGGATAAAAGACTTCAGCTATTTAAACCAGTTCCTGGAGGAGAGCGGCTTTCCTCTGGTGGCAAGAGAAAAACAGAGTCTGGATGATTTGCTCCAGGCCCATCATGCTGATGCGGTGGTGGTGTGCTACCGTGAGGGACCGGTATTGTACCATGATAACGCCAAGTTTTTCTTTCACCCCAGCATGGCCAAAAATCGTCTGGCCGCCTACCGCAAAAGCGGGACCGGGGACCCCTTGGTCAATGTCTGCCGGCTTACACCGGATGACGAGGTACTGGATTGCACTCTGGGCCTGGGGGCGGACGCCATTGTAGCTTCCTATTTTACCCCGGCCGGAAGGGTGGTGGGAATAGAATCTTCTCCCGCTGTGGCCCAGGTGGTGAAATGGGGGATGAAGCTTTATGATTCCTCCATGAGCTGGCTGAATGAAGCCATAAAACGGATTGAAGTCGTTAATCAGGAGCATTATGAATATCTGCAGGGGCTGGACAGCGGAAGCTTTGACATAGTCTATTTTGACCCTATGTTCAGGAGACCGCTGTTAAAAAGCCAGGCTATATCGCCTTTAAGGGCCCTGGCCAACCACCGGCCCCTGGATAAGGCCGCAATAAAAGAAGCCTGCCGGGTAGCCCGTAAACGGGTGGTAATAAAGGAACTGGCTGCAGGCACCGAACTGCAGCGCCTGGGCTGTGAAGCCATCATCAGCGGCAAGCACCGTAAAATAGCTTTCGGGGTAATTGAACACAGATTAAGATAGATTTGAAAGAATAACAGTTCTGTTGGGATGTATAAATATGCAGGATTCTTGGCGACGGAATATTTATGCATCCCAGCCACCACGTTATAATTTAATCAAGGTTTTCTACCTAACTATTAAACTGAATTTTTGGAGTTGATGGCTTGGATAAGCTGGTAGCTATAGTGGGACCTACGGCGGTGGGGAAAACCAGTATCGCCCTGGAGCTGGCGCCCAGGTTTAAAGCCGAGATCATTTCCTGTGATTCCATGCAGATTTACCGGGGGATGGATATCGGAACGGCTAAAGCCGGGGTCGGGGTACGGCAGGCGGTAGTTCATCATCTGATTGACGTGGTCGATCCGGATGAAGATTTCAGTGTGGCACAGTTTCAAAAGCAGGCCCAGGCAATAATAAAAAAGCTGAATCAGCAGCAGCGCTTGCCTTTATTGGTGGGAGGAACCGGTCTTTATTATCAATCGCTAGTTGATGATTATACTTTTTATCCCATGGAATCACGGCAGGAGATCAGGCAGCAATGGCAGGCCGTTATTGAAGACCGGGGATTGGATTACGCCTACTCCTATCTGCAGTCCATTGACCCCCAGTATGCCGCTTTGATCAGTGCCCATGATAAAAAACGTATAGTACGGGCGCTTGAAGTATATCAGCTTACGGGCCAGGCATTTTCCACCCTGCAGAATAAGTCCCGGCAGGCCTATGACCTGACTGCATTGGGCTTATACCTGGAACGGGAAGAACTGTACCGACGCATCAATCTTAGAGTAGACGGAATGCTGGCCCATGGTCTGGTAGACGAGGTGAAGGAATTGAAAGAAAAAGGCTATGGGCTGCAGCATAACTCCATGCAGGCCCTGGGCTACAAACAGGTATTATACTATCTGGACGGCTTCCTAACCAAAGAGGAAATGGTAAATGAGATTAAGAAAGAGACCCGCCGCTATGCTAAAAGGCAATATACCTGGTTTAAGAAAGACAAGCGGATACAATGGATAAATATCAGCGATTACAGTGATAGATCAAGTTTGCTTGAAAAAATTTCATCTCATGTTGAAGGAAGATTATCCGCAGTGTAGAATCATATTTAGTAACTTGCATAATAATGAATGGAGGTTTAAACCTTAATGAGCAAGAATCAAATGAATTTGCAGGATGCTTTCCTAAATCAGATAAGAAAGGAGAAGATGCCCGTAACCATTTTTCTGGTTAACGGGTTTCAGATAAAAGGAATGGTAAAGGGATTCGATAATTTTACGGTCATAGTGGAGATGGATCAGAAACAGCAACTGGTATATAAACATGCTATTTCAACGGTAGCGCCGCTGAGACCTATCGGTATGCTCAATCTGGATCCCGGTGAAGACGATTAGACTGGCATCCGTTTTTAGCTTTATAAAGATATCACCACTTTTGTCTGTTTATCATATAATAATCAAGAACAGATGGGAGTGGTTATTTTATGCAGATCTCCATGCGGTTTTCACCCCCGGAAAACAGCAGTGCCCCCAACAAGCCAGAGGTAAAACCTGCAGTATTCCCAGGAACTGATGCTTTCAAAGAATTGGAGAAGTTGATCGGCCTCCAGGAAGTTAAAAGAACCCTGGCTGAAGTAGCAGCTTTCACCTTGATCCAGGAGAAGCGCAAACAACAGCAACTTAAGGCAGATGCCACCATGCTGCATATGGTGTTTAAGGGCAATCCCGGAACTGGAAAGACTACTGTAGCCCGGATTCTGGGCCGGATATTTAACGAGATAGGCGTACTCAGCCGGGGACATCTGGTGGAAGTAGAGAGAGCCGACCTGGTAGGGGAGTATATCGGCCATACCGCCATGAAGACCAGAGAGATGCTGAAAAAGGCCCTGGGAGGTATTCTTTTTGTAGACGAGGCCTATACTCTTTCCCAGGGGGGAGATAAGGACTTCGGCAAGGAAGCGGTAGCTGCTCTGGTAAAAGCGATGGAGGACTCCCGGGATAACCTGGTGGTAATATTGGCCGGATATTCCCTGGAGATGGAGCGCTTTTTAACCTCCAATCCCGGTTTGCGTTCCCGCTTTCCCATCCAAATAGATTTTGGCGACTATGATTGTGAGGAGCTCTTTCAGATCGCCTTGCAGATATACGGCCAGCGCGACTATGAACTCAGCAGCCGGGCCCGTTGGAAGCTGCGGGAGAGATTGGCTCAATTTGCCCGCAACCATCACCCTCATAGCGGAAATGCCCGCTATGTCCGCAATCTGGTGGAGAAATCAATTCGCCTGCAAGCCCTGCGGATTATTGATAAAGAACCGATAACCCGGCGCGATTTGGTTACCATTGAAGATGAAGATTTGCCGGAACCAGCAATGAAATAGCAGGCAGAAGCCTTAAATTAGTCATAGCGTGGAGTTTGGATGCATAAATATTCCGTCGCCAAGACTGTGAGGGCACAACCAAAAATGAAAATACTCCAACAGTTCTGCTATTTTTTTGACGCGGAATTCAGGGAATTTAGAAGGAAGAACGAGGAAAGAATACTTTAATAGATTTCCGCATTTCCCCAAAATTCCGTGAGTTCCACGTCTTTTTTATCAATTAATCTGCGTTGATCTGCACCCTTAATTGAGAGTATAACGAGCATCAGTTGCCCTCGAAGAGGGCGTCTATTTTCTTATTAACGCGGCTGCTTTAATGAAATTGCCGGGCAAATATATTATAATGCTTAAGTGGGAGCGCAGGGAGCCGCCCCCGCTGATACCCATATTCTTTTGAAAGCGGTGGAATATTGCAATCTATACAGATCATACGGGAAGCGGAAAAAAAGCTTGCTGACCGTTTTCGGGAACTGGATGAAATCGCTTACCTTAATCAGATTAAAGTGGTACAAGCCTTTAGAAAACATCACCTGCGCGACAGCCATTTCAACCCTTCTTCCGGCTACGGCTACGGCGACGTCGGGCGCGAACGACTGGAAGACATATTTGCCGAGGTCTTTAAGGGGGAAGATGCCCTGGTCCGTCCCCAGATCGTTTCCGGCACTCATGCCATTGCCTCTTGCCTGTTCGGACTGCTTAAGCCTGGCGACAGCTTGCTTGGCTTGAGTGGTAAACCTTATGACACTATGGCCAATATTATCGGGCAGGATGCCAACACCCGCGGCAGTCTGGTTGATCGGGGCGTTAATTACCGAGAAATAGCCCTTAATAAAGATGGAACACCTGATTATGAGGCCATCGCCCGGGCAGTAGGCCAAAATACCACCATGGCCTTTATCCAGCGTTCACGGGGCTACAGCCTGCGGCCGGCCTTACCGATGGAGCAAATAGATAAAATAGTACGATTGGTGAAAGATAAATCTCCGGCCGCCATAGTTATGATTGACAATTGTTACGGGGAGTTTGTGGAATCAAGCGAACCTCTGGAACATGGCGCCGATATCATAGCGGGGTCACTGATTAAAAATCCGGGTGGGGGACTGGCCCCTGCCGGCGGTTATATTGCGGGACGCAAAGACCTGGTGGAGATGATCGCCTATCATCTGACCGCGCCTGGTCTGGGCAAGGAAATGGGAGCCGGACTGGTCAATCGACGCAGCTTTTTTCAAGGCTTTTTCCTGGCCCCCCATGTAGTTTTGCAGGCGCTTAAATCAGCTGTGTTGCTGGCCTTTATTTTTGAGCAATACGGCTATGAAGTATCTCCCCGCTGGGATGAGACCCGGGCAGATATTGTCCAGGCTGTTCTGTTGCAGGACCCGGACCAAGTTTTACGTTTCTGCCAACTTATCCAGAGTTATTCTCCGGTAGACAGTGATCTCAGTTTAGAATACGGTGAAATGCCGGGTTACAGTGATAAAATAGTCATGGCGGCAGGTACCTTTATTCAGGGGGCCTCCATTGAACTTTCCTGTGATGCCCCTTTACGCAAACCCTACGGTGTATATCTGCAGGGGGGATTAAGCTATGAGCACTGCCGCTTTGTGATCCAGAATCTGATTGATGATCTTCTGCTCTAGTCAATTTTAATTTATCCTGCTTATGCTTTATACTTATACTAATCTTTATAAGAGGGTGATTTTTTGAGCGCTGATACTATTGCTCTGATCCTGGCTCTGATTTTTATTATTCTGGGTATTGCCGGAACGGTAATACCTTTGCTGCCAGGAGTTCCGCTGATATTTATCACTATCGCCGCTTACGGCTGGCATGAAGGGTTTCAGGTAATAAATGCCCGTTTCCTGGTTATAATGGCCGCCCTGACCATACTCTCTTTACTGGTGGATTACCTTTCCACCGCCCTGGGCGCCAGTTACTTCGGCTCCAGCAAAAGCGGGATATGGGGGGCAATAATCGGCACCTTCCTGGGGCTGGTGATATTTGCGCCGGTCGGAATATTTCTGGGTCCCTGGCTGGGAGCCAGTATAGGGGAATATATAGCCTGTCAGGATATCAACCGGGCGATGAAAAGTGGAATCGGTACTGTTATCGGCTTGTTTTCAGGTCTGGTCTTTAACCTGATCCTGGCACTGGTTATGCTGGTTGCCTTCCTGATAAAGGTTTTTTAAGTTACGGGAACCAGATAAAAATAAAAGTAAGGTAATAATTTTAGAGCTGTTACTGCTCTGGACGGAGGTTAAATGATGGATAAAGACTCAATTATGCTCAAGGTTAGGGAAGAAGACGTGAGGATTATCAGGCTGCAATTTACTGATATCCTGGGGGTTATGAAAAGTATCTCCATAACCTCTGACCAATTGGAAAAGGCCTTGGATGGGGAATTGATGTTTGACGGTTCGTCTATAGAGGGATTTGTCAGGATTGAAGAATCCGACATGTATCTTAAACCAGACCCGGAAACATTTCTCGTCCTTCCCTGGGCCAATCCCAGCTTTAAGGGGAAAACCGCCCGCCTGATATGTGACATATTCGATTCCAATAACCAACCCTTTATCGGCTCACCGCGGTATGCTCTGAAAAAGGTGCTGGCCGAGGCGGAGGCTATGGGGCTCTCTATGTTTGTCGGTCCGGAACCGGAGTTTTTCCTGTTCCATATGGATGAAAACGGTCAGCCCACCCTGCAGACCCATGATAAAGCGAGCTATTTTGATTTGCCCCCGGTGGATAAAGGGGAAGAGGCCCGGCGGGATATGGTGGAAACCCTGCAGAGCATGGGCTTTGAAATTGAAGCGGCTCATCATGAAGTGGCCCCGGGACAGCATGAGATTGATTTTAAATATAAGGACGCCTTGAAAACGGCCGACAGTATAATGACCTTTCGCATAGTGGTTCGGACCGTAGCTCAGAAACACGGACTGCATGCCACATTCATGCCTAAACCGATATATGGAATCGCCGGTTCGGGTATGCATTTGCATATATCTCTTTTCAAGGATTCCCAAAATATTTTCTTTGACCCCCAGAATCCGGACGGACTCAGCTTGGTATGCAAACAATTTATAGCCGGGGTATTAAAACATTCCCGGGCTATTTCCGCCATTACCAGTCCTACGGTTAATTCCTATAAGCGCCTGGTCCCGGGTTATGAAGCCCCGGTATATATCGCCTGGTCCTACCGCAACCGCAGTCCGCTGATTCGTATTCCTGCCCGGCGGGGGATAGGCAGCCGCATAGAAGTCCGCAATCCCGACCCCAGCTGCAACCCTTATCTGGGCCTGGCGGTTATACTGAAAGCAGGCTTGGACGGCATAAAGAACAGGCTGCAGCCGCCGGAGGCAGTAGAGCAGAACATCTACGAAATGGATCTGGCTACCCGCAAGCAAAATCATATTGAATCCCTGCCGGAAAATCTTTATGAAGCGGTGAATGAATTAGAAAAGGATGAGGTAATTAAGGAAGCTCTGGGAGAACACATCTACTCCCGCTTCATTCTGGCTAAGATACGGGAGTGGGAGAGTTATAGTTCCCGGGTATACGACTGGGAAATAGAGCACTATCTGGAAAAATTTTAGGATATCCCTGACTGCTCCTTCTCTCGCTGAATGGAGGAGGGGAGAACCTATTGAGGTCTTTGTCGTTCATAGTTCATAAATAAGAGGCCGGGCATCTTAATCACAGATACCCGGCCTTTCCGTCCTTAAAAATTATTAACTAAATACGTCGTCCCATGACGGCAATAAGATTCATATATTTACCTGCTCCGGCCTCCATAACCCGGTAAAAGATAAAATAGTAATCTACCAGGCAAATGTTATTGTATTTACCTGGTAGATAGGAATGGAGTAAATGAGGAGTGATTAGCTTTGTTGTGCTGCTGCCCGCAGGGCTATATTGAAAGTATCTCTTAAATCAGCGTTATTAAAAATGACATACAGGGGGCGGATAAAGGTCATGGACTCAATGGCATAGATATTATCAAGATGATTATTGGCCATTATATATTCTTTAACCCCTCGGTCAAAAACCCCTAAATCAACCTCACCCCTGCTGATAGCCGTTAATAAAGACTCGGCATTAGGGTAAGTTTTTTTGATTTCCTCTTTAAGGGCATCAATTTCTGCACCGTTGGTATAGCCTTCAATTACCCCCAGGCTTAATCCTAATGTTTCTATTTCACCATAACTATTGATCTTCAGCTCAGGGTTGGAAGTGACCACTTCCGTTACAGCATTACGAAAAAGGTCGGAAAAATAAAAACGCTTTTTGCGTTCAGGAGTATCCTGAACCTGAAATGCCGCTTCCAGTTCACCCTTATCCAACTCCGATATTACTGCTTCCCAATCCTTGATTACAACATCAGCCGTCAATCCGACCTGCTGAAACAAGGTGGTGATTTTTTCATAATCCTGGCCGGCGATAGTTCCATCGGGCAAATAATATTGATAAGGGGGAAAAGGATCCGCACCGACCCTGATTCTATTCGACTCCATTATGCCCCTCCTCACTGATAGATACCCAACGTATGCCCTTAAAGAGCATACGCCGGATCATGACTGCTTATTTGCCTAATTTCGCGGCTAAAGCTTTCAAGGTCGGTTCGATAAAGACCCCCTGGTCGAGAATCTTAACATTGTCCAGGAACACCGTACACTCCAGGCAGATTCCGTCAATGTGGCTTTTGGCCTCCCGCGGAGCTCCTCCCGAATAGTTGGAGCCCTGGTGGCCAAACCCCCACTCGGTGCTTCCCCAAACTCTTTCATCTTCAGTGGTGGTTCCTTCCAGTTTGGCATTGGGGTTGCATCCGTAGCAGACGTGGGCGGCTATATACATATTGGGGTCGTCTAATTTCTTATAGTACGCCCGCAGGATATCGGCCTGCTTGCCTCCTTTGATTTCCTGGATTCTGCCCTTTTCCACCACATATATCACCGGTTCGGTCAAAAAGCCCAACTCGGCATCGCCGCCGCCGCTGATGGTTCCGTCGAAAGCGATAACTCCGTTAATGCTTTCCTCCACCGGTGCCCATCCGATCTGACCCAGCAGGAAATGGCCGCCCGGCTGATCATATATGATTTCATTGTTTACCGGCCGCTGGGGATCCATCAGGAAGCTGACATCAGTACCGGCGTCATTAGTAATCCTCACCTTTTTCGCCTTTTTGGTCATAGCGGTAAGGGTATCCTGGAATTCTTTCTGGATATCAATATCCACCTGACCGATGCAACGCACAATCCGGTCTATTCCCAGACCTCCCAGCATCACCTGCCTGGTTCGGCCGTTAGTAACCGCCGCATCCCAGATAGGAGAATAAAGCAGCCACTGGTCATTCATTTCAATCCAGACATCGGTTTTATCGGCACAGGCAATCAGCGGTTCCGGTAAATAAGGCATAGTCAGGGCGCCATATCCTTTGGGGGTGGAGTGCCAGGCCAGCATAACCTTAGCTCCGAGCATCTCGGATACTTTGGCAATTTCTTCAGCTACCCGGAAATCCGCCCTGGAATCAATGGTAATCAGAACACTTTCACCTTTTTTTACCCTTACCTGGTCATGCATCAGTTTGTAGGCCGCTTGTGATAGTTCTAAATCTAAGTAACTGGGCATTTGTATCTACCTCCTTGTAGTTTTTATAATACTGAATGGCTGGTTTGAGCACTCATTGCGCAGCTCTTCTGCTCTGGCTTTAGCTGAATTCAATTTATCTTAACCACCGACCCAGGTGCCTTAACCGATAACTTTACTCGAAAGTAGTAACTTTTTTAAACTCGACAATGGAGGTTTTGGTAGCTGCTCCGTATATCCTCATGCCAAAATAATATACGATGCCGGCCACCAGCAAAGAGTTGATGGAAGGAATACCGGTCTGGACAAAATAACCCACCAGGAAGCCGCAAATCCAGCTAACAATGGCAATGGGATTCCATATTTCGGTTTCCGGCGGCAACCCATTTTTATTTATCCGGCTCTCTTCCAATTCTCGACGGTTGCGTTTTAATATAAAATAATCAATGACCATGATCCCAACCACCGGCGGTATCGCTACTCCCAACAACACCAGGAAGCCGATGAACTTATCCACAATGCCGATGGCAGAGAGAAAAGATCCCACCAGTCCCAGCACAATTGTCATCTGCACCCGGCTTACTTTCCCCTTGGATACGATGTTGAGAGCGTTAGTCAGTCCCAAACTGGATGAGTATAGATTGATATCATTAATCTTAAGGGTGGAGAAAATTACAATAGCAGCGCCCAGCCAGCCGGATAAAGTGATCATGATAGTAATAATATCTGAAGATTTTGCCGCATGAGCCATCAATATGGCTATCAGGCAAATACCTAATTCGCCCACAAAAGTGCTGATCATCGTCATCCAGAATACATCCATGCCTTTGCTTAAGAATCTGGCTATATCAGGCGTAGTCGCAACACCCACTACAAAGCCGCCCGTTACCATGGTGGTAGCGACTCCAAAAGACAGTAGAGGACCTGGCGGCGGCGATGCCATAAGGGAGCCCAGGGATTGCCCTGAAAGCATGTGGAAGGCGGCTATTCCTACTGCAAATAAGAACAGGGGTAAAGCAATATTGGCCGTCCAGCTTAAAAATTTAAAGCCGTAGGCCACAATAGCAATCAGCGCGATACCGGTTATCATTGACCATATGGGGACATTAAACCATCCTGTTGCCTGGTGCATGCCTATAGCTGTGATCCCGTTTTGTACCCCGAACCATCCGGTCAATGAAATTGCCACTATAAGGCCGATAAGAAATGAACCGATTTTTCCAAAGCCGGTCCAGCGGGTTAAAAGGCTGGTAGACATACCTTCTTTAGCTGCCATGACTCCTACTGCCAAACCAATGCCCTCTAAAATTACACTGCCCCAGAATACTGCCCAAAAAGCATCCCAGAATTTCATGCCAAATCCCAGCGTGGCACCTAATAACAACTGTGAGGTACAAGCAAAGTAGCCAAGCCTTACCACGGTTACCCGCCACATTGCTTGGCGATCTTCCGGCGCTACCCGAACCACGGAATAATCATCATGATTAGTCACAGGCAAAACCTCCTCGTTTATTTCTTTGGGCTACAGCAAACATATCTTTTCCTGAATCGCGAATAATTATAAATCGCACCACCAAATAGTTTAGAAATCCCACCTATTTTTTAAAAAGAAATTCTACCTTGCCGGAAAAACCTATTGCTTCTCCATCACTCCTTTGCCGCCGGTAGACTACTTACCGTCAAAGCCCGTACAACATTACCAGATGCTTAAACTTTCCACTTCAAAAGCAAACTAATGATAGCACCTCGCCCAAGATTTTGTCAGCGTTTCCGGAAACAAAAAAATGGCCGTGATATGTGCTTCTGCACATATTACGGCCATTGGGGGCATAAATCTAAATTCCTGAATTAGCTGCAAATTTCCATTGCCATAAGAAAATTAAGTAAATGAGGCATCTCAAAAGGAGAGTATCCGTATATCTCAATAATTTTGTTTTTCCGTTGCAACATGGTATTGCGGTGAACGTATAATTTTTGAGCCACGGTGCTGACATTGCCATTGAATGCCAGCAATTGAAAAAGACTTTCGGTAAGATCGGAATGATGTGCGGCATCATAGTCTTTCAATGGTGTTAATAGGCATTTGCACATCTCCAATGCTTGTTGTTCTTCGCGGATAATGCGTAACTTATGCAAAAACCATACGTCTTTATAAAACACAATCTTGTTTTCCCCGTAGTGTTCTCTCCCTAATATTGCCGCCTGGAAAGCCTGATTATAGGCATTGGGAATATCCCGGACATTGTCAAAATAGTTGCTTATCCCCAGGGAAACCGAGCTGATCTGTTCTCTGTGAAACAAGACCATGATTTTATTGCTGATTTCCTGCAAATCAAGTGCATTATCATTACTGGCAAGAAAGACAATTACCGTATCACTGCGAAAGGTTACGTTATTATCGTGATCGTATTGATACAAAACTTTGGTGAGGTAAGGCAGAATGACGGTTTTTATATAATCCGCCGTTTCCCGCTTTTCGCCGGATTTCATTATGGTCTGCAACAAATTGATATTGATCAGGATAATGGTGTTTTTACGGGCAATATCCAATCCGGCTTCTCTCCCTCGTTTTACCGCAACTTCTTCCGAGGGAAAATTCCATACCAGTAAGTCTCCCAAATATTCCTGCAGATACTTTTCTTTTACATCCAGCATTTTATCTCTCCGGCTGAAAAGCAGCTTACAGGATACGGAAAGCTGATTAAGCAAATCCAGGGTGGTTTTATTTACATAATTGGAACCGCTGCTCAACACAATAAAACCGAAAAAATTCTTCTGCGAGCGGATTAGGGAAATAAGCAGTTTTTTTTCTCCCATTTCGATAATGGTAAATCCCTTGGGAGAGCAGGCATCTATGACATCGTTAAAATGCTCTTTTAAATAAGTCGATTCATATTCAACCTGGGTGGGACTTTTATCGGAATATATTTTTTCACAATAAATATCGTAATAAGAAATTTTGCGTTTTTCTTTACGGGAAACTTTTTTAAAGACGTTGTTCATATCGTCCTCGTTGATTATTAAATCCAAAAAATCAGCGCGGATATTGAAATAATCATTTGAGGCCGGTATAGTCTGGTCTTCTTTATTCAATTCATTGATAATGGGAGTTAATATTTCGATATACGAGCTTTCCGGTTTGGCAATAATCAAGGGGAAATGGTATTCGTTGCATAAGTCTATAATTTCCGGATCCATTTCTTTGATCCAAAGATCAATATGACAAACTACCAGACCGCAGCAGCCGCAGTTAGCGAGAGTGCGGATTACTACTTTTTGCATTTCCACATTATCCTTAATGGCGTAAAAAGCAGTAATATACATCTGATTTTTAATAACCCAACGGGCTATTCCCGGTTCCGCCACCTCCATAACACTGATGCTCTCAATGACATTATCCAGCCGGTCTTGACCGGCAACCACACTGGCTCCGGCAAGAGCGCTGGTTTTTAATGCGTCTCTTATAGTTAACTGCATTTTTAACCCCCCGCCAGTGCTTTTTAATACAAAGCGTCAATTGCCAATAGGGCAAAAACATAAATTTTTATAGCTGTCATCATATCAGTAATATAAATACATTCATCAGGCATATGCTCATTGCCGCGGCCATCGGCAAAGGGCAGCCGGCGATTAGGAAAATGCGGACCAAAGCAGACCGAATTCGGAATTTTACGGGCATAGGTGGCTGCCGCCTCAGTATAAGGGACTTCCTTATCACCGCTGATCTCATTATAAATATCGGTAAGTATCTGTACTACCGGCTGATGAGGATCAAAAAAGCCGGGAGGATTTAAGGCAGTCTTTTCTACGGTAAATCCAAGGCTGGTAACCTTATCGGTCAAACGTCGGATAACTTCTTCTCCTTGGGCGCAAATAGGGTAGCGGATATTGAAATTGACCTGCAAAGCGCCGGTATTTCTGGAGGAAAGGATACCGGCAATATGGGTAAGCTTGCCGGTATATTCATCTTCCATGGCAATATTGAGGCCTTCGCCATAATAATCGCTTAAGAAGGATGCAATATGGGAAAGCACCCTGGAATCTTCCGGGGTCATAAAGGGAGCCCCGGCCAGCTTATGGCAAAGCAGATAAATAGCGTTGATCGAACCTTGAGGAGCAGCGGCATGGCTGGATTTGCCCTGAGCAGTGATACGGATATACCCGCCTTCCGCTTGGACCTGAAGGTTGCTGCCGGCTAAATACTCCCGGGCTTGTTCATAGGCAACGTTTTTTACCAGTAGACTGGCGTGGTCGGCAACTACATTGGATACGCTGCCTCCCTCGGCCGCGACTATATTGCCGTTTAAAGCCGGAGAAAGGATGTCGGCGGTCAGCATGCCCTTTTCTCCGTAAGAAACCGGAAATTGTCCGTCCGCAATCAGGGAAAAGACCGGCAGTTTTTCCGTATGTTCGAGATAGTACATGATATCCGACATATTTTGTTCTTCCTCACAGCCCATGACCAGATGCAGACTATGTTGCAGAGGAATGCCCAGTTCTTTTATACAAGCCATGGCATACATAACCATAACCAAGGGGCCTTTATCGTCTTTGACCCCCCGGCCGATGAGATATTCGCCTTGCCGGGTACATTGGAAAGGTGGGTAATTCCAGTTGTTGCCTGCCGGAACCACATCCAGATGAGTAAAAAAGCCGATTTCTTCATCAGCGTCACCCAGATGTAATGAACCATAATAATACCGGTGATTTTCAGCAACAAATCCCAGATCGGCGCCGATGGACAAAGCAGTATCCAAGGCTGCCGCACAAGCCGAGCCATAGGGCTTACCGGGTTCAGCCCCGCCGCTGATGCTCGGAATTGCCACCAGAGTACCGATATGATCAATAATTTCCTGCTCCCGGGCTTGTAAAAACGCCTCAATCTGAGCTGATAAAGCGGTTTTATCCATAAAAGCAATCATTCCTTTCATTATTGCAGCGGTGATAAGCAGCCGGTATTGCGAGTGGGTATGTATGCAAATAGCATAAGTGGCTGCGGGATGAAGCCCGGCAGCATATTAGATATCTGATAACAGAATATTAGGTGGGGATTTCTTTTTTCCGTCACAGTATACCACAAATACAGCAACATTAAACGGAGTTATAAGTAAATAGAACCAACTCAATGCAGCAAATTATTATCCGAAAAGGCGGACCGAAGCCGGGGCATTCGGGTTCAAGCTCGCAGCCTCAACTCCGGCCCGCCTTTGTATCTCTTTTGGGGCTGAGCTTTTTATCCGATTGCGGAACAAAGCTCTTCAGTGTTAATTACATGACAATAAATATTGTTTAAGACTTCCAGCTCATGGTGCTGAATTTTTTCTGTAGCCGCCATACAGGCATCTTCAATCAGCCACACTTTAAAGCTTTCATCCGCCAGGCTTCTTACGGTACAAGATACGCACTGGTCCGTAAATACGCCGGTCACTATCACCGTATCAATATCCAGGTTATGCAGCATCAAGCGTAAACTTGTACCGGTCAAAGCGCTGTCTGTGGTTTTGGTAACAACGATCTCATCATCAATAGGCTTCAAGGCTTCAACGATCTGTCCCTCTTCCTCATCCAAAGGAAGAAGTAATTCATTAAATCCGGTAGCTTTGTGGTCCAGAGATCTGTCCCGGCCATCTTTCTTATGACAGGCAATTCGGGCAAAGATAACCTCCCATTTCTTTTCCCGGAAAAGGTTCAGCAATTTTTTATTGTTGGGGATAACCACTTCTTCTATTTTGTCATAAAAAGGCTGCCATCGTTCCCAATTGGCCTTTTCCTTTCCGGTTAAATTTTCCCCGGAAGGCCTTCGCACAAATACGTTTTGCATGTCTATCACCAGGAGCGCTGTTCTTTCCGGATCAATCTCAATTTCGCCAAGATCTTCATCCGGTTCATAATAAAACGATACATAGCGGTCATTTACTCTCATTCCAAATCACTCCTCATAAAAAATTAAAATCCTGCTTAAAAACTGCCTCCATCATCCATGCATCATAATTAATATATTATATCCAGTCTTTCAATTATAAAATCCGTTATTGTATTTCAGTTTATTATTCACCTCTATATAAGATGGAAGGAGAACGGCCCTCATCCGTTTTTACCGGGGGATTTCAATGTAACGACTACGATCTCAGGCCGGTTGAAAACTCTGACCGGGAAGATGCTGTTCCCCAAGCCTCGGCTTACAAACATGGCAGATCCATTTTGCTTATAGCAGCCGCTGGTATAGCGGGGAAAAAATCCTTGATCGGGGGCGACCAGCCCCCCTAGCAGCGGAAGCCTGACCTGCCCCCCGTGGGCATGTCCTGAAAAAATCAGATCCATATGATTTTCAGCGTATAAGTCAAAAAGCTCGGGTCTGTGCGAAAGCAAAATCTGAAATCCTTCATTTGCTGACCACTGCTGCAGACATTCCAGGAATTGAGACAGATCAGTCCCGTCAATGTAATTGGAACTAAGAAAAGCCGGGTCTTTCAGCCCTAATAAATTGATCGAACTTTTGCCCCGCGACAGTTCAACCATAGAATCATCCAGCACCTGAACCCCCGCACGCAGTAGACTGCTTTTAATGAGCGGGTATTTATTTGACCAGGCTTCATGATTGCCGGAAACATAATAAACCGGAGCGATTTGTACCGCGCCTTCAATGAAGCTCATAGCTATGCTTAAATCAAATCTTCGCCGGTCGATTAAATCGCCGGTAATCACAATGAGGTCGGGGGAAGTGCTTTTTAATTTACTCAGTAATATTTTTTGATTTTTTCCGAATTCTTTATTATGGAGATCAGAAATATGGGCAATGACACAGCCGTTAAATTCTGGGGGTATTTTGACGCTGCGGCAGTCGGATTTTGTTATCACGATACTGTTGTTTTGCCACCTGGCGAAAATTACCATGCATAAACCAACCAGCAGCAAAGCTAAAATTTTCTTACCCCTTTTAGAGCGTATTTTCACCATCCGCACCTGCTTTATACAAATAACCAGATATTTGTTCAAATCCTTTATCGTCTTGCTCGAGAACAATATCTGAACGGGGAAAGGCGAAATCATGCCTCAAATTGTTCCAAGCCGATATTCTGTTATTAAAAAAATAAAAATATTTTTGGAAGATCGGGAGGGGACGTATAACTTGGGACATCACCCGCAGCACAAAATTGCTTAATATCCCATACGGCAAAAGCCCTGCCACCAGCAATATTTTATTGCAGCCGACAGGAAAAGGCAATAGAGCCGTTCCTTGAGGGGAGTCGGAAAAGCATACAGCTATGCCCCCCCCTGTCGCCATTTTCCCGGAGTCAGGGCATAGCGGTTTAATGCTCAGAAGATATCATATAGCTCATAAACGGATGGCAGTAAAGCAAAGAAATTAATAAATTAAAAAAAGCTTGACAGTTGAGTATTCATTCAATTATAGTACAGATACAGTTGAATATTTACTCAACTGAAATTAGGGAAAGCGAGGTGTCTTGATGACAAATAAGATAGATATGTGCGATTGTGAAGTGATCCATGGAGATATCGTCGACCGAGTCAGGGGAGAAATTCCTGATGAAGCACAGCTTTATGATCTATCGGATTTTTTTAAAGTGTTTGGTGACAGCACGCGAATCAAAATTATGTCGGCGCTTGATGCCCATGAAATGTGCGTATGTGATTTGGCGGTGCTTTTCAACATGACCAAATCTGCCATATCGCATCAGTTACGCGCATTGCGGGACGCCAATTTAGTAAAACCCCGCCGAGATGGGAAAATGGTATTCTATTCCCTGGCCGACGATCACGTGCGGGATATCTTTGAAAAAGGCATGGAGCATATTTCGGAAGAATTTTGAAATAATAGGGAGGTTGATTATCATGAAAAAAACATTTCTGCTGGAAGGTCTTGATTGCGCCAATTGTGCGGCCAAAATGGAAAAAGCGATCAACGCTTTGGATGGCGTGAGCCGTGCGACTGTAAACTTCATGACCACGAAGCTGGTTATTGAGGGAGAGGACGAAAAAATGGCCGGCATCATTGAGGCGGCGAAAAAGGTGGTTAAGAATACCGAGCCTGATGTCGTTATGAAAAAAGCCTGAGGAGTTGCTCGTTATGAAAAAAAGGCGCAGACAAATCATTGCTGGCAGTATCTTCTTTATCTTGGCAATCATATCCGGCTCGTATAATGAAATCGCGGAACTGGTTTTATTTTCCGTCAGTTATGTTATTGTCGGCGGTGAGATAGTTGTAAAAGCTGTACGGAACATATCCCGGGGCCAGGTGTTTGATGAGAATTTCCTGATGAGCGTTGCCACTATCGGGGCCTTTGCTATCGGGGAATACCCGGAGGGCGTAGCGGTCATGCTATTTTATATGGTCGGCGAGACTTTTCAGAGCTATGCTGTCGACAAGTCCAGAAAATCTATTGCCAGCCTGATGGATATCCGGCCTGATTATGCCAATGTGAAACAGGGCGATGAGCTTGTCAGAACCGATCCGGATGAAGTGAAGATCGGCGACCTGATTGTGATTAAAGCCGGAGAAAAGGTCCCTCTTGACGGAAAAGTGATTGAAGGAAGTACCATGCTGAACACTTCGGCCCTCACCGGTGAGTCGCTGCCGCGGGAAGTAAATGCCGGCAGCGAGGTGTTAAGCGGCTGTATCAATATAAATGGTGTTATTACGGTAGAGGTAAGCAAAGAATTTGAAGAATCTACGGTCAGCAAAATTCTTGATTTGGTGGAAAATGCGAGCAGCAAAAAATCAAACTCCGAGCAGTTCATTACCAAGTTTGCCCGCTACTACACCCCGGTTGTGGTCATCATCGCGGTTCTTCTGGCCGTCATCCCTCCGCTGGTGGTGAAGGGCGCCACCTTTGCCGACTGGATCTACAGGGCTCTGGCCTTTCTGGTGGTTTCCTGCCCTTGCGCTCTGGTCGTTTCCATACCGTTAAGTTTCTTCGGCGGAATAGGCGGAGCCTCTAAAAGGGGCGTTCTGGTAAAAGGCGGGAACTACCTGGAAGCGCTGGCTAAAACAGCCGTCGTTGTGTTTGATAAAACCGGTACTTTGACCAAAGGCGTATTTAACGTACAGCAGATTCAGGCCCAGGGTATTTCTGAGCAGGAATTGCTGGAATTGTCCGCCTATGCGGAAAGCTATTCCAACCACCCCATATCCATGTCGCTCAAGCATGCTTTTGGCCAGGATATTGATAATTCGCGTATTTCCGATGTGGAAGAAATCTCCGGTCATGGTGTTATTGCCGTCGTCGACGGCAGAAAGGTTACGGCCGGCAATCATCGCCTGATGGAAAAGCTGGGGGTACCGTATTATAAAGGAGAACTGATCGGTACGGTTATTCATGTGGCGGTTGACAACGCCTATGCCGGGTATATCGTAATTGCCGACGAGATGAAAGAGGATGCGGCCAGAGCCATCAAGGAGCTCAAGGCTTCCGGGATCCGGCAAACGGTCATGCTGACGGGAGATACCCAAAGCGTCGGACAAAAAGCCGGAAAAGATTTGGGAATTGATCAGATCTATACCGAACTGCTGCCCGGTGATAAGGTGGATAAGCTGGAAACGCTGCTGGCGCAAAAACCTGAGAAAACTAACCTTGCTTTTGTTGGCGATGGCATCAATGACGCCCCGGTTCTAGCCCGTGCAGATATCGGAATCGCGATGGGCAGTTTAGGATCGGACGCGGCAATAGAAGCGGCGGATGTCGTTATCATGACTGATGAGCCTTCCAAGATTGTGACCGCTATAAAGATTTCGCAAAAAACCCTGAAAATTGCGAATCAGAACATAATTTTTTCTCTGGCGGTCAAAGCGGCGGTGCTCATTCTGAGTGCCGCAGGCCTAGCCACATTGTGGGAAGCGGTTTTTGCGGACGTTGGTGTTACCATCATTGCCATATTGAATTCTTTCCGAGCTTTGAACGTTTGAATTGCTGTAAAGCGACAGTTTTGATTAGAAAGTAACCACAGATTACCCAGATTATCACTGATTAACACCCTCTCCGAGGACAACTTATGCTCGTTATACTCGCAATTAAGGGCGCAGATAAAAAGAATAACAACTCTGTTTGGGTGCATAAATATGCAGGAGCCATCAGACGTAGCCTGGAGCATCACCCTGCGAAGGCGAAGCGGCGGAAGGGGGCGAGCCCCACGGATGGGGTGAGAGTGACACTGAGCACGGACGCGAATTGGAACGACCCCCTTCAGACGCGAGACAAGCAGTTGGTGTTGCCCAGGTGGAGTCTTGGTGACGGAATATTTATGCATCCAAACTCCACGCTATAACTAATCGAAGGCTTCTACCTACTATTCCAATTCTTTACATCCGTCGCAGTAAACCGGAAACTTTGCCGGCTATTTGCACTTTCTCCGCTATGATGGGTTGCAGCGCGCTATTTTCGGGCTTTAATTCTACATAACCATCCCGGCGGTAAAATCTTTTCACGGTAGCTTCATCATCCAGAATAGCTACCACTATTTCACCATTGGCAGCATCAGTCTGTTGCTTTACGATAAGAAAATCACCATCCATTATCCCTGCTTCAATCATGCTTTCTCCTTTTACCCGCAGTATATAATGAATACCCGGGCCGACAAAGTCCACCGGAACCGGCAGATAGTTCTCAATATTCTGCTCTGCCAAAATGGGCGTACCGGCGGCAACATTGCCGACTACCGGCAAAGCCGTGGTCTGACTGATCAGTTCAGTGTCGGCATACATATCTACGGGAATGATGGCCCGGGGTTTGGAGGGATCTCTTTTGAGCCATCCTTTTTCCTCCAGTTGCAGCAGGTGGGAATGAACCGTGGAACTGGATTTTAATCCCACCGCCTCACCAATTTCCCTAACTGATGGTGGATAACCGTCGTGGCGAATCTTTTCTTTAATGTAGTCTAATATCATATTCTGTCGGGCAGACAGTTTTGTGCTGTTATTCAATTAATCAACCTCCCCAAAAGTACGTTAAGCTATTATGACCAGATTATACCATAATAATTATAAAAAAACACACGTTCGGTTGATATTTAATTATCTCCATATGCCGCCTTAATAAAAACCGGGCAGGTTGTGTGAAACTGGTTCAGCAAGCTTGAACATATTTACCGGCTTGAGGCTCGTTATTATGCTCCCTCGCCTACATCTCCGCTTGGTTTTCTTGGGAAGGGACAATCGGCATTACCTGGCGTCCAGTCGGCAATGCCGGAATTTCGCCATCCACGCGATTTTGCTTAAATATTGCGGCTGCGGTTTCCATTTTCTCCCCGCCAAGGGGCGGGGGTAAGAATATTACATAATTATGTCAAAAATAGTGCTGAAAATGATATACTGGATTAGTTAGCAGAATAACTGAAAGGGGATAATGGACGATGGGGACAGCAATCTTTAAACAGAAAAATGCTCTTTACGCACTGATAGCAGTTAGCGACTGCGGATTAATATCAGTAGAGCAACTTGATGGACTTAACCGTCTGGTTCAAGCAGCAAATGTAAAAGGTCTCAAAATGACTACCAGACAAACCTTGATTTTACTTGCTGAAGAGGATGAGATTGCTAATCTGACCACGGGACTGGAGCGTATAGGATTTAAAATTGGTACTTTTAGCAATACGGTGCGCAATGTAAAGGCCTGTTCCGGCAACGATGACCTCTGCCCCCGGGCGGTAGGTGATGCCCTGGGACTGGGTATAGCTATACAAGAGAAATATTACGGGCAGCAAGTGCCTCATGATTTTAAAATTGCCACGGCCGGGTGTTCCCGGGGCTGTACCGATCCTCTTTGTGCAGATTTTGGCGTTATGTGCAAAAATAGCGGCAGCTTTGATATATATATCGGCGGCAAAGGCAGCGGGCGCAAACCCTTACATGGGCAAATGCTGGCGGCGGGTGTAAGCTATGATCAGGTATTTTTCAGTCTGGAATTTGTTCTTAACCGTTACCAGGAATTGGCTTCAGGTAAAGAAAGATTGCACAACACCATTGACAGGGTGGGGATAGATAAATTTATACCGCCTCTGGAAAGTCATGAGGCGGCGGCCGCGGTTGATGAAGATTTCCTCAATATGCTTAATAGTGAGGGGGCGAGCAAATGATTAATGACGATAACATGCTTAATTTTAATGACATTAAAAACATACTCAAAGATATCTGTTCCTCCTGCCCTCTGGAAGGAAGCGGCGAATGTGTAAAAAGCAAATGTCTCAGCGGATTTTCCACTATTGTGGTGGAATTTTACCAGAGTAAAGGCAAGCTGAACATACCGGGAGCGGAAACGATGATACCACGAGATGATTTTAAAGTATACGACCGTGATCTGATAGCTTCCTCTATCGGCGAAACCTGTAAACTCTGCCGTCAGTGCCGGGATAATCACAGTGACGATTGTGTGATATCTCTGGTCCGTAACAGCATGGAAACAGCTTTCTGGGGTGATATCATACCCTATCCGGGCAATATCCTGCAATATCTGCAGATGGTCAGAGAAAAAGATCCCGAGCTGGCTGATTATATTATGACCACCTACCGGCGTAAAGCTGCTGCCGGTGCTTAATTTATGGAAACCATACTTTCAAACCCGGTGGAGTTCAATTTGGTAAACCTGCTGCTAAATTTATCGCGCAGCCTGGATTTTTTCAATTCGGGCATTATGGATCATCACCGCCGGGTGGCTTTTATCGCTTTACGGCTGGGACACCGGGCCGATCTGTCTGAGCAAGCGTTGATGGAGCTCTACAAGGCGTCCATTATTCATGATATCGGCGCGGTTAATGATCAGGATAAGCTTATGCTTACCAGCTTTGATGTTGCCGATCCCTGGCTCCATTGTGAACGGGGTCGCGATTTTGTGGCGGAAATACCGGAGCTGGCCTCAACCGCTCCTATTATCTACTCCCATCATGATTGGTGGCAAGGCGGAAATCCTTCGGGATTAAGCGGGAGCAGTATACCTACAGCCAGCCGTATAATCCATCTGGCTGACCGGATAGATATACTGATTAATCGGGATAGATATATCCTGGAACAGGCTCAAGAGATTTCCTGCCGGATCAAAAGACTTTCCGGGCAGGTTTTTGACCCGGATTTAACCGACTTGTTTATTGATCTAAGCAAGCAGGAAAGCTTCTGGTTTGATTTGGTTTCACCCTGGATTAACGACTGCATGCTGAAGCTGATTCCTCCGGCCTTAATGAATGTAAAGCGGGAAAACCTCATGACCGTCGCCCGGCTTTTTGCCCGGGTGGTTGACTTAAGGAGCAGTTTTACCTATCATCATTCATTTTATGTGGCTCAGGTATGCCGGGTTCTGGCCTTAAAAGCCGGGTTATCACATGATGATGCTTATCTGCTGGAAGTGGCCGGATTACTTCATGATCTGGGAAAGCTGGCGGTACCGGAGCATCTTATTGAAAAGCCGAGTCGGCTCACGACTGCCGAGCTGGATATTATTAAACAGCATAGTTATTATACTTATTGGCTCTTAAATCCGGTTTTGCCGGGCCATAAATTGCCCTCCTGGGCGGCTTATCATCATGAACGCCTGGACGGAAACGGCTATCCTTTCAAAAAAACGGCCGAGCAGCTGGACCTGCCCGCCCGTATAGTGGCGGTCGCGGACATTTTCACCGCCCTGAGGGAAGACCGTCCTTATCGCCCCGGTATGAGCAATGGGGAAATAAAGGAGATACTCAATCGGCAGGTCCGGGACGGGGGATTGGATGCGGGCGTAGTGGCCATGCTGCATGACTGCCGCCACGAATTGGATGATTTGTGGTTTTCCTTGCCCTGATTCTTACTTTGATTTCTCGCCCCGGGATCTGGGCTCGGGCTGCCAGAAGCAGTCGGGACCGATGTTTTCCAGGCTGGAGATGATTCGTTGCCGGATCCCCGGGTGCATTCCCTCCATCTGGTCGAAAAGCTCTGCCACTTCGTGCCTTTTAGTCAGCCCATCGGCAGGGCAGCGGTTTTTAACCGGGTTGAGCCCCATGGATTCTATAAACAGGCGTATATCTCGTTCTTCCACATAGATAAGGGGTCTGATCATGGTAATATCCATTCGGCTCAAATAAGTGGAAGGTTTAAACACATTGAAACGGCTTTCATAGAGAATCGACATGAAAAGGGTGTGGACCACATCATCCAGATGGTGCCCCAAGGCCAGCTTATTGCAATTATACCGTTTAGCCACCCGGTTTAGCGCCCCCCGGCGCAGGTTGGAACAAAGGGCGCAGGGATTCTTCTCCTGCCGGGTTTCGAACACCACCCGTCCGATGTTCGTTTTCTCAATGATCAACTCGAGGCCCAGCCCTTGGCAAAATTCCACCAGCGGTTCCATATCGTTATCCCAGCCCAGATCCACATAGATAGGTACTATATCAAAGAGCAGGGGAGTATGCTGCTTTAACAGATCCATAAAATACAGCATGGTAAAGCTGTCTTTGCCTCCGGACAGAGCCACTGCGACCCGGTCTCCGCTTTCAATCAGCCTGTAATTCAGATTGGCATCCCGAACCTTGCGAAAAATGATCTTTATCCTGCGATTGCTCATAACTCTCTCACCCGTCACAGTTGTTATTTTCT
>DHCD01000109.1:61834-78366 GCA_002398105.1 Syntrophomonas sp. UBA4911
TATATATTGAGTATAGCCATACCAGCCGGTAAAAAGCAAAAGCGGAAAATGTTGAACGGAAATTTTATTAGCCTTTCTCTTAAATAACCAACGGGAGGAAATATCCCTCCCGCCTTCACGTCGAGTTGATTGCTTTACCAGCAGTTAATCAAGGGTGAATTCCCAACAACAATGCCAATTAGGCGGTATTGAGTCCGGCGGGCAACCAACGCAGCGGGTTTTTATACGCGGATCCACCGCTTCCGCAAATTTGCTGTATTCAACCATCCCTACCGGCTTGCAGGGGAAGAAGTCCATCTGTTTCTTCTCTCGGGCCGCCTGAACCCGGCAGGAATTCATACTAAAAATCAAGGTTTTCTCATCGGGACGCTTAATTTCCTGCTCATTAAGAAAAGCGTACATCCGGTAACGCAGACACTGGTCCAATGCGTCCAGGCCGCCGCCCGGCTTCAGGTTGAGCATTTCCATGATACGGCGGGCTTCCAGCACCGTCTGCTTCTCCCAGGTTTGAATGTCATTCATGATGGCGGCATCCAGGCCATGGTTTTTCTCTACCGCCTGAAACCAAAGCCCGTCATGGGATAGCCAGCGCTTGGCAAAATCAATCGCCAACTCTTTCCACCTATCTTCCGGTACATAATCAAAATTCATTAACATATCCCTCCAATAAGCTTAATAAATTTCTGAATCTACTGCTGAGTTTGTTTATAAGCTGCACTGACAAGTTCCACCGGATGAACCACCCGGCAATCCCAATGATGGCGCCTGATACCGTAGCGCAATTGCATGCTGCAGCTGGGACAGCAGGTAGCAATCGCGCCCGCTCCGGTTTCCATGGCGTTGTCCATTTTGCGGTCCAGTATTTTCATGGACAGGTCGTAATGGGTAACGCTGTAGGTTCCTGACCCTCCGCAGCAGCGGTTGGCATCTGCCATCTCCACGAACTCCACCCCGGGGATGCGGCGCAGCAATTCGCGGGGCTGCTCCTTTATCCCCTGGGCATTGGCCAGGTGACAAGGGTCATGGTAAGTGACCCGGATTTTCTTTTCCCCGGCCTGGGCCGGCAGTCTGATATCAATAATTTCAATCAAAAATTTGGTCAAATCCATGACTTTAGCGGCAAAAGCCAAGGCGTCATCTTCAATTTTCAGCCCCCCTAACAGGAATTCCATGTTTTTACGGGATAAGGCCGAGGTGCAGGAAGCACAATCACTTATAATATAATCGAATTTATAGGCATTAAATATCTGTACATTATGGGCGGCCAGCAAGCGGGCGGTTTCCATTTTACCGTTGGCTAAATGGGGTAACCCGCAGCATTTCATATCCTGGGGTATAATTACCTCACAGCCGTTGCGGGTAAGAACATCCACTGTGGCCAGAGCGGCAGCGGGATTGAGCATATCAGTCCCGCAGCCCAGGAAATAGCCTATAGTGTATTTCTTTTCCCCCAGAGCCGGATTGACTTTTTTCAGCCGGCTGCGGGCCGACCGCGATGGAATACTGGTCATTATTGCTTCGGCTTTCGGCAAGTCTCCGGGCAATATCCGGGTCAGGCCCGTGTTGCGGGCAAAAGTCTGCAGACCCAGCTTTTGCACACCGCTCATAATCTTAGTCGACGCCCTCAATAAGCCGGGTTTGGTCCACATGGTGTCAAAAATCAATTCCTTGGCCAGGCTGGGGTTCTGCTCGTATATATGGGAGCGGGCGGCGGCATTAAGCTCGTGTATATCTATGCCGGAAGGGCAATTCACACTGCAGGTTTCACATAATAAACAATTGCTTAACCGCTCATAGACTTCCTGCCGGGCGTCTACTTTACCGTCCCGCAGCATCTGCACCATAAAAACGTGTCCCCGGGGGGCGGCAGTTTCATTTCTTATTTCTGCAAATACCGGGCAAACACTGCGGCACTTGCCACAGCGTACGCATTTCATTATCTGTTCTTGTACCGGAGGCAATTTCCTAAAATCCATAGCACCCCCTCCTTTCGTTATAAAACTAGATTAGCTTACCGGGGTTCATAAGATTGCCAGGGTCAAATACCTTTTTGATCTCTTTCATATAATGCAGGGCGGGGCCATGTTCCAGCTCGGCATATTTACGCCTGACCGCACCTACTCCGTGTTCCCCGGTGGTGGTGCCTTCCAGTTCTATAGCCAGCAGGTGGATATCATTGACCAGCTGCAGCACCTTTTCCACCTCTTCAGGATTCTCGGGATTGATAACCGGCGCCGTATGCACGTTACCATCGCCAATATGGCCGTAGTTAACTACTTTGATTCCATATTTTTCCCCCAGGGCTCTTATGGCCCGCAGGGTATCGGCAACCTTGGCCAGGGGAACGCTGATGTCCTCACCGGCAAAAACCCGGGTACCGTCTTTTCTGACCCGGGCAGCAGCGGTAGCGGTTACGCTTCTGCCTTCCCAGAGCTCGGCCATACGTTTTTCCTCGGTAGCCCATTCCACCGCGCGAGCGCGTCTGCCGGCCACTTCTTTTATGAGGCTGCCTTCATAGTCTACGGAAGGGGGATTGCCATCGACCTCAAAAAGCAGTATGGCTTCGGCGTCCGGTAAATTTATCTGCGGTTTAAATTGGTTTACCGCCTGAATAGCCGAACTGTCCAGTATTTCGATACCCGATGGGAGAACCCCGGCCTGATAGACATCCAGTACGGTTGCCGGAGCATCGTCCAGGTTATCGAAAACGGCCATGGCGATGCCGCGTGCTTTAGGGCGGGGCCAGCAACGCAGACGGATTTGGGTAATGACTCCGAGTACCCCTTCCGAACCTACCATTAATTTGGTCAGGTTAAGACCGGAAACATTTTTAATACAGCGGGCTTTCATACCGCCGGTCATGATTATCTCTCCGTTGGGCAGGACTACCTCCAGCCCCAGTATATATTGCTCGGTACAGCCGTACTTGACCGCCCGCAAACCGCTGGCATTATTAGCTACCATTCCCCCGACGGTACACATCTGGCTGCTGCCGGGGTCGGGAGGGAAAAACAGATTGTGCTTGGCCAGTTCCTGATTCAAACGGGCATGAATAACCCCCGGCCTCACTATTACCTGCATATTGCGGGCATCAATTTCCACGATTTCATCCCAGGTGGAAAGATCAAGGACGATACCGCCGTTTAAAGCTACACATCCTCCGGTTTCTCCGGTACCGGCCCCCCGGGGTATAACGTCAATATTATTGTCAAAGGCGAATTTCATTACTTTTTGAACTTCTTCGGTTGAGCGCGGCATTACCACTGCCCAGGGGTCAGCCGGTTCCATTTTGGTTAAAAATGAGCTGTCATAGGAATAGTACATTAAGTCCAGAGCTTCACATAAGACTTTATCCTTGCCCAGCATAGCGATAAGTTGTTTCTGTACCGCTGCTTTTTCCACATGCAGTCCCCCTTGATTAAAAGAGTATTATCATAAAATCATTGCTTATTATATCACACTGCTATCAGCAGGGATTATAAATCTGCAATACTTACGGTATAATTTAAACATTGACCGGCATTTGCCTATGGCGGGAATACTTTTTTCTGAGCGCCGGTCTATCACCAGACGCCGGAAAAATTCAAGACGTTTGAATAAACATTTACTGCGGCCAATAGAATGTAAGTATATAAATATCGCTGGAAGAGACATATCGGGAGCCTTTGCGGCGGAATTTAAGGGAGAAGCTTATGTATTCGGAAATATTAAATTTTTTGCCGGCTGATCGCTTGCTTTTTCATGAAGAAATGAAGAAGCATACTACTTTTAAAATCGGGGGACCGGCAGATATAATGGCATTACCGCGTGATGAAGAGGATGTTCGTGCCCTGATCGCATTTGGACGGCAAAGGCGTATTCCCATGTTTGTTCTGGGCATGGGAAGCAACCTGCTGGTCAAAGACGGCGGTATACGAGGTATAGTAATAAAACTGGGAGACAATCTGGATGCGGTCGAGGTAAAGGGAGATGAGATCCAGGCCCAGGCGGGAGTCAAACTCTCTACCCTGGCTCGAATCGCATCTTTTCACTCCTTGAGCGGATTGGAATTTGCCGAAGGCATACCCGGCAGTTTAGGAGGGGCATTGGTAATGAATGCCGGCGCCTACAACGGGGAAATGCAGGGCATAGTAACAGAAGCTACTGCTGTTGGGCCTGATGGCAGCCTGAAAACCTTTAAGCCCAAAGAGATAGAGTTTAACTATCGTCACAGCGTTTTTCAAAATAACGGCTATTTTGTCCTGGCGGCGCGTTTACAATTGGTTTATGACGAGCGGGACAGGATAGAAAGCCGTATGCAGGAATTTGCCCGGCGGCGGGAAGAAAAACAACCCCTGGATAAACCCAGTGCGGGCAGTACCTTTAAACGTCCCCCCGGTTTTTATGTGGGACCCATGCTGGAGGAATTGGGACTGAAAGGCTATAGTATCGGCGGCGCCCAGGTATCCAGGAAGCATGCCGGTTTTATTATTAATAACGGCAATGCTACCGCCGGTGATGTTCTGCAATTAATAGACTATATCCAGCAAAAGGCCGGAGAGCGTTTCGGAGTGGAGCTGCAAACTGAAATTCGGGTTGTGGGCGAGGATTAACAGAAAAATTGGTGATATTAATAAGAAAATAGACGCAGATTAGACGCGGAAACCGCGGAATCTTTTAAGGGAATACGCGGAATTTATTAAAGTATTCTTCCGCGTTATTCCCTTTAAGTTCCCTGAATTCCGCGTCAAAAAACCAGCAGAACTTGGGAGTATTTTCATTTTTGATTGCGGCCCTGCGAGCCCTGGAGGGTTAATATGAAAGTGGTTCTCGGTACTTTAAACAGTAAATTCATTCACTCCTCTTTGGCCCTGGCCTATCTGGAAGCTGCCTGCGGCGGCCGGGGATGGGAACTGGAGGTTATGGAGTTCACCATTAACGAGAGCATGGATGACATCATGGCCTCCCTATACCTGAGCCGACCGGATGTCCTCTGTTTTTCCGCTTATATCTGGAATATCGAAAACATATTATGGCTGTGCCGGGATCTGAAAAAAGTATCTCCCAACTGCATTATAATATTGGGGGGACCTGAAGTATCCTATGATGCCGGACAGGTTTTGCTGCATAATCCCGCCGTAGACTATATCGTGCGCGGTGAAGGCGAGATCACCCTGCCGGAATTGCTGGAGCACATTCTGCGCCAGGAATCGGCGGCAGAGGTGAAAGGCATAAGCTACCGCCGGCATGATCAGCTGCATGAAAATCCCTCCCGGGAGCTGATAGCCAATCTTGATAGCTTGGCCTCGCCGTTTAAAAAAGACTTTACCGGTTACCAGGACCGGATTATATACTATGAGAGCTCGCGGGGATGTCCCTTTAATTGCTCTTATTGCCTTTCCTCCAGCATAAAAGGGGTGCGCTATTTTCCCCTTGCCAGAGTAAAAGAGGAATTGGGGCACCTGTTGAGCTACCGACTGCGGGAACTGAAATTTGTAGATCGCACTTTCAACTCCGACGAAGCCCGGGCCCGGGAAATAATGAGCTTTATTATCGGACAAAAGCCGGAGACCAAGGTTCACCTGGAGATTTGCGCTGAAATTATATCACCGGAGTTTATGGATTTTCTCAGTCAGGTGCCTCCGGGCCTATTCAATTTTGAAATCGGAATCCAGTCCACTTGTCCGCAAGCCCTACAGGCAGTCAGACGCTATCATAACTGGGAGCGGCTGCGCCAAAACATTTTGCAACTGCAATCCTTCAACAATATCCATCTCCATCTGGATCTCATCGCCGGCCTGCCCCTGGAGAGCTATGATCGCTTTCAGCAGTCATTCAATGATGTATACCGTCTGCAGCCTGATATGCTGCAATTAGGTTTTTTGAAATTGCTCAAGGGTTCGGATATATACCGGGACCGGCACCGCTACCAGTACCGCTTCCAATCCCGGGCGCCGTACCAGGTTTTGTCCCATGGTCAAATTACTTACGACGAAATAATTTCTCTGGATCAGATAGAAGAGGTGCTGAACCGCTATTATAACCATGCCATAGTACCGAACACACTGGACTATGTTATCAACCGTATTTACCAGGGCAACGCCTTTATGTTTTTCAGGGATCTGGCTCAGTTCTGGAGCGATAATAATCTGTTTGGCCTGGGCCATCGCCGGGAACGGGAATACGATATAATGCTGGAATTCTTAAACCATAAGCATCCCCATCATGGCTTGAAGTGCAACGAACTGATTAAATACGATTTCCTGATCTGTAACCTGCCCCATCGTTTTCCCGCAGCAGTAAAGCGTATAAACCCGTCTGACAGCAGAGAACGGCTGAATACCTGCCTGCGCAGCGATACATTACTTGAGCAGCTACCCGAATTGATTCGAGGTTCCCGGCGGGAGATAACCAGACACCTGCATCTGGAATATTTTGTCCTTGACCCCTTTAATTTAAATCAAGGTAAAAGATGCCTGCCTTTATTGTTTGTATATCATCCCATAGCCAAGAAGGCGATTAAAATTTTAAAACTCGCTGAAACCGGCCTCCAGCTGCAGAATGCAGCCTCAGATGAAAACCAGGGGTCTTGGGATAAAAAAAAGACTGATTGATAATAAGAGGTTTTTTGTCAAAGATAATTGCATTATCAAGCAAGTTAGGGTAAATTGGGGGAACAGGTAATTTTATTAACCACTTTATCATATAAAATTTTTAGCAAGAGGTCAGGGGAGAGTTGAATGCCTCATAACAGTATTATAGCCCGGGAAGGATGGCCTTATATAGGCTTGTTGGTTGTTTTCGCCGTAATCCTGGCAATTTCCCCCTACAGATATTACCTGCCGTTACCCTTAATGTTAGCTGTTTTCATTACCTATTTTTTTCGTAATCCTGAGCGGACCATTCCCCAAGAGGAAGGAGTTATCCTGGCGCCGGCGGACGGGAAGGTGATGGCGGTCAACGAAGTCTGGGAAAATGAGTATTTTCATGCCCAATGCATTCAGGTAAGTATATTCCTGAGCCTGTTTAACGTACATGTAAACCGGATACCGTTAGGCGGAAAAGTTGAATGGCTGTCCCGCTCCGGCAGCACCTATTTGCCTGCTTACAAAATCAACGCTGCTGCTACTAACGTCTCCAATACGGTTGGAATTATTTCCGCTTACGGTAAAATTATGGTGGTGCAAATAACCGGTATGATCGCCAGAAGAATTGTTTGCTGGCTGCAGCCTGGAGATACGGTTGCTGCCGGGGAGAGATTCGGCCTGATAAAATTTGGTTCCTGCACCCAATTATACTTGCCGGTAGACGCAGAGGTTCTGGTTGCACCGGGTGACAAAGTAAAGGGAGGAGAAACTATCATTGGCAGATTTAGTGACTAAGCGGTTTGCCAATTGCATAACCATTTTAAATATCGTTTTTGGCTCCACGTCCATCATATATACCATGAGCCAAGATTATAAGACGGCGGCGCTGTTAATACTGATGGCGGTATTGATGGATAGTCTGGACGGCAAGGTGGCACGCCGTCTCCAGACCAGTTCTGATTTAGGCCGGGAACTTGATTCTCTCTGTGATATGGTTTCCTTTGGCGTAGCTCCGGCGGTACTGCTTTATTCTCAGGTACTGCTTGATCCTTACAACTATCTGGGACTGGTATTCGCTTTGCTGTTTATAATATGCGGTGCCTATCGGCTGGCCCGCTTCAACGTATTAAACCTGAGCGGATATTTTTTGGGCCTGCCGATAACCATCGCCGGCGGAATATTGGCCCTCTTGTCACTAGCTGCCGGTTATCTGCATCCGCTTGCCATACTTATACTTTTGCTGGCCTTAAGCATTTTCATGATAAGTACTGTGCGCATACCTAAATTTTAGCTTGCCGGTCAATAAGAAAATAGACGCAGATTTAAAGAATAACAAATCTGTTTGGATGCATAAATATGCAGGAGCCGTCAGACGGAGCCTGCATATTTATGCATCCAAACTCCACACTATAACTAGTTTAAGGTTTCTACCTACTATTTTCATTGCTGGTTGCGGGCTTCGGCCATGGGGGGTTAATTAAGAAAATAACCATAGATTACATCTCTCGCGGACAACTGATGCTCACCTGGTTCGCAATTAAGGGTACAGATTAACCCAAATTTCTTCCATATATATCCATATACATCTCTCCAAGGGAAAAAAAGAAAAAAATCAACAAAACATGTTATATTCGACAAATATTGTCATTATCTCGGAAGGATATATAATTGGTACTGCCTAATAGAGCATATAAGAATTATGCGCTATCGTGGGGGGGATACGCCATCCAAGCAGTGCCACAAACAATAGCAGCACTACAGCAGGAAGTTAAACATCTGAATAGTATTATCGAATCCTATAAGCAACGGGAACAGACAATCTGGAAGAACTGGGAGTTATTTCACCAGATTGTTGATTTTGCACCGGTATTGATATACATTTTACAGAATGACCGCTTGCGTTATGTTAACTCCACCTTTAGCAGAATAACCGGATATACCCGGGAAGAATGCTTAAATATGAATGCCTGGGATTTTATTCACCCCGACTGTCGGGAAATGACCAGAATTCGAAATCAGTCCTGCTTAGAAGGCGAAAATACTACGCCTTACGCAACTATTATTCTTACCCAAAGCGGCTGCTCTTACTGGGGATATCTATCCTCGGGCCTAATAAATCTTGACGGTGATCCAGCGGCGATAGGAATAATTCAAAGCATAAGTGAACTTAAACAGTTTGAGGATGTACTGCTGGCATCGGAAGCCAAGTTTGCCAAGGTATTTACGGCCAGTCCGGAATTAATCGTTATCTCCACTTTGGACGGTTTATATCTGGATGTCAATGAACGATTCACCACCATAACCGGGTATGACCGGGCAGATGTGATCGGGAAAACGTCGGATGAATTAAATATATGGGTTAATGCGGAAGAAAGAGCTTTAATGAAGAGGCTGATTCTTATTGACGGTTTTATACGCAACCTGGAGGTAAAGATCCGGACTAAAGACGGCACTGAAAGGATTGGCTTGCTTTCGGCTGAAGCCATAGAAATCAATAGCCAGGCGTGTGTGATCAATATATTGAATGATATTACCGAACATAAACATTTGTCTCACCAGATCGCCCGGCTGGACCGGCTGAATCTGGTGGGGGAAATAGCTGCCAGTATTGGGCATGAGATGAGAAATCCGATGACCAGTGTACGTGGATTTTTACAGATGTTTATGGGCGAAGCGAGTCTGTTGCCATATCATGAGTACTTTGCCCTGATGATCGAAGAATTGGATCGTGCCAATCAGATAATCAGCGAATTCCTGTCCCTGGCTAAAAACAAAACCATATCCCTGCAGCCGGATAATCTTAAACGCATAGTGCAGGCTCTGGCTCCATTGCTTGCAGCTGATACTATAAAACAGGATAAGCATCTCTGCCTGATATTGCAGAATGTTCCTGATATCCTGCTGGACGAAAAGGAGATAAGGCAACTGATTTTTAATCTGGTGCGTAATGCCCTGGAGGCCATGGAGCCCGGCAAAACAGTTACCATCTATACCTATACCGATGAAGAGGATGTAATCTTGGAGGTATCAGATCAGGGCTGCGGTATCGAATGGGACATCATTGATAAAATTGATGCTCCGTTTTTTACCACTAAAGAACAGGGGACCGGTTTGGGCTTACCTGTGTGCCACAGCATCGCTGCCCGCCACAGCGCCACTATAGAAGTAAAAACCAGCAATAGAGGGACCAGTTTTGTAGTTCGCTTTTCCACCCATGACGACTATGGCTTTAACAATTTGGTCTTAAGAGGACTGTAGAAAAGCCAGCCTGCTTTACCATCCGGACTCAATAACTTCGATTCCTGCCCCTTCTCTGTTATAATTAATAAAATCTTTGCCAACGGAGAGGAATACTATGAAAATAGCTCAAGGATCCGGGGCCTTACGTTTTTTCACCGTTGTAAAACTTTTTACAGATATATTTTGGGCGTTTTATTCCTTGAAATTTAAACGGCTGTGGCATAGACCTTCATGGGTAGAAGAAAAACGGCGGCAGCTCTATATTACTCAGGCCCGTTATTTTCGGGAGACCGCCATCAGACTGGGCGGATTGCTGATCAAGCTGGGCCAGTTTTTCAGTACCCGGGTCGATCTGCTCCCCCGCCCATCTATTGATGAATTGACCGGCTTGCAGGACGAAGTTCCAGCGGTTGACTTTGCCGCTATCCGGGAGGTAGTTGAGGAAGAATTCGGCCGCCCCCTGGAGCAAATATTCAAAGAATTTGATTCCCACCCTCTGGCTTCAGCTTCTTTGGGACAGGTTCACCGCGCTGTTCTGCATGATGACAGCCAAGTGGCGGTCAAGATTCAAAGACCCGGTATAAATAAGCTGGTAGAGATTGATTTGCGGGCTCTTTACCGTGCAATAAGCCTGATCAAAATATTTACCGACTGGAACCAGTTGGTTGATTTTGATGCCGTCTTTATTGAATTTAAGCAGACCCTGGAGGCTGAGCTGGATTATGTTCAGGAGGGGCATAACGCCGAAACTATAGCCGAGAACAGTAGGGAAGATAAGCAGCTTATAATTCCTACAATATATTGGGGTTTTACCACCCGCCAGGTATTGACCATGGAATATCTGCAGGGTATTAAAATAAATGACCGTAAACTTTTGCAGCAGTACGGAATCGACCGTCAGGCGGTGGCTTCCAAATTGCTGCACACCTATGTCAAACAAATCCTGATTGACGGTTTCTACCATGCCGATCCTCATCCCGGCAACCTGTTTGTAACCCGGGAAGGTCAACTGATAATGGTCGATTTTGGCATGACCGGGAGTATAACTCCCAATCTGAGAGAAAAACTGGTGGAAATGGTCTTTGCCCTGGTCAACCGGGATTATGAGCAGGTAACCCTATACTTTAAAGAATTGGGGTTTATACGTTTTGATTATGACAATTTAGCCCTGAACCGGGCCGTCAGTATTTTTTTAGAGGAAATGGTGGGCAAAGGCCAGGACCTGTCTCATCTTGACTTACAGGCCTTGCTGTACGACCTGGAAACCTTGCTCTATGAACAACCCTTCCAGGTTCCGGCCAATTTCACCTTCCTGGGCCGGGCTCTCGGTACCCTCTATGGCATTTGTATTGATTTGGACCCTGGCATAAGCTTTATTGATGTGGCTAAACCCTATGTAGAGGCAATCGCCCCGGAGAGAAGCAGCATATTCCATATTATAAAGGAGCGCTCAACTCTTATCGCCAATGCTTGTCTGGATATTCCTCCCTTAATGGAAAAGGCATTGCGCCGGGTTGAACGGGGTGAATTAAATTTAACTGTACCTTTGCAGAATATAAACGATGCTATTATACAGAACACCCGTGCCACCAGGTCACTGGCCTGGTCGATCGTTTTAGGCTTTGCCCTTCTCACCGGAGCATTCCTCCTGGTCAACGGTAAAGAAACTATAGCTGCTTATACCTTTCTCTTTTCTTTTATCATTTTTCTGCTGCTGTTAAGAGGAAATCGTCCGTCTTCTCCCAAGAGGGCTCCCCATCCGCCGGTAATGATTAAAAGAGGAAAATAAACCGGCTCGGTATTTCCTCTCCCGTTAGATATTGATTTCCTTGACAGAACATGTGTTTGCATTTAATATAAAAGAGGAACAATTGTTCGATATTGTGTGAGGAAGGTGCATCCATGTTTGCAGGATTTAATAAGGGAGAGTTTATTCAGATGGCGCTGAGCGCTATGTTTATGCTGGCTTTAGGCTATGCCTTTATCTTTGCTGTTTTGCTCTTCTTCTAGAGCTGGAAACCAGTAAAACTTCTCCGTTTCTGTGGATTCCGGCACTTTAAAAATAAGGTTATATTTATGATAAAATGCATATATAAGTTTCTAGTGCCATAATTTCACAGGGGGGGAGTGGAGTTTTGCCGGTGTTCTTGCGCTCGTTAAAATATTGGGTTTCCCATATCCCTTTAATCAGCTTTATAATAATGCTGGTCGCTGTGCCGGTTGGTTGCTGTGAAGCCTGGTTATGGCAGAACTATGTTTTGCACCCCGCCGACTTTCCTCTGTTCACTGCATTATTTTCCACGACTGCGGCCAGAATTGAATTTATTGTTACTATGCTTAAACTCCTGCTGAGCTTTTTTGCCGTGGGATCCATACTGTACGCCTTGCAGCTTGCACCTGGGGGAAACCTGGCCAAGTTGGCGCCATCTCTGGGGGCAGGTATCAGGAATTGGCTGGCTGTCGCCGCCCTGGTTGTTCCTATTGGTATTCTGGCCTGGACGCCATATATAGTGCAGACAATACAGGCTGGTGATTTAATAGGATTCAGTGTTTTTTGGGGAATTGCAGTTACCCTGTATTTTTTGGCCAAATACCCCCTGGCACTGCCGCTATTGATCACTGAAAACGGAAACATATTGGTATCCATGCGTAAGGGAGCCAGGTTATCCCAAGGCATCAGAACGGAAATATTGCTGGTGATATTCATTTTTATTCTGTTAGCCGAGGCGGCGGGTCTGGTGCTTGATTACTTATTACTGCCCGGTTTAACCGGGATTCAGGGTACGATGGAATCAGCCTTTATCAATACCTTTACCTATTTTGTTCGCTGGTTTTTCTATTCACCGCTGCTGTCTGCTGTTTATACTTATTATCGGGAACAACTTGCCTTATATGTACGCTCTTACCTGCTGGCTTAATGCTGCCGGGGAGATTTCCCCGGATTGAGCAGGGCAGGGAGAGATAACTAAAGGCGATTTGTATGATGAAATGAGGAAGCCGAACTTTAATGGACAATTACCATGTTGCCGCTAAAACCTGTTCTATAATCCATTGTGATCTGGACGCCTTTTATGCCTCGGTAGAGCAGAGGGACACCCCCTCCCTCCAGGGGAAACCGGTTATAGTAGGAGGTAATCCCAGGTCTCGCGGGGTAGTGGCTACCTGCTCCTATGAGGCTCGCCAATACGGAGTTAAATCGGCCATGCCCCTGGTCCAAGCGCAAAGGCTTTGCCCTCATGCGGTATTCCTCCCGGTTGCCCGGCAACGCTATCAGGAAGTTTCCCGTCAGGTTTTCGCTATAATGGCTGACTATACTCCGGTGATGGAAATCCTTTCGATTGACGAAGCCTTCCTGGATGTTTCTTCATCATTATCGGCATTCGGTTCGCCGGAATCTATAGGCCGTACCATTAAGCAAAGAGTGGAAAAAGAGCTTAACCTGAAAATATCAGTAGGTATTTCCTATAACAAGTTTTTGGCTAAACTGGCCTCCCAGTTGGATAAGCCGGATGGTTTTCGGGTAATCAGGGCTGATGAAGCCTGGGCTCTGCTGCGTCCGCTGCCGGTACAATGCCTTTGGGGGGTAGGGGAGAAGACCCGCCAAGAACTTGATAGATTAGGGCTTTACCATATCGGCGATATTCAAGATTTACCGGAAGGGTGGCTGGCGGACAAAATAGGTTCGGCGGGAAAACTGTTCTGGGAACTGGCCCGCGGCATTGACTCCAGACCGGTAACACCCGGACGGCAGCGCAAATCACTGGGAAGGGAAGTAACCTTTGCCGCAGACACTACTGATATAAATTATCTTAAGGATCTGCTCGACCGCTTTGCGGTGGAACTGTGCCGGAAATTGCGCCAGAAGGATATGGAGGCTGGCACCGTTACGGTAAAAATAAAGTACAGTAATTTTGCCGCCATCAGCCGCAGCAAGACGATAAGCCCCAGTAACTCAGATATGTTGATAGGAGAAACGGCTATAGGAATTTTGCAGGACGCTTACCCTGGTTATCCGCCGTTACGTCTGATTGGCCTTTCTCTGGGCAAATTGACCGCCACTCCGGCCCTGGAACAGGGAAGTCTTTTCGTTCCGGTTGAGGCGGATACCAGTGAAATAGACCGGGTTATGGATGATATTCGCCGACGATTCGGTTCCCAGGCCATCGGCAGAGCTAATGCATTAACCTGGAAAATACCAAAGGATGAATAAGGTTCCCGCTTTGGGGCCGCTGGCGTACGGTAATTATGATTTTCAGGGTTAAGCCCGTTTCGCCAAATCGTAAATAACGGCTGTTATGCAATTCTAAACCGGAGCATGCCTGAGCATGCGCCCCCTGCCGACCATGAGGTATAATAAGAACCGGCTCTATAATGCTTTGGGAATGCCAAATCCTGTCTCGGTGCGCAACAATCTGATTTTTTCATACGAACATGCCGAAATTCATACCGTCCCTCATAGAGCTCAATCAAGCGCGTCCATTATAATAGGCGTCCACCCCGATGGCCGTGCCGCCTGTCTGTACCCGCAGGCGGGCATAACGCATCAGTGTGGCCACCGCCGCAAGATGGTTGCTGCTGGCGGAAACGCCCATAGAGGTAAAGGAGATATAATAATTGTTATCATTCACCGGCGCGATCTCAAGTGTCACCGTAATGGAGCCGGTGGCGTTGGTGTTGCGCAGAAAAAAGCTGCTTTGGGAATAGCCGCCGATGTCGCGCGTGAGCAGATAGGATGTAGTGTTGGAGGCCACGGTCACGGTTTCCCGGACCTCCAAAAACCCCTTGGCGCTTACCTGCACCGAGTCCTGCGCGCCGTTCAGGCTCCTGATATCAAAGTTGGAGGCAGTAACATTTACGGTGTCCCGTGCGCTGGTAAGATTACGGATATCAAAATTAGTAGCCGTAACCGTGACCAAGCTGGTTGGAGAAAAAACAAAATTGCCCTGCTCATCCGTGGCAACCGCCACCATATTCCCGTCATGACGCCCGTATATGGCGGTTTTGAGGTTTTCCGCGCTACGATTGAAAACAAGAAAATTCACCTATATTCCATCCTTTCCCGGTCCTGGAGCGGTTCTGCAGCCGGTAAAGCGGCTTGAAACGGGGCTATCTAAGCGTAAAGCACCGGCGGCCAATTACGAAGGAGCAAAAAAGCTGACTTTCATTGCAGATTTAAAAGCACATCTAAACCTGGCCGATATAATATGCTGTGAGAACGGATCCGATACCGGTGGCGAAGATGCGCGCATATCTCATCGACATAGGAGGAAGAAGCAGATATCTGCCGCCAAGAATGAGCCCGCTCTCCGACGCAATGGTTGTAAAATAGCTGGCGGTCGTCACCGGCGCAAGCTGTAAGGATACGGTCGTAAGCAGGGAAATAGCATCCGCGCGTACCAGAAAGGCGCTGTTGGAATAGGGACTCGTATCCACCGTCAGCACGGATGTTCCGCCCAGCACCAGGGTTGCCGTGGCGGATAAAACCGTAAACGGGTTTTCAACCGTGGTGACGGAATCCCTGCTGCCATCAAGACTGCGGATAGCGAATCCTGCGGCAGTTATGGCGGCGATATCCGTCGCACTGAGATCGCGGATATCCAATGACGAGGCGGCAATGGTCTGGGTCGCATCCAATCGGAGCACCGGGCGGCCCTGGTCGTCGGTGCGCAGGGCAATCGGACCATTAGAGGATGCGCCGTAAATTTGCGTATTGATGGGACGCTTATTAAAAGGAAGATCATTCATGGTATGCACCAGATGCAGGTTCATCCGCCCAGATATTAATCTGACGCGGATTGTTGCCTGCGCTGCTCCTTTCATTCCTGATTGCAGCCAGCTTTTTTTGCCAAACGCACTTTGCCGTAGTATTTTACAACATTATATGAAAATTCCATCCCTGTTGGTCTCAAGCATCTTTTCCCTTTGATCTCCATTGGTGTATTTCACAAATTGTAAAGCCTGCACATATATTGCCTATAGAAAGGCTGCGTCGACGCTGATTGAACCGCAGAGTGTCCGCAATCAAATTCCGTGATGAGGTGACAGGATGAACGCACCCTATTATATATGCTGCAGCCAGTGCAGCTATCGGGGTTGCTGTGGGCGCTACAAGCCATGCAGCTGCTGCGGGCATATGAACCATACCAATGGCGCAAGCGTAATCAACGGCAGCTTTTGCGAATATACCTCATTACTGCAGATCAGCTCGGGCAAAAGTTATACGGATAATTTCCCTACGGATAACGCCCAGGCCATCACCATATTTGTGAAAAACATCGGACCTAATCCTATAACCGTTTCTTTACAAAACAGTCCCAACGGCTTGGATTTTACAGACGATCCGCAGCAGCTTGAGCTTGCCGTCAGTAAAACAGGCTATCTGGTGCCTTATATTTTCTCCAGATATACCAGAGTAGTCGCCCAAAGCACCCAAGCGTCTAATGCTTATATCTGGTTTCAGATGCAGAACCATAGTTATTGGCAGCATCCCGTCCGGGCAATGCCCATCCCGCCCAATTATAGCCGGGACAGAGCAGCAAGACCATTTACGGCTGTCTATAGGTCTAACACTCAGAAAGGAGGGAGATGAAACAAGTGAATAATTTGGTATTCAATACTGTTTCAAGCCAACTGCGCACGCTTATTACCAATCCGACCCTTACCGTAGCAGGTGATATGCAAATCACGAACGCTACCTTGACAGTGGCTGGTGATGTGCAAATCACA
>DHCD01000109.1:78559-78777 GCA_002398105.1 Syntrophomonas sp. UBA4911
ACCCGACGCTGACGGTGGCGGGCGGTGTGGAGATCACGAATACCACGCTGACCGTAGTCGGCGATGTGGAGATCACGAACCCGACGTTGACCGTAGCCGGCGATGTGGAGATCACCAACACCGCATTGACCGTGCAAGGCGAAGTGGCGCTTACCGGCACGGCCTCAGTGGAAATCACCAACACGTCCCTGACGGTGGCTGGTGATGTGCAAATCACA
>DHCD01000109.1:78927-82612 GCA_002398105.1 Syntrophomonas sp. UBA4911
ACCCGACGCTGACGGTGGCGGGCGATGTGGAGATCACGAATACCACGCTGACCGTGACTGGAGATGTGGAGATCACCAATACGACGCTGACCGTGACCGGCGGTGTTAATATTGCCGGCCATGAGATTGCTGAAACCAATACGACGCTGAACAATGTGACAGGAACCGGTCTTGTCTTCGATGGTACCGATATCTCGGAGATCACCACCGGTTCGTATTTTGTCTATAATACCGGCACCAATCCATTTACCATTTCCCTGCAGGTCAGTCCTGCGGCCGACGATAATCTGTATGCTTTTGATGTGGATAACGATGATATACCTGTCCCGGTTGACGCCAGATTGATCATCGCCATCAGTAAATACGGGCGGTATGCGAGACTTCTTTATGACGCAGGGGCGGGTGCCACCTTTTCCGCCTATTATGTCGGCCAGATGTAATAAGTGACGCCAAAAAATGGTGGTCCTATCGCCCAATCCCAACATTGACTCGCAGCCGCAGTTCATCCCGCCGCGCCTCCGACATCATCCGTGGGGCGCGGCGAAATTCTGGCCGGCTCTCTGTTGGCGAAAATTTGGAGGGGAGACTTTTAGGAGGAACGGTTCATGGCATCCATAGGTCTTTGTATGATCGCCAAAAATGAGGAGAAGAATATCGGACGCTGCATTCAAAGCGTGAGGAAACTGGCGGATGAAATCGTGGTGGCGGATACGGGCTCCACGGACAATACCGTCTTGATTGCCGAGGGTCTTGGCGCCAGAGTGTACGCTTATCCATGGAACGGCAGCTTTGCCAACGCGCGCAATTTCGCTATGGATAAAGCCGAGAGCGAATGGCTGCTTCTGCTTGACGCAGACGAGGCGCTGGACCAAAACAGCATCAAGGCGGTCACCGAATTCATCAATACCACCGGGCTCGACGGCGCCCATTTCCGCATCCGCAATTATACCGGCCGTTATTCCCCCGAAAATTACAGCCTGCACAGCGGACTCAGACTCCTGCGCAACAATGGAAAATACCGCTTCCAGGGCGAGATTCACGAACAGATCGTTTCTGACGGCGGCGAAAATCTGTCCCCCCGCTTTACCACCCTCAACGCCGTGGTGCATCACTACGGTTATCTCGACGAGACTGTCCGCGAAAAACAAAAGCGCCGGCGCAATATTCCAATTCTCGAAAAACAGCTTGAGCAAAATCCCGACGAGCCTTTCGCGCTGTTCAATATGGGCAATGAATACCTATCCATGCAGGATTATAAAACTGCGCTGCAATACTATGAAAAAGCCCTCGGGTATCTTAAAAACCGATGCTTGGCATTTGTTCCTCATCTGTTTTTTCGCATCATAAACTGTCATGAAAATCTGGGCGAGCATGAAAAAGCGTTGCGAGCGATCCAGGCGGGACTGAATGAATTCCCCCGCTGCACGGATTATGAATTTCTCCGTGCGGATATCCTGCATAAATGCAGGCGCTACACCCTTGCTCTAGAAAGCTTTGAGGCCTGCCTGAAAATGGGAAACCCGCCCATGCAGCTCGAATTTTTACCGGGCTGCGGCACATGGCGTGCGGCCTGCCAGTTGGGCGAGCTGTACCGTGAGCTTGAGGATTACGGACGGGCGCTAAGATATTACGATCTGGCGCTTTCTCATAAGCCGAACTTGTACACGGCGCTTTATCGCTCGGGCAATGTGCTGAATAAGCTGTATCCGGATAAAAGTGAGGTTTTGAAAAAGCTGTTCTCCTATTTTGCCAATCCCCGATACGCTCCAAATGCGATCGTAGGAGCGGATATTCTCGCGGGAGAGGGCCTTTACACGCAAGCGCTGGAAGCGCTTGAGGAGCTGACGGATTACGAAGGCCTTGAAACGGAGATCACATATGTAAAAGCGCGTATTTTGTTTTATCGGCAGCAGCTCGACAAGGCCGCGCCCCTCTTTGATCTGGTATGTAAAACGCCCGAACCGGACGAAAGAATCCTGCGCGGCACCCGCCCCTTGAGTGCGATGATGCTGTTTGCGACCGGACTCATACAGAACGATACGAAACAGCTCGAGCAGGCGCTTTTTTATATCCGATCCCACTGTTGCGAAAGCGAATACGCAGCGGCTGTGCTGATGAGGGATATTTTCCTGGGCCTGTCCCCCGAGGACCCCCATTACGCAGACGAGGGAAAACCGGAACTTGCAGCAATGCTCCGCCTATTGGATATGCTTTTGAAATGCCGCCGCTTCGAATTATTTGAACAGATGCTGCGCGTGCTCAACTACGTGGACAGCAGGGATGTTCTGCTGCGCCTAGCGCAGCTTTATGACGATAATGGCTTTACGCCGCTTGCTGCCGACCATGTGCTCCGCAGCATCAAGGAACTAGATACCATAGACGCCGCGGGTGCGGGCATTCTGTTCCGGCAGGTCCATTCCTGAAACAGAACCGCTGTTTCCAAACTTGTGTCTTAAAGGCGAATACGCATATCCATAGACTGTTATCCTCGGTCAAGTTATTTTAGGGAAACTGCAAAAATCCTTATTGTTTCTGCGTGATCGGCATCGACGTGAAGCTGTAATTTCCGTAAAAGTTCTTACCTTATTACACCATTTATACCAACCTTTACTCCAAAAGTGGTCGGCAATACAAACCCTTATTTGCTCTAAAACCGCTACGCAATTATAGGTTTTTAAGAGCATTTTTTATTGATACAGGATGCCGTTATAAAAATTCTTTGGGGGAAGCCCTCAAAAGTCAGCGCCACCCGTTGAACGGGTGGCGCTGATTTCTAATTCTGGTTCAGTAAGGTTAAGCTATTCTGTGCACCGACCATAAAAGTCCGCTGGCATCGGCGCCGCCAATTGATACGGTAATAGCAGCAGTCGTGGAATAGTTGAGAGTCGCTTTGATTGAATATCTTCCGGTTTCCGGAACAGTAAAGATTCCGGCCAAAGGATCAAATTTCGGATCCGTATAATAGGGATCCGCGACTGTCCAGTTCCTTAACTGCGTGGGTCCGGATACTGCCGGCGCACCTTTGACACTTGCTCAACCGTCAGTTCGTCTTGGTCAACTAATGGCTACCCGCCTACTCAATTCCTGTTAGTCAATAGAAAGCCCTGCGCTGGCATAGCCAAGGATCGTTGTTGCGATGTCGACGCCGGTAACTGTTGGGGAAAATACGAGTAACAGGCGCGTCTCTGCGGTTACCGGGATGCTCAGGCTCGTGGTGATGCCGCTGCTGACGGTACCGATTGCTATTGTTCCGCTAAAAGACGGAGACAAGGTCACGAGAGCGCCGGGAACCTCTGTAAAGTCGTTGTCGGGAGCGGTTGACTGGAACAGTTGAGCTGTAATGGTAACTGTTGAAAGTCCCAGGGCTAGCGCTGCCGTAGTACTGAAAAATGCTGCAATTGAGGTTATAGTTCCGTCTCTCGGTACGGAAAAGGCCATATTGGTGAAATTGATGGCAGAGAAGGCTCCCGCTGTAATAATTATGCCGCCAAAATTGTTTCCAAAGCCAATTCCGCTTGAGGTGTTAAGCACCCCCCCCAGAACAGTCGTCAGGGTAACCGGAGTTCCAGAGGAAAACGGAATAATTGCCGCAGGTCCGGTATCGCCGGTAGGCCCAATCCGTCCGGTATCGCCGGTAGGCCCAATCGGTCCGGTATCGCCGGTAGGCCCAATCGGTCCGGTATCG
>DHCD01000048.1:0-15738 GCA_002398105.1 Syntrophomonas sp. UBA4911
TTGGCTTTAATTAAATAGGTGTAACCCTGTCTTTCAATGGGGATACTGTCTTGATAATCTATTATCACGTGTAATGAGGAATTATTCCTATAATGTAAAATTCCCCATTATATAATAAATCGGGGTCAAATTATTTAACGAACATGGAGAACTAGAGGTTATGAACACTAGCCATTTTAATTTTATTATTAGTCTATTAATAATTGGATGTATAGTTGACTTGATAGTGCACTTTGGTAAACAAAGAAAAAACAGTGGAAAATGGGAAATGGATTATGGTAATTTGGCTACATTTATTATAATAAGTATGCTGGTAATGAGTTATATTACTTCTTTATGTCGTGAATTTATTGTTAGTTCAATGTTAATCGTTATATGGTTGATATTGCCATGTTATGCGGTCTTGCGGAACCTAAAAAAAATTAACAAGTGAGGACATTAGTGAGAGGTTCAAAATAAAGCTAATGTATCCAAGAACTACTCTCAGAAGTAAGTGAACAAACTCTGCGTCCAGGGCTGAAAGATGTGCTGAGGCTTGATTGAAGAATATTTTCCTGCATGCTATTATATAGTTAATAAAAGGAGTTGTCGCTTTTCGTACGGCGGCAGATCCGAAATAATTGGTTAAACCGCCTTACAGGCGGTTTAGTTTATTTTCTAAGCATGATGCTCAGAGAAATAATTGCTATAATCACCAGGCAGAATTGAAACAATTCGCATCACCCCCCTCAAGGGAAAGTGACCTGACCGCCAAACGGCAACTCCTATGATGTTATTTTAGCATAGAAAAGCACCTTGAAGAGTGCTGCTTTGGCCTATATTCATTAACGCAGGCCTTTCCCAGCGCGTTCAGTCTAATAAGGATGACTTTTCCAACCACGCATGCCCAGCGGCAAACTGGGTCAAAACGTCCCCCCGCATCACTTGTCCAAAATAGCAAAAAAATATTACGAAACGACAAATAACAGCCGGTTATTGCCGGTTATTTTTTATGCCCGGATAATTCCTTGCCGTAACATGACCCATTCAGAGCCGATTTCGACCCATTCGGTGCAAAGGGCTTGACTTCCCTCTCCGGTTTAGTATATATAATACAGGCCATCATCATTAATTGGAAGGAGGTGGAAATTATGATGAGGACCAAGGTTTTAAGCGTGTTGTCGATGTTTTTGTTATTCGTAGCCAGTGCCGGCGTGCAGCCCGCTTGTTTGTTCCACTGGTATCAGCCCAGGATACCAGTGGGAATTTAAAAAACTATTTACTTGTTCTGTACTTTAATTGTTAGGACAGCATATTTCAGGTATTATAAGAACTGCATATTTTGGTACGGTAGAGCCCCCCTGTTTTGGAAAAGTGGGAGTCACTGCTTCGGTAAAAATGAGCCATAGTACTGAATTTAATGTCTTACAGGCACATATCCCAACCTGTCTACGCATTCTTTCGGAGGTGAAAAGACCATGGAAATTAGATTTAGAAACACCTTCAATCTGAAGAAAAAGAACAATATTGTAATTTTAGTAATCATGGGGGTTGTTTTAACTTTATTTATTAACGCTACATTAGCTGGTTGCTCGTCTAATTCTGTCCCAGACACTAATAATCCAAGCGAAGATGACAAAGTCTATACGGAAGATGGTAAAATTGCATTTACCCGATTATATAACGGGAAAACCGCTATTATAAAGGAGGACACTGAAATCTATGACGCTTATGTTATAGACTTTAGCGAAGTTGATAGTGGTGCTGAAGATCAATTAAGGCTTACTCTCAGAAAAGTTGAGCCCAAAATTAATGACTCATCTACATTTCTGCTTAGAAAAAATGACATGGTAGTGGTTCTGGAGGAAGCTGATGAGTATTGCAGAGTCTTTGTGCCATACGGTACTCCGGCAACACTCAGAGGAAAAGTGGAAAGAAATGCAATCAGTTATGACATCAGTCTATTTGCAAGCGCGAATCAGGCAGTTCTTGACAATGTAAGCGCCTATGATGACATAAACGGCATTGAAGTCGGACTAAAGAATGGTCGTGGAACGATTAGTGAAAGAAATGATGGATGGGCCCTAATTACTTTACCCGGTGGCGAACCCGCTTTCTGGGTAAAAGAGAGCGCCTTATCGTTTGATTTTGACATGCCAATTGAGGACGTTGATCCTTACTAAGTCTAATATAAGAAAAAATTGGAAAGGAGTTAAATATTATGAAAAAGAAATCACATGGACAATGGAGCGTTGTTCTAATGATTTTTATGGTCCTTTTTATGTTTGGATCTTCAACTTATGGTGTAGAGTACAAGCAAAATGGCGAGGCTATTATTTCAATAGATGTGGATGATACTTCAAAAACTAACAATTTAATGTCTTATGCTGTGGATGTGGAAGGCAATATATCAGGCCCAGAAGATTTCACTATTGATAACGGCAATCTTTACGTACTGAACTCTGCTAATAATACTGTTCTAAAGTATATAAGAGGTAAGGTATTACAAACCATCGCTTTAGATGATGTCGGTATTAAAGGTATAAAGATTGCCAGTGATAACGACAATCTTTATGTGCTCGGCAATGATTACTCCATTAAGAAGATTGATTCAAATGGCATCTTAAGTGATATTGAACATCCAAATAACTCTAAATATGAGGCAATAACTGATTTTAATGTTATCAATGATTACCTGTATGTAAGTACGTCCGAAGGAGATTATGGTACTACATATAAAGTTGATCTTTGTGATACTACAAGAAGCGGCAAAAAAATTGATTCGTTTGAAGGCAGGGTGTTTGATGAAAACACGACTTACAAGGTGAAGTTGATGCCTGAAGTCGGAAAAAGCCTTGGTCACAGTTGTATACTTACAATATCTGATATAAACACTGGCAAGAAATCAATTACCTTAACTTCTGATTATTGGGTTGCGGGAGCACAGTATCTTGGAATCACCGATAATGGTGATTACACAATCAAACTGTTTGAGTTAGCTTCAAAGCCAGATTACACAATTGCTGCAGAAGAAACAATTAGAATAATAAGTCCTGAAGGCGATTTAAAAGATGTTTGTGTATTAGATAAACAAGTGAAATCTATTGCCAACCAAACAAAGACCTTTAGTAATGAAATCTACCACCTTAATAACCTCAATAATGTGGTCCAAATTGTAAGGATCAGCATCCCGGAAGAAAATAGCGCAGAGGGATATCATTCTGTTTTTGACAACACTGCCGAGCCAAAATCTCAACTTCCCATTAACGATTCTTCCATAACAGCAATTAAAAGAAGCACAATTATGGCTAACGCCAGATCTTTTCATTCTTCATTTACTTGGACATGTACGGATGCTAATCTAGCTGCATTAACAAATTGGACAAAACCACGTTATGTAGGTTCGGCGGGAACGTATTCCTATATGCCTTATTGTTGGGGTGGATTTAGCTCAATTTCTCAATACAATAGTGGTATGAGTACTGGCGGCAGAGTTGGAAATATAAACACTTCAACATCTGGGCATGTTGCTAATACTTATGGCCTTGATTGTTCTGGATATGTTTCTAGATGTTGGGGTTTAACAACTCATCATGGTACAGGTCAATTTGCCAATATTTCAACAGTGATAGATATATCTAACATATTGGAGGGAGATGCGCTTAACAATCACCCATCTCATATTGTTTTGTTCGAAGAATTTGATTCTTCTGGCAACTTTATTTTGTATGAATCAACAAAATTAAACAGTTATGATAGGGTATCACATACAATTCGTAGTGCCAGCAGTATGTCTAATTATACTCCAATTAGATATAATAACGTAAATTAGTGAATTCAGCAAAATGGGTTGTCTTTTTAAGTACACGAGGTAATTTCCAAATGACAGTTTCTGCCGTGGAGATCGTTTTTTTTACCTCCAAGAGATGTAGAATAAAAGCATCGCTTGGAGGTTTTAAATTTGTCTATTCAAGAGGTAAAAGTAGGCTTTTACACTGCTGAATAATATCTTAATTACAACAAAAGTCGAGGTATTATTTTGTGAGATTCAAAGGTGATGAATTAAAAGACTCCAACTGGCGAAATAGAAGAGACACTGTTGAAAAGCTGGCCCGAGTTGGTACACCGGATGCTATAGCGGCATTGATACAGGCTTTACGGGATGTCAATGACGAAGTAGCCCGAACAGCGGCAGAGTCTCTGGTTAATATCGGATTGCCGGCCGTCCGGCCATTAATAGCAGCTTGGCTGGATGGTGAATGGCCCTTGTCTGATTTAGCCGGTGAAACCCTGGCCCAAATGGGCGGCAAGGCTACCGGGCTTTTGGCGGAATTACTCCTTAATCCACGTTATACGGGAAAGGCAGCCTATGTTTTAAGTAAAAGCACTGATCCCTACGCGCTATCATTATTATTTCCGCTCTTGAAGTACCAAGACAGCGATATCAGAGAAATGGCCGTAAGAGCACTGGGAAACTCGGGTGATGAAAGGGCGGTTAATCCGCTGATCAGGTATATTGAGCAATACGGTGCATCTCCGACTGCCATTTTAGCCTTGGGGGAGATTGCAGATCCCCGGGCCGTACCCTTTCTGATTGAAGAACTGAAGGGGGGACAGCGCTGGTTTGCCGCCCGGGCTTTGGGGCGAATTGGTGAAGCGGCAGTTGAACCGCTGATTGAAGTTTGGAGCCGGAGCGAATATAATCACCAGGGAGCAGCCGTATATGCCCTGGGATTGATTCGGAACGAGAAAGCTTTGGCATCATTAACGGAGATGGTGAAGCATCCAGACCGGATAATATCCTGGCGTTCGTCCATGGCGTTATTGGGAATGGAGAAAAAAGAAGCAACTAAAACAACGACTAGGCGGACTTTGACCGGCGGCTTTACTCTGACCCTTTCACCTTCAGCCCAGTATTTTTACGCCGCCACTGCCGATGAAATCTTATATCTGCCGGATATGAACCAGTTTTTACGCACGTCCATTAAACCACCTTTTCCAATCCCTTGCCGGTACTCCGGAGGTAAAAGCAAACCGAAGGATTTTATTGCCCTGAATGCAGCCGGGTGGCTCATATCTGACCGTATAAATAATCTTTTTAAAACGATGGGCTTTACCGGCTGGGATACCTATCCGATAGAACTGCGGGGAAAAAACGGCGAATTAATACAAGGCTACCATGGCTTATTTATAACCGGAAAAATTGGGCTTGTAGACTATACTCGTTCTCAAGTGCAGATAGTTCCCCATACGATAGTCGGATTGGATCCCGATATTATCCTTAAAGGGTTGTATCCTGAAGATAATAGCTGGGATGGGAGTGACTTCTTCCTTTCTCCAGATTCCACCTTACTTATGGTAACTGAACCAGTGGTTAAAGCCCTGTCAGGCTTAAAACCCCCGGCAAAGAATTGGATAGCGGAGCCTCTGGCGGAAACTAAACGTTCAATTAAGTTTGAAAGGGATTTCTCATTTTTAGGAACCGAACAGAGAGAACAACTGCACGAATTAAGGAAAGCACTGGAATGCGCCTCCCCCTGCCAGGGGGAGATTAGAACGGCTTTTGCCCCCGAAGCCAAAGTAATACGGCTGCTTGACCTTCTCATTAACAACCGATGTTTATACCAACCGGATAATCTGGAAAACCCGGCATGTATTCAAGTTCTACGGGATTTGGGCCTACTAGGGCAATCTGCTGTAGACGAGCTGCTTTTAGCGCTGCAAAGCCCCAACAGAGAACACCGGGCCGCAGCCGCCTGGGCTTTGGGGCAATTAAATATTCAAACGGCAGTTGAATTGCTTATTGATTCTTTATCTGAAGAAGATGAACAAGTACTCGCCGCTATTATAGCCTCCCTGGGTAAAATTGGAGATAAACGCTGCCTCCCCTATCTGATTAATATCTTTACCGTAAGTGAAAGCGAATATATCCGCTTTTGCGCGGCAGAAGCCCTGGGAAGATTAAAAGCCCCCCAGGCAGCAGCCCCTCTGCTAAGTGCCCTCCCTAATGAAGGTAGTATAATAGTGCTCTGTGCCTTGGCAGACGCGTTAGCTTCTCTAGGCAATCCGGCGGCAATAATTCCCTTGATTGAGTTATTTGATACAGGTGATGGCAACCTGGATGAACACCTTAAAAAAGCCCTGATTAAATTTGGAGCTCAGGGGGAAGAAAAACTGGCTGCCTTTATTGAGCACCCAAGTGCTTTAATTCGCAGTGGAGTAGCCGTAACCTTGAGGGAAATGAAAAGTCTAACCTGATAAATGAGATATGGTAACGGGATTAAGGTTTAAATGTTACGGTATGTCTTCTTCGTATTGTTATTTCCTGTTTGGACACCGCGCGATTATACAATATGATCGACAGTATCCTGTTCACATTTGTATAATTATAATCAGATACAATACATTAGCTCCCTCAGACTAGTGGAGTGAGACTTGGAGCAGAGGCAGTTTAAAGCAATCGGTATTATTTATGAAGGAGGTTGAGCAACATGAGTTCACAAGGAAAGGTGGTAAAAATCCTGGGCATGGCCGGCAGTTTACGCCGCGGTTCATATAACAAAGCGGCCCTGCGGGCGGCCCTGGAGCTTCTGCCGGAAGGGGCGGAACTGAAGATTATTGATCTGGCGCCCATCCCGTTTTTAAATGAAGATTTGGAAGGGCAGACCCTTCCCGATGCAGTTCTGGAGCTGGCCGCCGATGTGAAAGCAGCGGATGCCCTGCTTCTGGTCAGCCCGGAATATAATTACTCGGTGGCTCCGGTCATGAAGAATGCTATAGACTGGGTTTCGCGCCCGAGCACGGGCGCCCCCGTAAGCGGAAAACCGGTGGCGCTGATGAGCGCTTCCACCGGCATGTTCGGAGGGGCCAGAGGTCAATACCATTTGCGTCAAACTTGTGTGGTATGTAATATGATGCCTTTAAACAAGCCTGAAGTTTTTATCATGCAGGCGCAAAATAAATTCGATCAGGATTCGAAGCTCACCGACGATTACACCCGCAATGCCATTAGAAAGCTGCTGCAGTCCCTGGTGGAGTGGACCCGCCTGCTTAATAGCGATAAGGGATGAAAAGGGCATAGAAGAAAATATTGACATAGAAATGGCCGGTCAGTATAATAAATGCAATATATCAAAATGGCGATGACAGGGAATAGTAAGCTGACCTTGGGCTATAGAGAACCGCTGTCGGGTGTGAGGCGGGCGAAGAGGCAAGCAGAACTCACCCTGGAGTTGCCGACCGAAATCATTTTAGAAAGTAGGCTCGGACGGAACTTCCACCGTTAAAAGGGAGGGGATATCGGATCTTAAGATCCCGCATCCTGATGGAGTGAACGACATTAGCCGTTAATTTGAGTGGTACCGCGGAGTTAAACCCTTCGTCTCAGAGTTCTGAGCGAAGGGTTTACTTTTATATCAGTGAAAATCCCAGCCAGGCCGGGGCCAGGAAGCTTAAAGCTATGAATATGGTATTGAATCGTACGGGTGGGCCCGCAGGAAGATGCAACCAAGAGCGTCTCCCTGAAGAGAAGACGGTGGCGGCACCGTAGAAGAATGGAGGAGAAATATGTTAGAACTACGAATCAACGGATTTGGCGGGCAGGGCTCCGTTACTCTGGCTCACTTGTTAGCCCAGGCGGCGCTGGAAAACGGTGAGCAGGGGCAGGCTTTGCCTTTCTTCGGGGTGGAACGCCGCGGAGCGCCGGTGCGGGCGGCAGTGCGCATGTCTCCTGCCACTATCCATGCCCACAGTCAATGCGATCGCCCGGATTATGTGGTAGTGATGAGCGAAAAGCTCACTGCAGCGGCGGTCAGTGAAGGCATCACTGAGACCGGCACCGTGATCATCAATGCCCCTCACGCCGCAGCCGTGGGAAAGCACCCTACCTGGCAGGTAGACGCCGATGCCATTGCCCGTGAAGCCGGATTATTTTCGGCCGACGGACCTTTTATCAATATTCCGCTGTTTGGCGCGGTGTGCCGGGTGCTGAACATCCCGCAAAATATTATGGAACAAACCATCCTGCATAAATGGCCGGGCCATAACGGCGAGAGCAATCTGAGCGCCGCCGGCAAGGCTTATAGCACTGTAACCCGGAGATGAGCATATAGCGTGCTTTATATTAGGATCAGCGAAAGGAATGGAACCCAATGAAGTCAGTTACTAAACCCTACCGCCCTATTTCCTGGCCCATGAAGGGGGCCGGCGGCGACACCGGTTCCTGGCGAGCGCACCGCCCGGTGATTGACAATCAGATATGTACCAAATGCCAGATTTGCTGGGTATATTGTCCGGAAGCGGTCATTGACCGCAATGAAATTACCATTGATTACCGTTATTGCAAGGGCTGCGGTGTGTGTGCCGTCGAATGTCCCACCGGCGCCATCAGCATGTTAAAGGAGGAGGAGTAGCGGTATGAAAGCAGCGCAAGTTATAATGGATACCGGCGCCCATGCTGCCGCGCTGGCCGTAAAAAGCGCCCGGGTGGACGTAATACCCGGCTACCCCATCACTCCCCAGACCAGCATTATGGAAGCGGTGGCCGCCATGGTTGAAAATGGCGAACTGGACGCCCGCTTCATTCCGGTGGAAGGCGAACACAGCGCTATGGCCGCCGCCGTGGCCGCTGCCGCTGCCGGCGCCCGGGTTTTTACAGCCACTTCGGCCAACGGCCTGCTGTATATGCACGAAGTTTTGCATATGGCTTCCGGCGGCCGTTTGCCGGTGGTAATGTGCAACGTCAACCGCGGTGTTTTTGCCCCCTGGACCCTGTGGGCCGATCATCAGGACTCATTTGCTCAGCGCGATACCGGCTGGATTCAATATCACTGCTCCTCCAATCAGGAGGTGTTCAACACCATTTTGCAGGCCTTCCGTGTGGCCGAACAGATCAATATACCGGTAATGGTCAACTTTGACGGCTTTGCTATCTCCCATTGTCTGATGCCTCTCACTCTGCCGCCGCAGGAGGATATCGACCGTTTCCTGCCCCCGCATAGCCCGGAATGGCGGCTTGATCCGGAGTATCCTTCTTCCTTCAGCAATGTGACCAATGCGTCCGAATACGCACCTTTCCGCCAGATGCTGTCCGACGATATCCTGGCCTCCATCCCGCTGGTAAAGCAGGCGGCGCAGGAATATAAGGATATCACCGGCATGTGGGATGGCGACACCATCGACACCTATCGGCTGGAAGACGCCGAAGTGGTAGCCTTTGCGGTCAACAGCATGGCGGCCGAATTAAGGCTCTCCATTGATATCCTGCGCGAACAGGGCATCAAAGCCGGTCTGCTCAGACCGCGCCTGTATCTGCCTTTTCCGGCCGAGGATATCATCGGCGCCTTACCGCAAAATGCCCAGGTGATGGTACTGGACCGCAACTATAACTTCGGCCACCCCGGCGGCATTTTGGCTTCAGAGCTGAAAAACGCGCTCTTTGGCCGACGCAGCGACATCACGGTTAAAAACCGGGTAATGGGCATCGGCGGCATTGATCTGACCCGCCGCTTTATGGCCGCCGAGATTCGCGCCATGATGGATGATTAAAAAGCATAGACCATGGAAGGGATGGATGAGATATGACTACCAGTATCAAACAATTACCGGATATTGAGCAGGTTTTAAGCGGCAACGGGGCCTGCGGCGGCTGTCCCGCCACCATGGCCCTGCGCATCGTAGGCAAGGCCTTAGGGACCAACGCCATCATGCTGCTGACCCCTTCCTGCGCCGTAGCCAGTATGGGCATGACCCCCAGGCTGGGTTACAACTGGCCTTGCATCAATATTTGCTTTGCCACTGCTGGTTCTTCGGCCTCCGGCATTACCCACGCGCTGGAAATAATGCGGGAAAAGGGCCGCCTGCAAGGCGAACTGCCCACCGTGTTCAGTTGGGTGGGCGATGGCGGCACCTATGACATCGGCTTCCAGGCGCTTTCTGCGGCCGCCGAGCGCAACGATAATATCATTCATTTTTGCTATAACAACGAAGCCTACAGCAACACCGGCGTGCAGCGCAGCGGCGCCACTCCGCGCGGGGCCTTTACTACCACCACCCCCGCCGGCAAGCGCCAGACCAAGAAAAACATGGCCCTGCTGATGCTGGAGCATAATATCCCTTATGTGGCTACCGCTACCGTGGCTTACCCCGGCGACCTGTACGACAAAGTGCTAAAAGCCAGAAACATCCCGGGTATGAAATACATTGAAATTCTGGCCCCCTGCTATTTAGGCTGGCAGTTCGATATGCCTGAAACCGTGCGGATGAGCCGTATGGCTGTGCGCAGCGGTGCCTGGCTGTTATGGGAAGGGGAAAATGGCAAGATCAGCTTTAACCACCCCAGCTCGCTTATCATCAGCGGAAAAAAAGAGGCTGCCCCGGTGGATGAATACCTGATAAAGCAAGGGCGTTTCAACCGCCTGCTTAAAGGCCCTGACGCCGAGAGCCGCATCGCCGCAATTCAAGGCGACATCAATCGCGAGATCGCTTTTATGCGGGAACGGGCGAAGATTACAGTTTAGTCTTTCACTATGTTTAATCCCCATCTTTAATCAATGCCTGGCTGTGTAAAGATTATCCACTTATTTCCCCCTGAAAGATTTGGCATGAATTTAAGTATAGATTATACGAGAAGAGCAAGCAGTTTATTTATCTGCCAGAATATTTACAGGAGGTATTTCCATGAAGAAAAAATGGTTAGCAGTTGTCGGCACAGCCGTTTTTATCTGTGCTATTGCTACGGCAGCCTGGGCCAATCAGCCGATCAAGCTGGTAGTGAACGGGCAGGAGATAAAATCCGATGTATCCCCGCAGATGGTAGGCAACCGGACCATGGTACCGGTACGCTGGATTGCGGAGGCATTGGGAGCAGAGGTTGAGTGGGACGCTCAGACTAAAACCGTATTTATCAGGACCAATACCTCCAGCCCTGAAAATCAGACCGGCAGCGATGCAGCCGCAATCGCAAAACTGGTTGAAGACTTCGGCCGGAGCATGAAGAATGTATCCCTGCTGGCTCCCGAGGATGAAGCGGCCAAGAGTATCCAGGAAACCTATGGCGATTTTGTATCCTCTGCTCTTTTGGCCCAATGGCAAAAAGATCCCCAAAATGCTCCGGGGAGGGTTTCATCCAGTCCCTGGCCGGAAGGTATAAACATTATTGCCACTGAGAAATTATCGGATTCAAAATACCAGGTTAAGGGTGAAATTATTGAAATGACCAGTGTGGAGATGACCCAGGGCGGGTATGCGGCTAAGCGGCCTGTTAGCCTGACCGCCGAAAAGATAAACAGCCGCTGGCTTATCACTGCACTTAAAATTGATGGGTATGAGCAAACTGATCCCACGGTCTACCGGAATACCCAGTATGGGTTCAGTTTCCAATTACCTGAGAGCTGGCAGGGTTATACGGTCGTATCCGACCAATGGAAAGGTTTGGCCATAACTTCGCCTGATACTGTAGCTCAGACCGGTCCGCTGCTTTCCATCCGGCATCCGCAGTGGACGTCGGAAAACCCGCGCCAGGATATTCCCATTATGGTATTTACCCTTTCCCAGTGGAACGCAATGCAGCAGGAAGAATTTCATATCGGCGCCGCGCCTATCAAGCCAAGCGAACTGGGGCGTAACAGCCGCTATGTTTTCGCCCTTTCCGCCCGTTACAACTACGCATTTCCCGCCGGATACGAAGAGGTGGAAAAGATTTTAGCAGGCGACCCGCTGCAGCCGCTGCAATAAGCTTAGCGAAAACGATTAGCCTCTTAGAGAAAAGCAGGTCTGTGACCTGCTTTTCTCAATGAAATCCACCCTCTAGCGATAATGGCTGGAACAATCTGCATAAAAAATGAGAAGCTACCCCAGAAAAAATTGGTTAGGCATCGAAACTATATAATGGCGGACTGGTGCTTAAATGTTTGCCCGTAACCGCAGGGTAAAGTTATCCGGATTTATCAAATTTGGCGCCAAAATTACTGCGGTTCTGGCACTCATTGGAGCATTGGAGCAATTCCGCTAACCAATTTACAATGGAGGTAAAAATAATGAAACTAAAAGCAAAGGCAGGCATGGGCTTTTTTCTTGCCCTGGTAATGCTGCTGCAGATGCTCCCGGCAACCGCTTGGGCTGCGAATGGTGAAGCGGTGCTTACTTCAATCAATCATTCGTCCGCTCTATCGGCTGTGGTTGTTTCCAAGAGCAAAACGGCTACCATTACAGTTGCCGACGATTATCCTTACGAGAGTGTTGATTTGTCACGCGGGCTGGACATCTCTTATAATCGGTCCGTCTATGCTTACGCCAGCGCCGGTTTTTATTCCGACTCGTTTGCGGAAGTCGACGGCGACCCCGTTTCCATGACGGTTACTTATCAAAAAGTCAATGATAAAAACCTGTATACGACCGAGTATGATGTTTCCGTGGTCAGGGCAGACGGTGTCGCGCCTTCCTTTACCGGGACCATTGCCAAAACGGTCAAAAAGGGAAGCCTTACCTTTCAAGCTTCTGATTTCACCTCAAAATACTCCGGAAACGATGGCGGATCGCTGGAAGCTATTGCCATTACCGGAAGCAACCCCGGCTTCGGTTCGTTAAAATTAGGAAGACATGACTACGAATTCGGAGAAGCAGTCAGCATTGACGAGATTGAAGAAGGAGAACTGACTTTTGCAGCTAAGGGGCAGGGAACAGTTTCCTATATCGTAAAGGCCTATGCTTCTGACGACTCTGACACCGCCATCGGTTCTGTTACCCTGAAAATCACCTCCAAGTCAAACAGCAGCAACAGCGACCCTGAAGACCTCGCCTATGAAACCGATAAAAATACCCCGGTAACTTTCCGGGAAGACGACTTCGCCGACGTATTTTATGATGCGACCGGCAGCGAGCTCGACTATGTGATGTTTACCCTGCCGAGTTCCGCTAAAGGAAAACTTTATTATGATTACGAAGATGCCAAGGATTATGATTCCAAAGTTTCAGAAGATACGGAATATTACGTTGATGAGTTGTCCGACATTACCTTTGTACCTGCCGCCAATTACACGGGAACCGTGACCATTTCCTATACGGGGTACAATGAAGAAGACGATTCCTGGTCGGGTAAGATTAAGATTTCCATCAACGGGAGCGGTTGGAACAGAGACGACGATTGGGATAAAAACGATGGCCGGAACAAAGACAACGACTCGGGTTATTTTTGCGATGTGGGTCCGAACTTTTACTGGGCCTCGGGAGCCATTGATTATCTCTATAATAAGAAAATCGTCACCGGACGCAAACCCGGATATTATATCCCCCAAGACAACATTTCCAGGGGGGATTTTATTCTGATACTCTGCAATGCATTTAATCTGAATGCGTCGTTTGACAGCAACTTCTCCGACGTACGCCGGGGCAGCTATTATTACAACGCCATCGGGACTGCGAAAAAGCTGGGGATCGGCTTTGGAGTAGGCGGAAGATTTGACCCCGACGCCCCCCTGACCCGGGAGGATGCCATGGTCCTGATCTTAAGAGCCCTTCAAGCCTCCGATATTTCGCTCTCATCCGGCAGCAGGAATGATCTGAATCCTTTTTCCGACAGCGGGTTCATATCCGATTATGCGACGGATGCCTTCTCGACTCTGGTAAAAGCCAATATAATCCAGGGCAACGGCCAGAAACTCAATCCCAAGGGCAAAGTTTCCCGTGCGGAAATGGCGGTCATGATGTACCGTTTATTAAACCGATAGACAAAAACAGATAACCGGGCACTTTTTATCCGATGATCACCGCTCTTATCCCGTTTTCTCAGACGGCGGGGTGAGAGCGGATTGATCGTCGGATTGCTTTATCCAACGTTCCGCGATGGGTTAAAAACTGAACTGAAAGAAGATTCATGTTATAACGATATTAATTATAGAGAGATGCTGCTTCATCTCTCTTTATGCTGATTCCGGAAGATTAAAGCGTGTGACCGGCACAGTCTTTTCAAGACGGTTTGTGCATGGGTATGTTATGATACTTTGGGGTTTGGTATCAGCACGGGCGTAAGGTGGGATATATTTGCGGGAAATCGACGAAAAGGCAATTGCGGCGGCAAAAGATAATGATGCGCTCAATAGTTTCCTGCTTGACTATGAATCTTACATACTAAAATGTGCTTCGAAAACAGTCAAGAGGTTTCTAACCAAGAATGATGATGAATGGTCGGTTGCCCTGGAAGCCTTTTGCAATGCGGTTGAAACTTATTCTCCGGAAAAGGGCAGTTTTTTGAGTTTTGCCGAGATGGTTATAAATCGTCGGCTGATTGATTATTTTCGCAAACAGAATAAATTCAGGCCTGAATTCCCCGTAAACCCCTCTCTTTTCTCCGGGCCGACAGAAGAAACCCAGGAGGATCTTCCGCTGGCTGCTGAGATTGTCTCAAAAACAACCAAAACCCCGGATAATTCCCTGAAGGATGAAATCGAAGCGGTAACCAAACAATTACTCCGGTATGGCTTTTCTTTTTATGATCTGACCAGTTGTTCGCCCAAATCGAAAAAGACAAAAGAATGCTGTTACCATGCGGTAAATTATATGGTGTCAAGTCCTGTTCTCCTTATTGACATGCGTGAAACCAAAAATCTTCCTTTAAAAATCATAGAACACAATACCAAGGTACCCAGAAAAATTCTGGAGCGACATCGAAGATATATAATAGCAGCGGTTGAAATCATAGCCGGTGATTATCCCTGCCTGGCAGAATATATGCAGTCGTTCGGAAAGGAGCAAAGTAGATGAAAGCGGTTATTGTAGAGATACGTGGAAAAAATGCTGCCGCTCTTTGCGACGACGGCTGTATCATAAAAGTTAAAGACAAAGATTATGCCGTGGGACAAGTGATTGAACATAGAGCCGACAATAATTATCTTAAGTTTGCCGCCCGTATTGCCTGCGTGATAGCGGCCCTTGCTATGACTACTACCTCTGCCTGGGCTTATTACACGCCTTACTCTTATGTCAGTCTGGATGTGACCAATCCTTCGCTGGCCTTCTCGGTAAATCGTTTTGACCGGGTTCTAAGGTGTACGGCCCTTAACGGAGACGGAGAAAACATTGTAAGCAATCTCAATTTGAAAAATAAAAGTATTGAAGAGGCCGTTAAAATGACCATCCAGGAGATTGCGGCCGAAGGGTATCTGAGTGATGAGGAGCCGGAAGAAGCTGTTATTGCTACGGCCAGCGCGGATCTTAATAAGTCGCATCAGTTGGCCAGGGAGCTCAATCAGACTGCGGCCCAGGCTGCGGCTGAGAAGAATGTCAAAATTGAAACCCGGGCTAATAGCGTGGGACAGAAAAGCGTTCAGAAGGCAAAAGAGTTGGGCACTACTCCCGGCAGGCTGAATCTGGTGCGGGAATTAAAGGAGAGCACGGGAGACGCATCAAAAATCAATACCGAAGAATGGGTTAAAAAGCCTGTTAAAGATATTATGCAACAGATAAAACAAAACCGGCAGGAAAATTTTTCGGCTGGTTTTCCAGGTCCAATGAACCCCTGGCATCCCGCACCGGTCAATAATCAATTTCCCTATTACCCAGGACAACAATCCTGGCCCTGGCTATACCGGGATGCAGATAAAAAGGGAACTTCCTCTAAAAACCAAAGCCCCGGAAAAACAGAAAATACATCAAAAGGCCAGGGATGGGGGAGTAGTAATAGGGAATGGAGCAACGGCTCAGGCTGGAGCAATGACCAAAATGCTAAAAACGGTCAAAACCGGTGGGATAACGGCTCGGGCTGGA
>DHCD01000048.1:16029-16305 GCA_002398105.1 Syntrophomonas sp. UBA4911
GGTGGGATAACGGCTCGGGCTGGAACAACGGCCAGAATGCTAAAGACGGTCAAATCTGGTGGGATAACGGCTCGGGCTGGAGCAACGGCCAGAGTGCTAAAAACGGTCAAATCTGGTGGGATAACGACCAAGACCAGAGTAACGACAAAGATGCTAAAGAGGGTCAATTGTGGCGGAACAATGAATCAGGCAGGAGTAAGAACCAAGATGATAGAAACGGCCCATGGCGGTGAGGCAGAGTTACCCATATCTCCATTCCAGATGCTATTTACGACA
>DHCD01000048.1:16513-20456 GCA_002398105.1 Syntrophomonas sp. UBA4911
AATATAATCCTTCCTTGTTTTCTTTATGTCAACCGGCAGCCAAGCTGTAAATCAAATTATAATCAGCAAGCCCAGGACTGCGACAAATATCGGCTGAATGATCCGGTTGCCCTTTTTTAAAACCAGCCCCGAACCGATAAAATTACCGGCAATTCCAAAAAGAGCGGCGGGAACGGCCAGGGAAAATAGAACCTGGTCATGTATTAGTGTTTACAAATGTAATTTTTGCTGATAAGATTACATTTGTAAACGACATAATTTTGCAGAAAGGACACAAGATGCGGATTCCGAACATATCAGATGCCGAATGGGAAATCATGAAACTTATATGGAAGTCACACCCGATAGCATCCGAAGAAATAATCAATACCCTGGCAGATAAAACCAGCTGGTCGTCCCGGACAATTAAAACATTTATCAACCGGCTGCTAAAAAAGGGCGCGATTGGTTTTGAAAAATCAGGCCGCAGCTATGTATATTACCCGTTGGTTTCAGAAAAAGAGTGTGTAAGAGCTGAAAACAGTTCATTTCTGGAGCGGGTTTATGATGGAGCCCTGGGGATGCTTTTTTCCAATTTTCTGGAGGAAGAAAATCTGTCGGAAAAAGAAATTGAAAAGCTTCAGGAACTGCTGGAAAAGAAGAAAAAACAATTCTCGCTGCGGCCAAAAGAAAAATAAACGGAAGCAAAACCGCCTGCTGTAATTTTAGAAAAGAAGGATAGGGCAATGAACCTCCTGAATGGTATCTTTTTACATATTTTATATTCCTCTCTGGTAGCCAGCATCTTAATTCTATTGATAATAGCGATCAAGAAAATTTTTCACCGCCATCTTTCGGTAAGATTTTATCATGCTTTATGGCTATTGGTTCTGATACGCCTTTTAATGCCTGTTCAAGTAGAAAGCCCCTTCGGCCTGGGCCAATTTTTCCCCGCCGATATCCGGAGCTCTGCCGCTGCAGATGCAGATTTTGTCTTCAACCAGGATCTTTTTAACTATGACGCTGCCAGGAATGAATCTCAGGATTCGGTCAATAAAAATGAGGCTCATACCCTGTCCTCCAATATACTCCTGCAGCTTGAAGTGGCATGGCTGGCGGGAGTTCTCTTATTGCTGCTTCTATCAATATCTGCAGTCCTCCGGTACAAACTGGAAACACGTAATTTGACCGCAGTGATTGATCCTGGGATACAAGCCTTGATAGACCAATGCCGTAAAAAGCTGCATATAAAAAGAGCTGTTCCCGTCTATAAGGATTCATATTTTAAAAGTCCCTGTACTGCAGGCATAATAAACCCGGTCATTTATTTCCCTGGCGACATCTGCCGCCAAATAGATCAGCAGCAGCTCCAATATATACTCCTCCATGAATTGGCTCACTATAAAAGAAAAGATCTATTCTTCAATTTGCTGGCCGCCCTGGCCGCTATGCTGCATTGGTTCAATCCTTTGGTCTGGTGGGCGGTAAAAGAGATGAGATGCGAGCGGGAAATAGCCTGCGACACTTATGTCATGGAAGTGCTGGGGGAAGACAGCGCTATACCTTATGGAAGAACAATTTTGAATTTGTCGAGATTGTTTAGCAATAAAGGCCGGCAGTTTAATTTGGTCAGTTTTAACGAAACCAACAGTCACCTGGAAAGGAGAATAAATATGATAAAAAGCTTTAAAAAAGGCTCCTACAGAATATCGGCCCTGGCTATTATAACCTGTGTTCTGATAGGAGCGCTGACGCTCACCAATGCCATCGGCATAGGCCGCGATGACAATCCCATCACCGACACCATGGCTGGTCTGGATTCCCCCTTGGATGATAAGATAAAAGAAAAACTGGTGGTTATCGACCCCGGGCACGGTGGAGATGATATGGGCGGATTTTATCCTTTTGACCAGCCCGAGCTTGCTGAGGTGAAGGAAAAGGATTTGAATCTGGATATAGCGCTAAAACTGAACGATATGCTCAGGGAGTCCGGGATAAAGGTGGCGATGACCCGCCGGGAAGACCAGAACGTAAGCCTGGACGACCGGGTCAAATTGGCCAACAGCCTTAATGCCGCGCTGTTTGTCGGGGTTCACAGCAATGCCTATTTTCTTGATGATTCAATAAACGGGACCATGAGCTTTTTTAGAGCGGCGGCAGATGACGCCGCTTTGGCGGCTGCGGGAAAAAGGGCGGCGCAATTGCTGCAGGAGGAAATGGTGGGGAGTCTTGGAACTACCGATTTGGGCATAAGCGCAACCCAACGGATCAGAGTATTGACTGACACCAGGATGCCGGCGGTTTTAACCGAAATCGCCTATATTTCCAATGATTCGGACCGGAAGAAGCTGACTGACGAGGAATTCAGAACCAGAGCGGCCCGGGCTTTGCATGACGGCATAATAAAGGTCTTAAAGGAAATGGCCGCAGCGGAGTCCCCGGAGGAGCAGAACAAATAGCAAAGGCAAGGCGGGAGAACCCTGAAAAAGGTGAATCTCCCGATTAATCCGGAATTTGGGATAATGTTCGGAGGCCGTTATGAAACATTTTATACATATATCCATACATACTTTTATGGTCTGCCTGGCCGTGCTTTTCTGCCTGGCCTACCCGGCGGCGGCTGACACCGGAACCATAAACAGCAGCGTGGTAAACATACGATCGGGTCCGGGCACCGATTTCCCTGTGGCGGGATCGGCTTATCAGGGAACCGAAGTAAGCATCCTGGCAAGCAGCAACGGCTGGTATAAAATACAGCTGGGCCAATTGACCGGCTGGCTGTCCGGTTCCCTGGTAGACGTGAAAGAGCAGGGCATTCCCGTCACTGTAACGGCTGAACGAGCCAACCTGCGCTCAGGACCGGGAACCAGCTTCGACAAATTAGGGCAGGTAGTTCAAGGTGATGTTCTGACCCTCCTGGAAGTCCAAAACGACTGGTATAAAGTGAAAACCGCCGAGGGTAAAACCGCGTTTGTGGCGGCTTATCTGGTGAACAGCCCGGCTGCCCTTCCGGATACGACTAGCCCGGTAAGGGAAAAAACCGGCAAAAGCCCGCTGCAGGCAGGCAGCGATGCTAAAGCTCCGGTGATATTCCTGGATAAGCAGCAATTGACCTTTGACGTTCCTCCCATAATCGAAAATGACCGTACTCTGGTGCCGCTTCGGGCTATATTTGAAGCTATGGGAGCAGCCGTAGACTGGGACCATGGCAGCCGTACCGTAACCGCGCAGAAAGGCGGCACCACCGTAGTGCTAACCATCGGTTCGACCTCGCCTACGATTAACGGCGTGGTCAATAAGTTGGATGTCCCCGCTAAAATTCGGGGAGATCGGACCCTTGCCCCCCTGCGCTTTGTGGGTGAGGCTTTCCAGGGCACGGTTGACTGGAACGGTGAGACCCGGACCATTAATATAGCTACTTCAGCTTCCTCAATTACCCCGGCCGGTAACGGGAGAAAAGTCACCGGCGTGATCGCTGACGAAGAGGTAAACCTGCGCAGCGGCCCCTCCTTTAATGATGCCGTGGTTGACCAGGCGCCGCGAGGAGAACGCATGAGCGTTCTGGGGGAAAAAGACGGCTGGTATCAGGTCAGCCGCGGAGGGAGACGGGCTTGGGTTTCCGAAACCGTAGTTACTTTAGCCTGGCAGGAAAACGAGTCCCCGGACGTGCCGGTAACCGCGGCTCCCGTCAACCCGACGGTTGAAAACCCGACTGCTCCGAGCTCTACTATTCCGGATATAAATGATATATCCTCCGAAAAAGTGCGCATTATATCCGCCCAAAATGAAAAAGGGCTGCAGATAACTATCGCTTCCGGCGGCAGAATGGAGATAAGCAAGGAGCAAAGCGGCACTGGCATCAGATATGAAATCAAAAACCGAAGTGTAGAGGGCAACACCTATGTTACCGAAGCCCTGGGGAATCGGCTTCTGAAAGTCAAGGCCCGGGAGCAGGGAGATAATG
>DHCD01000048.1:20718-24713 GCA_002398105.1 Syntrophomonas sp. UBA4911
GGAAATCATCACTATTCCTAATTTCATCCTGAGCCTGGACCGCCAGACTTTTGGCATCGGCGGGGAAAAACTGGTCTTAACCACCTTATTTCCGCTGAGCTACACCACCAGTCAAGATGGAACCCGGATGCGAATCGAACTGGCCCAGTTATTGCCGGGTGATGTCCAGTCAGAGTACAGCTATGGCAGCAGCACTTTGCTGAATAAGGTTACTTTTCAAAACTCGGGGGGCAGTGATTCACCCCGCACTTCAATGGAGATAGAAACTCACCGGCCGGCTCAATTTGCTCTGGGTAAAAACTCCGAAAACAAGGTCTTAAACATCCTATTTATTGATCAGAATGACCTGCGGCAGTACAGCTCGGCCATCATAATCGACCCCGGCCACGGCGGTTCAGAACCCGGTTCCAGCGGCGACTTCCTGCAGGAGAAAGGGCCCAATCTGGATATCGCTCTTAAAGTAGCCGATCTGCTCCGGCAGCGGGGCCTGCAGGTAGTTCTGACCCGGACGGACGATTCCACCGTTTCCCTGGATGACCGCTCCAGCATGGCCAATCTATACAATGCCCGGCTGTTCGTATCCATACACAATAATGATTCCGGAGATCCGGACAAACGTTATACGGTGCAGGGAACCGAGACCCATTATTATGCTCCCTTGGAGATTCCCGAACTTTTCATGCAGAGTGGGGAAAGATGCCGCTTGGCCACCTGCATCCAGGAACAACTGGCAGCCAGGCTGCAGCGTCCCAACCGGGGAGTAAAAACCGGCTCATCATCCAATTTATCAGTACTGCGGAAGACTCAGATGCCATCCGCCCTGGCGGAAGTATGCTTTATAGCCAATCCCGAAGAAGAACAGCTGCTGATGCAGGATAGCTTTAAAACTTTAGCCGCCGAAGCCATAGCCGATGGTATTATTAATTATTGCAACAGCGCAGGTGGGGTAACAACAGCAGATTAATCTATAAAACAGTGAGACAAGTTCCCCAAACCTTAATGGGCAGGGGATAGTATGTTTAGAGGTGAATGAATGGCAATAAGGCTGAGCCTGTTTTGTAAGCAAGCCCAGCCTTGTGAATGCTTAATCATTTCTTATAGCTTCCAGGGCGCTGAGTCTCATGGCCCGGAGAGCCGGGGCGTAGCCCGAGACCAGACCGATAAGGGTGGCAAATATTAAAGCGCCCAGGGCAAGTTGGGGGTCAATGATCGAAATCTTGCTTCCCCCTCCCATATTCATCATGAAGCTCCCGGCTATCTGGTTTAAGAGCCAGGAACTGCCATAGCTTACAAGCAAGCCTATTATTCCTCCTCCCAGGCCCAGCAGGCCCGCCTCCAGTAAAAAGAGGCGCCTGATATCGGCGATGTCGGCTCCCAATACCTTTATAATGCCGATTTCTTTGGTGCGCTCATAAATGCTCATTACCATGGTATTGGCAATACCTATAGCGGCTACCAGCAAACTTACCGCTCCAATACCGCCCAGTATCGCCTGCATGGTACGGGAGGTTTTTTTCATCGACTCCAGCATGTCGGTAAGACTGGAGGCCTGATATCCCAGGGCCTGAATCTGCTTTTGAATTCCTTTGACTTCTTCCATATCTTTAACTTTGACTTTTATATTGTCATATTGGTTTTCCTGCCCGGATCTTCGGGAGCGGGTTTCCTGATTCGTGGTTTTGCTGTCTTCCTCCATGATCTTACGCAGCGAAGTGATGTTCATGAAGGCCTGATAATCTTTTTCATTATTGCTTTCTTTCAGAATGCCTACGCCTCTGATTTCGTGAGGACGGGGCGGCTTGTAATCCGGGTCGGGGGTACCCTGACTGCGCTCGCCGTACTGCATGTCGCCTGTCAGCAGCAGCTTGCCGGCGGTTAAATCCACCGGGGGAGGGGAGTCGGCATCCGAACCCATATAATAACCCATGCGATAATCGTTGCGGAGGCGGGGATTGCGAAAGTCATAGGCCACATATTTTCCGAAAATAATGGCATCTTTGTCCGAAGATGAAAGCAGGCGGCCGGTTTCGATTTCATAATCAAAAGCGGGCAGTTTTTCCGGGTCAACTCCGGTGATTTGCACGTCGCCTACCAGTTTACCGGCAACTACGCGCATAAAAGTCTGTTTCAGCCCCATGACCGCTTCCACTCCGGGAATAGCGGAGAAGCTGGCTATGGCCTCATCGTTTAGCTTAACGTCTCCCTGCCTGCCGTAATTGGACATCTCCCCCCCTGCTCCGGGGTAGACGTCAATAATGGTAAGACTGCCCATGCGGGCAAGTTGTTCTTTGAAGCTCTGGTCCATAGCGGTGCCGAGGGAGAGCATGATTACGATTGAAGCGGTACCGATAACCACTCCCAGGATAGTTAAAAGAGTTCGGGCCTTTCTGCGCCTCAGACTGTTCAGGCTCATTCCTAGCAGATCTATTTTATTCATCGTCAAAATCAACTTCCTCTTTGGCATGCTTACGACGCTTCCGGTATATTATGGCTGCAATCACCAGCAGTGCGGCAACAGCCCCGCCGGGGATCATCCATTTTTTCCACGGGCTTTTTTTAGCGGTATCCGGGACCGGAGGACCGGGCGGCATGGGTTCGGCCTGTTTGACCACCTGCAGGTTAAAGCTCTGGGATTGTTCATAACGCTTGCCGCTGTCGTCTTCATATTCCATAAATACTTTACCGGCTAATTTGCCTGTTTTATGGGGAATTACGGTTACGTCGTAATAATCGCTTTTACCGCTTTCGAGATTGCCCAGGTATTGTTGACCGTCCTTTATTTCAAAATCTCCCTCTACCCGCAGGCTGAGATTGCGGACCAGGGCTTTGCCTCCATTATGGTAATTGACGGCTATGGCCTGGGGATTATCCAGCCCGATTTCCTCAGGCACTTCCACTGCGGCCAGAACGAATTTGGCTTCTTGATTGACGGGAATACTGATGATTTCCTTCTCAGCCAGCTTGGTTCCCTTGCTGTCCTGAAAGTCAATGTCCGCATTTATGTTGTAAACCTGGCTTTCAGCGCTGGCCTTGGGCATAAAACTGAGGGTTTTTTGAATTCTGCCCTGGGCTTCCAGCTTGGCAATATAGATGGAATTGCTGTTTCCCACCGGAGAAAAGACCTGGCCCTCGGAATTAAAACTGATCTTGATATTGGATACCGATTTCGTCTCACTGGTATTGACAAAGGTGAGAGTGAGAGGGAAAGCGGTTCCGGGCATAATCGTAACCGCCCCATAATCATAGTTTTCCAGTATGATTCTGGGTATGAGATCATCCTGACTGTCTTTGCCGGCCACCGGTATGTAAACCTTGCTTTCCCGGGTGTATTCCTGATTGTATTCATCCTGGTATTTCAGAGCCAGGTCCAGGGTATAGGTACCGCTTTTCACTTCCGGGTCTACCAGGAGCTTATAAGTTATCAGCTTGATTTCACCTGCGGCCATTGCACGTATATTCTGGATCTCAGGCCATTTATCCAAGCTGATGCCGTCAGCTGAAAATCCGCCCAGACGCAATTCGATATCCTGCAAGGCCAGGTCGCCGTCGTTCTCCATCTGCAGCTTGATTATGGTAGTCTTGCCAGCAGGGAGCTTCTCCCCTTCAAACTTCACATCGGTGCATTGGAGAATAGGCTGCTTATAGTCATTGGCGATTTTGACGTAAACTGTTCCCGATGCCTGGCCGCCTCCGCCCGAAGGAGTCGAATAGCTGATATTGACCGGAATCGGATAGGTTCCGGTTTTAACGTTGGGGGGAATGGTCACATTGAAACTGATCGCAAACGAACCGGGTCCGATATAGGAAACATAGCGGTTAAAGGACATCTTGTCAGTCTTGAAAGGAAATTTTTCGGGCTCACTGACCGCCAGGGATATATTGACATTGGTGGCTGCGGCCGTGCCGGTATTATCAATAGGTATATTCAAGGTGATTTTATCGCCGGCTTTATATTCGGGTATCCAGCGATCATTAGCGATAACGAAATTAGGTTC
>DHCD01000048.1:24967-27858 GCA_002398105.1 Syntrophomonas sp. UBA4911
TGCCAAAAACAGACAAATTTTAGACTTCATTGCATATTTACCTCGTTTCCGGGATTATTCTCAATTCGTTCAATATTTCCGTCCAGAATCCGGACTATCCTATCGGCATAAGCGGCTACCGTAGCATCGTGGGTCACAATAACCAGAGTTTGCTGTTTGCTGTGGGCCATCGCAACGATAAGCTCCATAACCTCGGTGCTGGTTTTGGAGTCCAGATTGCCGGTGGGTTCATCAGCAAAGACAACCGGAGGGTTACTGACAAAAGCGCGGGCAATACCTACCCGCTGCTGCTGACCGCCGCTCATTTGCGAAGGTTTGTGCTCCCGGTGTTTTTTAAGGCCCACCGCTTGCAGCATTTTTAGAGCCTGTTTATCCCTTGCCTTTCTGTTTATTCCCCGAAAAGTCAGGGGGAGGCTGACATTTTCCAGAGCGGTCAGGGTCGGCAGAAGATTATAAGATTGAAATATGAAGCCGATGTATTTCTGCCGGAAGCGGGCCAGTTGCCTTTCGTTCATTTTGGCTATATCATGGCCGCGGATCAGTATCCGGCCCCGCGTAGGTTTTTCCAGGCCTGCCATCATGTTCAGCAGCGTCGATTTGCCGGAACCCGAGGTGCCCAGGATACAGCAGATTTCACCCCGGGCTATCTGCAGAGAGATATTGCTAAGGGCAATTACTTTTTGGTCTCCTACCCGATAAACTTTTCTAAGCTGCTCAATGGCAATGATAGGTTGATTAATTTTTATTCTCCTCCTTCCCATGGCTCGTAAACCTTTTCCGGGCTTTGGCTTACTTTTCCATCAGTATTATATCTTAAGATAAATATGGAAATTGCCATGAAAACTTGCACTATGTATTTATTTTTTGCTTTCTGACGTTTATTCGCAATTAAGAGCGGATGAAAACACACTGCCATTTATAATTTAAACATAATCCGGGTTAAAAAGGGAGGCGTAAATTAAAAGGGCGGTTCAAGGGGAATAATCAGTCTTAGGCTTAGCGCAGCAGAGATACTCTGGTATAATCGTACTGTACAGTGGAATCATTTTTAATAAATGGAGGATTAGATGTCTGCCGGAGAATTATTTCTCAGTCGTTATAACCGTTATCAAAATCTTGAAAAAAGGTATGGCAAGAGCTTTGACCGGATAAGCAATCTGCGTTTAGGTGTATTCCTGCTGGGAACTGCCCTTACCGTGCTCAGTTCGTTCCTGGGAACCACAGCTATGACCTCAGCGGTTTTCCTTTTTTCCCTCGGAGTATTCCTGGCGCTTGCTTCCAGGCACATTAAAGTGGAGCGGGAATTACGAACAGTTCGTGCTATGTTGGAAATACAGCGCCGGTATTTAAGCAGGATGAACGGGGAGTGGATTTCCTTTGAGGATTGCGGCCGGGAATTTATGGACGGCAAGCATCCTTACACTTATGACCTGGACATTTTCGGACCCAAATCCCTATTTCAATGGATAGCGGCAGCCAAAACAGATGTGGGCCGCTGCCGGCTGAAAACCCTCCTGGCAAGTCCGTCCCCAAACCCTGATAGCATAAAAATGCGTCAGCATGCAGTCAGGGAGCTGGGCGCCAAGCTGGAATTCTGTCAAAAGCTGGAGTGCCAGGGGCTGCTGATTGATAAAGCAGCACGGGAGACCAACGGACTGATCAGCTATGCGGAAGAACCCGGAGTATTTCCCCAAGGTCTGCGCCTCATTCGCTTTTTTCCCCTGGTTACTATGCTGGCGCTTATACTGTATTTATTAAGGTGGGGCGTACCCATACAGGTGCCGGCAGTACTTCTGGCTATACAGCTGCTTTTTAGCCTGCTGGGCTATAAAAAAATCTCGCCCGATCTGAGCCGAGTGTATCCCTTCCAGAAAAGTCTAGCCGCCTTCAGAAACATGTTTTTATTAGTTGAGTCCGAACCGTTCGCGGATGATCACTTATCCACCCTGAAATCCGGGTTATGCAGCCCGACCGAGCCCGCTGCTTCTACTTGCATGAAACGGCTGGAACTGATATCGGATGCGATTGACCTGCGCTACAACCCGATTTTTTATTTCCTGTTTAATATCTTTTTACTGTGGGATTTCCATTGTGCGGCTTATCTGGAAAGCTGGAAGACTCAAAACGGAAACAGAATCAGAGCCTGGTTCGAAACCATCGGAGCCTTTGAAGCTTTGGGCAGTCTGGCCGTAATATCCCATATACACCCGGAGTGGGTTTTCCCCGAGATTCAGGATCAGGGTATGAAAATTCAAGCGCGGGCGCTGGGCCACCCCCTGATTCATCCGGAAAAACGGGTCGACAATGACTTTGCCATTGATAACTGCTCCGGTATTATTACCGGTTCCAACATGTCAGGGAAAAGCACCTTCCTGAGAGCGATAGGAATGAACCTGGTACTGGCTTATTCCGGGGCGGCCGTTTGCGCCCGGCAATTCAGCTGTTCTATTATGGATTTATTTACCTCTATGGTGATAAGGGACGATCTGATCGGCGGTATTTCTACTTTTTACGCCGAATTGACCAGGATAAATATGATATTAAAGCATTCAGGCCAGGGGCATCCGATGTTTTATTTAATTGACGAGATATTTCGGGGAACCAACTCCCTGGACAGGATTGCCGGCGCCCGGGTGGTCTTGAGGGAATTGAGCAGAAGGGGGGCAATCGGTCTGATTTCCACCCACGATTTCGAGCTTTGCGACCTGGAAAAAGACAAACAGTTAGAGTTCCGAAATTACCATTTTGAAGAACAGTACGTCAAAGGCGGAATCAATTTTGATTATAAGCTTCGTCCCGGCCGCTGCACCACTTCCAATGCCCGTTACCTGATGAAAATGGTGGGGATTGATATCCCCGAATAATTATGAAAGCACCCGGCCTGGTTTGCC
>DHCD01000061.1 GCA_002398105.1 Syntrophomonas sp. UBA4911
CCTCATAGGTACGCTAAAAACGAACACGTAAATATGCCAGCCGAGGAAATAACTACGTTTCAATTCCTCATAGGTACGCTAAAAACTGCAGGGGTTACATGAATGTACAAAGCAAGGGTTGTAGTTTCAATTCCTCATAGGTACGCTAAAAACCCGTCGGATGACGAATATACTTGGATCGGGTATGAACCTGTCCTTCTTACTTTAACTATATTCTTTTTTAAAGCTATTGGGAATATCGGAATTTCTGTTGTCGTCGCCACCCGGGGTTTTAAACTCTATTGCCGGTCGACGACAAAAATTTTTACCACTCTTATTAGGATATTTTTAGTGGTTTCATGTCTTTCCCGGTTCTACCGCCTCCCAGCAGCCAAATCCCTGCGAGTTCTTGCTTCCTAATCCCGTATCATAAGCAACCTGAATAAGTTCCGGATTGCCTTTCAGCCAATAAATTCCCGCGTAAGCTTTTATATAAGTACCTTTATAATTGATGATACGGGAGAATTTGCGTTCCTGCATGCCGTTGGGGATTATTGTGAATTCCTGATTTGCCGGGCGTTCCCCGTATAGGACCTCATACTTACGCAGCAGATTTTCCCCTGCTATTTCTGTAAATTTTTTATCCCAGGGTGAATAATACTCGGTTTTTTTGCTCTCTTCATTGATAATCGTTGAATAGGCCACCATGGGAGAAAGCATTTTGATCTGGATTTTATCCGCGGGCAAAATTTTTTTATGAACGCTGATGCTGCTCACTTCGGCCTTTTGTTTTCCCATAGTGTTGAAATCTGATTTTATGAGGGTTTCCGCCAGGTCGGTTATGAATTGCTCCACAGCCGATGAGACTACCAGTTTAAAAGGAGGAAAAAAGCCGATCTCATTATCTTGCGGGTACATTTTAAATTGCCCCAACAGTCTGGAATAAGTGAATAATTTAAATTTTCGGTTTTTTACCTGATAACCTTGCTGGTGCAAAAATTTGCGATAATTTTTATCACTCAGGTTTTTGTAGAGAAATCCCTGCAGAATATGGTTGTAATGGATTGGGAGTCTAATTTCACCATCCGATAAGAATTCAATGGTTATTCTCATGCTACACACTTCCATGCATTTTCTTTATTGGTATGATTCTGCATAATTCCATCAAATTCCTTGGTGTTTTTTATTTATTGCTGCATATTTTTAGGTTGAGCCTTTATAGTAAGCCGATTTCAGGCGGCCACATTGCGGGGTGAATTGTATATCTCCATAAATCTCCTTTCTTAATAATTTACTTAATTTAGCATAGCAGGCATAATTCTAGGACATCTTTCATAATTTGCAGAAGAGGGAGGTGTTTATTGGATATGAAGCTGCCAATCGAACTAAAAGGACTGGGCAAAGGGTTGCTGGTATCGCTGGTTCTTTGCCTGCTGTCGGCTCCAGTTATTTATTTTTCCGGCTTAAAGGAAACCATTATGCCCGCCCTGGGTAATTTGATTCTGGCCGTAGGGGTATTCTGGTGTGGATGCTATGTCAGCAAATCTTATGGTAGTAAAGGGCTGCTGCGTGGAATGACTATGGGATTAACCTTCTTTATTTTAACGCTTATTGCCACCTTCGCCTTCAACTCTGCCCTGGTAGGCTTTAAAACCTTCCTCTATAATTTGGCACTATGCTTGGCCGCAGGCGGATTGGGAGGTATACTGGGAATCGGTCTCAGTGATAAGGCCATTTAACAGTAACTTTAGTTCAATACCAGGCCGGGAAAGCACAACTTCCCCGGCTTGTTTGCATTCATATTTACTTACAAAACAAACTCAGACACCATAATGCCAAGCCACCAAGTAGAAACAAACAACCTAGTATAAAGCGCAGATTGGGCATGGCATAACCTCCTGCTGGATAACCCAGCCATCCATTCCGGAGGGGTTACTGTAATCGGCTTGCTGACTTCTCTCCCCTACAACTACTTTATAATCTTTGCTAAGATATTTCTCAAAAAACCAGGGATTCTGAAATAATAAACCCGCATCAGTATTGCCCCCTTCGTAGGTAATTAGATTTCTCTGTATATTATGAAGGGGATTGAAAAAAGGTTACACTGTATAGGCAGTATTAACAAAAAGATCGGCTTATCCTGGATCCGGCAGGGCAGAAAGAAGTTCAGCAATCCGGGAATTTCTCCGGCAGAGCGTGTCAATGACCGGGGAGATGCTTTATATAAGCGGGCAATTGCTTCCTGGTAAGCAAATTAGTGTTTTTAATCGGTATACTATTTTTAAACACCTTGCCGTAAGCCTTCTTCTCCAGGCGGGAATCAAGCACCACCACCAGGCCCCGATCTTCTTCGCTGCGAATCAGTCTGCCGGTCCCCTGCTTAAAACGTACGGCAGCATCTGGCAACATAAAATACTGGAAGCTGTTTTTGTTTTCCAAACGGCAGGAACGATCGGCAGCAGTACAATACGGATCTGAAGGAGGCCGGAAAGGCAGCCTGACGATGACCACACATTTGAGTACTTCTCCTTTTAAGTCAATCCCTTCCCAAAAGGTCTCTACCCCCATAAGTACAGCATTGGGGCTATGTATGAATTCATCTATCAGGTGATTGAACTCACCGTCCTCATACTGCACCAGAAGTTTGACCCCATTCAGGTCACAGTCAGGCCGCAGCAAAGCGGTTATTGCCTTGAGCTGGCTTCGAGCTGTAAATAAAACCAGCATCTGCCCCCCCATAGCTATAATCAGGCTTTCCAGAACCCCGGCTACGGTTTCAGCAAACCCTGGTTCTGAGGGTTCAGGGATATCATTTATAATGAGCAAACGGGCTTGTTTTTCATAATCAAACGGCGACTGCTGCAGCAGAGTGTTAATCCGGTCATCAGCCATCAGGGGAGTCAGCCCGGTTCGGGTCAGGAAATAATCGAAACGTTCTTCAATAGCCAGGGTTGCCGATACCATAACCAGGCTCTCCAGTTTATGATAAAGCCGCTCGTTAAGGATGCTGCCGGCATCCAGTGATGAGGATGCCATTGCTACCGCCCGGCCTTTTTCATATTCCAGCCAGGTGATTTTATCTTCCTGCTCCAGATTTTCTTCCATGATTACGGCCGCAGTGCCGGCATATTCAGAGATAGTCTGCATAAGCATTTCCAATTCATTGTTTTCTTCGGGTTCTTGTATTTCCTCTTTGATCGCAGTGAGTTTTGCGTATAGCAGTTTAGTGCTCTCCTGCCATTCCCGGTGCAGGTCGACGGCCTGATTCAGCCATTCGGTGTCATGATCCTGCCACTGAATCACCCGGGCATAGTTGTAGTCCTGGGCCACCGTGCCCCGGCTTAAAGCCGCAAATAAATCCTTGAGGATCACAAGGCCGCGGCCCAGTATAGCGGCGGTTTCAGCGCAAAGCGCTTGTAAATGCGGGTATTTTCCCTTTAATAATTGTAAATAGCCCCGCTCATAACCTTTCTCCCGAACATGTAAAAGCTGCATGGTTTCGCTTATTTCCGGGAAGGAAAAACGCAGGGAGAGATGATCAAAAGCCAAACGTTCGAAAGTATGCGCTTCATCCACTATTAAATAGCTATAGCAAGGTAAAATGCTGTTTTCCACCAGCATGTCGGAAAGCAGCAGAGCATGATTGGTAATGATTAAATCGGCCTTTTCCAGACTTTTCAGCATCTTCAAGCGGAAACATCTATCATGGTAAGGACAATTATCCCGCAAACAGGATTTACGGTCGGCTGCAACTATTCCCCATTTGCTCATCAACGAGCTATCCAAATCCAGTTCTTTGCGGTCACCGCTCCTGGTAGCCTCGGCCCAGCGCAAAATGGCCTCAATAAAGCGTTCCTCTCCCGGTTCAAACTTTCTCCTGCCGGCCAGGATGCGCATGTATTTGTTCCAGCAAAGATAATTTTCCCGGCCCTTGGCTTCAACTGCAATAAATTCGCAGTCAAGTACCTTTTTTATATCCGGCAGATCTTTTTCGGTCAACTGCTGCTGCAGAGCCCGGGTACGGGTGGATATAACCACCTTTTCCTTCTTTTCCAGCGCCCATAGAACCGCCGGGACCAAATAGGCATAGGTCTTGCCTACCCCGGTGCCGGCTTCGGAAACCAGGAATTCTTGATTCAAAAAGTTGGCGGCGATACTCTCCGCCAATCGAACTTGTTCCTCACGGTACCTGTATCCGGGAATCATTTGGGCCATCCGGCCGCGAGGAGCAAAATACTCTGCTATCCGCCCGGGGCTGAAGCTCTCCATACGACTATCATCCTCATTACTCCATAATGGCATAATCCAAGTATATTATATACTTAACCCGGTTCATAAAAAAAGCTGCCCTTTGGCAGCCGGGCAGATTCTATCTATGACAAATCAATTTTGGTAACCAGATTCTTTTTGCCCTCTTTGGCTATCCGGTAAACTCCTTCCACCGCCACCCGGTTTTCCACCAGGTCTTGAAAATAGCGATTCAAGTTGTCCGGACTAAGCTTTACTGACAAACCGCAACTGGTGGAAATCTCCCTTAAAGTAGGAATAACCAGGAAATCAGCGTTCCGATTTTTTAAAACTTTTTCTGCCTTCAACGCATGAGCAGTAGCGGCAAAGGTAAAAACGCAATAGTTGTCACTATGAAAAAGTTCTGTTGCCAATGATTTCAACTCCCCGACGGTTCAATTACGTCTGATCTTACCCAATTAATCGTAATATATTATATCATAAGGGGGCACTTGATTATCTATAATATTTTGTTATACTTTCATCATGACTTGTCTCTCCATTTGGTTTAATATTTTTGCGACAGGACTGTAAAACTGACCTTATTGCTGATAAAATATTTAAATATATATTAAATTGTGAAGGTATCTGGAGGTTGGAACCGTGCATAAAAAATTATTTATTCCCGGACCGGTAGAGGTGAGAGCGGAGGTCCTTGAGAAAATGGCCACTGCTATGATTGGTCACCGCAGTAAAGATGCTTCCGAATTACAAAAAGGGATCAGTCGCAAACTGCAGCAATTATTCTATACCCAGGAAGCTATTCTGCTCTCCACCAGTTCCGGCAGCGGGCTCATGGAGGGTGCTGTCCGTTCCTGTACCCTGAAACGGGCGGCAGTATTTTCCGTAGGCGCATTTGGGGCAAGATGGTATGAGATGGCTGTCAGCAATAATGTTCCCGCCGACCTGTTCGAGTCGGAATGGGGCTGTGCCACTACTCCGGAAATGATAGAGGAAGCCCTTTCTACCGGCAAATATGATTTAATAACCATAACTCATAACGAAACTTCCACTGGACTCATGAATCCGCTGGAGACCATCGCCGAAGTAGTTAAAAATTATCCTGACGTGGTATTTTGCGTAGATGCTGTCAGTTCCGCCGGTGGTTCCAAAATTGAAACCGCCCGTCTGGGAATAGATATATGTATCACCTCTACTCAGAAGGCCCTGGGTCTGCCTCCGGGAATGTCCGTCTGCACTTTCTCCCGGAAAGCTATCGAACGCGCCCGGCTGGTTCCTTGCCGGGGATATTATCTGGATTTATTGTCACTTTATGATTACATCCAGAAGAAAGATTATCAGTATCCATCCACCCCTTCGCTGTCCCATATGTTTGCCCTGGACTATCAGTTGGATTGCATTTTGGCCGAGGGTCTGGAACAGCGTTTTGCCCGCCATCTGGAAATGGCGCAATATGTAAGGGAATGGGCGCGAAAGTATTTTGAGCTGTTTGCCGATGAACGCTATCTGTCCAATACCCTGACCACAATCAGGAATTCCCGCAGCATAGACGTAGCTGCCTTGAACCGGGAACTGGGACTCAGAGGATATCAGATATCCAATGGTTATGGTAAACTCAAGGACAAAACTTTCCGCATCGCCCATATGGCAGATTGCACTCTGGATGAGGTCAAAGACCTTATCGCTAATATCAATGATATACTCAATCTATAATTTTAAATGGAGGATGCTATGGCAATAATCAGGCCTTTTAAGGCGGTCCGGCCCCTACCGGCTCTGGCGGCAAAAGTTGCCGCCCTTCCCTATGATGTTATGGATAGTAATGAAGCCCGGGAAATGGTCAAGGGCAATCCTTATTCTTTTCTGCATGTGGATAAAGCGGAAATAGATCTGGAGCCTAGTATAAATCTATATGACCAGCAGGTTTACGATAAGGCGAGTGAAAATCTACAGCAGATGACGGCAAAAGGGATATTGCAGGAGGAATTACGGGCCAATCTCTATATCTATCGCCAGATTATGAATGGGCGCTCCCAGACGGGCCTGGTAGCCTGCGCTGCCATTGACGATTATCTTAATAACGTAATCAAAAAGCATGAACTCACCCGTAAGGACAAAGAACAGGACCGCACCCGTCACGTGGACTACTGCAACGCCCAGACCGGACCTATTTTTCTGACTTATCGGGCTCAAGGGGAGATCAGCCGATTAGTCGCCGCCTGGACGGAAAAACCGCCCCTCTATGATCTGGTCTCTGAAGACGGCGTATCTCATATTATCTGGAGTATTGACGACGACCGTACTATTCAGGCATTAGCAGATCAGTTCCAGAAAGTGGACTATCTTTATATTGCCGACGGCCACCATCGCTGCGCATCCGCTGTTAATGTGGGCCAGATGCGGCGGCAGCAAAATCCCGGATTTACCGGAGATGAGGAATACAATTATTTCCTGGCCGTTATCTTTCCGGATGAAGAGCTGCAGATCATGGACTACAATCGGGTGGTAAAAGATCTTAACGGACTAACCTCACCGGAATTCCTTCAGCGGCTTAAGGAGAAATTTTCCCTCAGTCCGCACCAGGCGGCGGAGCCCTATCGTCCGAAGCATACCCATTGCTTCGGCATGTACCTGGACGGTCAATGGTACCGCCTGCAAGCCCGACCCGGCAGTTTTAACGCGGATGACCCGGTAGCCAGTCTGGATGTGTCCATCCTGCAGGAAAATATCCTTGCTCCCCTGCTGGGCATTACCGATCCCCGGACTGACAAACGGATTGATTTTGTTGGAGGCATCCGCGGACTCAAGGAACTGGAAAAGCGGGTTCACACCGATATGAGGGTAGCCTTCTCCTTGTATCCTACCCGGATTCAGGAACTTATGGCCATAGCCGATGCCGGTCAGCTTATGCCCCCCAAATCGACCTGGTTTGAACCCAAACTGCGCAGCGGCTTTTTTATTCACCGGCTCTAAACTCTGTTTCCAAAGGCTCCCGCCCATAAAGGCGCGGTTTAATAGGAAGACTTATTGAACCATACCCCAAACCGATACGAAAATGACGCAAGTGAGGAACTTCGCTCGAAGTGCCTCACTTGCGCTCCAATATATTCACCTTATTTTCAGCTTACTTCCTCAGCCGGCTGAACAGCACCGGCGCCATTTTCGCGCGGCGTGTTGCCCGTGAAAGCGATTATAGTCAATGCCATGCCAGGTTCACACGCTGATGGTCACGTTGGTAAAAACTTTGTTTTCCATATCATAGGCTTGAGCCTGGTCGAGAAGCTCTCCCGTGGTGTTATACAGGAGCTGCGCCGCCTCCGCCCGGGACAGGTTGGAACCCGGGTCCAGCTTGCCTCCGCTGCCGCTGACATAGCCTTCCCTCCACATGGCTGTGATATTGCCTTTTGCCCAGGGGGATATCCGGCCGTCATCCGAAAAGTCGGTGTTCCCTTCCGTTGCCTCCTGTTTCAGCACTCGGGAGATAATGACCATCGCTTCTTCTCTGGTGATGTTGCGGTCAGGGCGGGCGTACCCGTTTTCACCTTTTAAATAGCCCTGATAGGCCCCTTGCATAATGGCCAGGTCTTTCCAGTTGCCGAGGTCTGAACCGGAGTCTGCAAAGACGGATTCCGGCGCGGTTTTCTTAAATCCGAAGGTTCGGTTGATGAGCGCCGCATATTCCGCCCTGGTAATTTCATCATCGGGGCGGAAGAACCCCTCATAACCCTGCATAACTCCGTGGCCGTTCAGCTCTCTCAGGGCCGTTGCCGCCCAATGGCCGACGGGAACGTCCCTGGCTTCCAAGGCCGAAGCCTGCGGGGCATTCCCCAGTATAAAACAAATTAGAACCATCCCTACAAACAGTTTTTTACTCAAAGAATATCACTCCCTTAGTCATCCCACTCCAGAATCCTATTTTCCTGCTTAACTAAATACTACTTATTTCTCATTTTCCGTATAGGTGCATTTTATTGAATTTATGTAGGGTTATTGCTGTTTTTACTTTATAGCCCCAGTAAAAAAGGCAGACAGCTTGATTGCTGCCTGCCTGGTTCGATAATTGTATGCGATTTTCAAAAAACTATTCTATCAGGTTGGAATCATGGAACGGTACCTAAAGCGGGGCCTTTTCCCTTTTAAAACTAATAAAAAACCTCCTATTACGCAAATTATGAATAGAAGGAGGGGCGTGACAATGAAGTTAACCAAACCGAACCTGCGCTGGCTGGCTTCCATAGCCGTGATAGGCATCATTTTTATGGCTCTGTTCTTTTTAATTACCACCAAAAAATCTCCCGAGCGCTCCCCGTATCCAGTTCAGCCGGTTGAAAAAGAAAGCCAATGGTATATCCGGTTTTCGGTGAAGAATCAGAAGTCAACCGCCTATACGGAAGAGATCGGGGCGGCAGTAGCGGCTAATGGAAAATCTTACTTTATCGGCGGCATTGCCGTCCATCCCCGTTATCCGGCCGACAGCGGCGGAGACCCGCGGGAGCCATTGCTACCTTTCGGTACGGAAATTTATCTGGAAAAGCCCATTAAGGTTCAGGGCCAGGAATTTGCCAGTCTTAAGGTAATGGATACCGGTGACATCAACTACCGTCTCTGGCCTGATGACCCTTACTGGTTGGATGTATATTACGGCGCCGGCAACTATTATAATACCAAAGACGCCAATAGCTACGGGACCCAGGTGGTCAATTATACCTGGTATGAGAAGTGGCGGTGAGTCATCCCCGGAATCGGCGCAAGTACCCTTCTATATATTCCTTTACTGCACTGGCCGGGGAATAAATGCCAAAGTGGCCCTCACAAAGTATATCGGCCTCCAGCTCAAGCAGTTTATGCATGGATGCAGCCCATTGTCTGCGGTCGGAACCCCACTCCGGAGCGAAAGGTCCATGGATATCCTGCCCGAATAAAACCCGTTGCCCTGCCGTATCCAGATAAACTGACATACTGCCGGGAGTATGGCCCGGGGTATGCAGAAAATTCAGGGTGAGATCTCCTAACTTCAGGCTGTCATCGCCGCTCAAAACTTTATCCACCTTTATCCCCTCATATTGCACTCCGTAATAAGGGGCTGCAGTCAGCTCGGTCCTGGCCTCTTCAATGGCCGGAAGATCCAGCTGGTGAGCGATTACCTCTGCCTGGAGCCTGTTCTTAAAGGTCTTTAGCCCTCCGATATGGTCAATATGCCCGTGAGTAATAATAATATAGCGGATTTCCGCTAATTTAAAACCGGAATACTCAATATTATTCAAAATATCATCGGCACTGGCTCCGGCGCCGGTATCAATAACGGCCCCCTGGCCCAGGCTCTCCACCAGGTATACGCAACAGTCTTCCCCCCGGGAAAGATTATCTCCCCCCACTTGATATACATGAGGACAGATGGCGGGAACGCGACGCTTCATCCTGATTACCTCCTTGTATTGTGCAATATTCCATGAACTAAATGCCAGCTATTAAATAATCTTACCAGATAATTATCTTCCTGGTACGCTTTTTGCTATAATATTCTATATGTAGAATAAGCTCATATTCCATTTACGGAGGTTAATGCATGAATAACACTGCAAAACGCAGACAATCTGTGATTAAGGACTTATCACTCGCTCCTTATGGACACAAAAAACTGGAATGGGTGCAACAATTTATGCCGGTTCTGAATATCCTGCGCCAGGAGTTTGAAGAAACTCATCCTTTGGCCAACCGGACCATAGCCTGCTGTTTACATCTGGAAGCCAAAACCGGCTACCTGCTGCAGACTTTGCAGGCTGCCGGAGCTGATGTAATAGCCTGTGCCAGTAATCCCCTGTCTACCCAGGATGACGTAGTCGCTGCCCTGGTGGACTCAGGTATTACCGTGTATGCTATTCATGGTGAAAGTACGGAAGAATATGAACGCTTCCTGGCCATGATGCTGGATTGTGAACCTGATGCCATAATTGATGACGGAGCCGATGTGGTCACCACCCTGCATAAAGATCGACCCGAGCAGGCCCAAAGAATTATCGGCGGCTGTGAAGAGACTACTACCGGGATCGTTCGCCTTAAGTCCATGGATCAGGGCCAAGCTCTGCAATTCCCTATGATGGCGGTAAATGATGCTTACATGAAATATCTGTTCGATAATCGTTATGGTACGGGTCAGTCCGTCTGGGACGGAATCAACCGTACCACCAACCTGGTAGCAGCCGGCAAGGATGTAGTAGTTGTGGGGTATGGCTGGTGCGGTAAAGGCGTTTCCATGCGGGCCCGGGGTCTGGGGGCACGGGTTATCGTCACCGAGATTGACCCCATCAAGGCCAACGAAGCCATCATGGATGGATTTCGGGTAATGCCCATGGCCGAGGCTGCTCGTCATGGCGATATTTTTATTACCGTTACCGGCAATGTAAACGTTATTCGCAAAGAACACATGGAAGTAATGAAAGATAATGCGATTATGGCCAATGCCGGACATTTTGATGTGGAAATCAGCAAAGACGATCTATCCGCTCTGGCCGCCAGCAGCAGAGGGCTGAAAAATAATATTGAAGAATTCGTCATGGCTGACGGTAGGCGCCTGTATCTGCTGGCTGAAGGCCGGCTGGTAAATCTGGCCGCCGGTGATGGTCATCCGGCGGAAGTCATGGATTTGAGTTTCTCCCTGCAAGCTCTTTCTCTGCTCTATGTCATTCAAAACCGGGAGCGCCTGAGCAATCACGTCTACAATGTACCGGCAGAAATCGACCGGCGGGTAGCCCGCTTGAAATTGCAGGCCGACGGGGTGCAGATAGACCAACTGACCAGTGAACAGGCAGCATACCTGGCCAGTTGGGATACCAATTTATAACCTTTAATAATTTGCATAGATAAACCGCCTTTTTCACAAAATACTAGCAATCATAGTGAAAAGGCGGTTTTATTTATGGAAGGAATCAATAAAAAGCGGATCGTTTTCTTTTTTGCCATATTAATTGCGGTAATGGCAGGAGCCTATATCATAAACATAATCTCAACTCCCAAAGCTACACCTCTGAAACCTGTTCCGGAATCAAGTCCCACAACCTATGTTACCGTTCGGGATAGCACGGGGAAGGTCATACTGGAAACGGGAATACCGGTTTACGAAAACGACGAATACATCAATGATACCAATATTCATTACGTAATCATCAGCGTTTCCGGGAATCAGGCGGTTGCCCGGGTAAAAGAGGAATCCTCCTCTAATAAAACCCAGGGCAATTCCCTGCCCGGTTCCTCTGCATCCATCCCGGCCCAGAGCTCTTGGCAGGATGGTCCCCGCCACATGGTGGTATATCATACTCATAGTGATGAATGCTATGTGCCTACCTCCGGTACTGCTTCCAGGCCCGGAGAGGGCGATGTCTACAAGGTCGGTTCCGTTTTCGCCGATTCGCTGAAGATGGCCGGTATAAGCGTGACTCATAGCTACAATCAGCATGATCCTCATGATATTAATGCTTATCACCGCTCGCGCCGAACTGCTTTGCAGCTGCTGAAAGAATCCCCTGACGCCTCTTTCGACCTTCACCGCGATTCAGCCCCCCGGGAAGCTTACCTGACTCTGGTAAATGGAGTGCCGGCCGGGCGGGTGATGATTGTGGTCGGGCGCTCTAATCCCAATATGCAAGCCAATCTGAATTATGCCAAACGGCTCAAGGCTAAAAGTGACGAAATCCACCCCGGTCTGATGCGGGGAATTTTCTTGGGACGGGGCGACTATAACCAGGATTTGTACCCTACCGCTCTGCTTTTTGAAGTGGGAACTGAAGGGACTACTCTGGCTGAGGCCGAAAAAGCCATCCGCTGCCTGGCCGATTCGGTTATCCGGGTGCCTTTAAAATAAGCCAGGCCTTGCTTTTAAGCTTAATCCATTCCGCAATCTTAAATAAATCATGCAGAAAATTTGCTCCCCGGGAAGCAATGATTCTGGTGAATACAGGACCGGCAAATGGAATAAAAAGGGGCACCCATGCCATTTTAAGCGTTTCCCCAACACTTTCCGCCAAGGCTGCCAGCAGCAGCAACTGCATATAATTCAGATTAACCTCCATGCCTGTTCATCCCCTCTCATATTCCGGCCTTAAGGGATTACAATTCTTTGGTCACGGTCAAGCCCGAATATTAACGCATTATTCCCCCTGCCAATAACCAGGTGTTTTCCGCACCTTGCCGAATACCTATATTGAGATGTATGTACTGGAATCTTTGACATAATTATTTAAGAGAAGCATTTTACTATCATATTACGTGCGAGGATAGCTGAATGATAAAGCTGGAACAGAAGTGGCAGGTCTTAATAGTGATATGTATCGGTATCTTCATGTCCACTCTGGATGGAAGTATCCTGAACATTGCCAATCCTACCATTGCTGATGATATGTCGGTTTCCATGCAGGGAGTGCAGTGGGTAGCAACTGCTTATATGCTGGTCATTACCGCCACTCTGCTTTTCTTTGGCCGACTGGGGGATCAGAGGGGGAGCAGCAAGATATATACTTACGGGTTTCTTATCTTTACCGTAGGTTCTCTGCTGTGCAGCTTTTCCCCTTCTCTGCATCTGCTGGTAAGCGCAAGAATATTCCAGGGAGTAGGCGCCAGCATGATGATGGCAACCGGCATCGGTATAGTGTCCAATATCTTTCCCGCCCAGGAACGGGGGAAAGCTCTGGGAATAACCGGCAGTATAGTTGGCATAGGCAATCTCAGCGGTCCCAGTATCGGTGGCCTGCTGGTAGCCAAGTTCTCCTGGCCGGCAATATTTCTTTTAAATATCCCCATCGGGCTGGTCGGATTTATCCTGGCCGCAAAATTTTTACCCGGTGATTCCAGGAAAGAGGAACATTTTAAATTCGATCTCTGGGGCAACCTGCTTTTTGCCCTGGCTGCCGCCATGTTGTTATTAGGCCTATCCGCAGAACAGGCCATAAATCTTGATCTCGTCTCTCTGGGCCTGATCTGCCTGCTGATATTTTATCTGGTAGAGAGAAAACATCCTTACCCCCTGCTGGATATGGAGCTTTTCCGGGTAAAGCCGTTTATTTACGGCAACATCATGTCCTTTGCCTCATATGCTACCCAGACCGCAGCTATTTTTCTAACGCCCTTTTATATGGAAAAACTATTGCAGCTCTCCCCGGCTGCTTCCGGTTTAATGATGACCATTACCCCGGTGTCCATGGCTATAACCGCGCCTCTGGCCGGTAATCTTTCTGATCGGGTGGGCGCTACCCGCCTGACCTCTTTCGCTTTTCTGCTAATGAGCGGCGGGCATTTTATGCTGTCCACCTTAAATGGTCATTATGATCTTATCCGCATAGCAGCCGGCCTGCTCTTGTTGGGGGTAGGGATGGGAAGCTTCGGTTCCCCCAATAACAGTTCCATACTGGGATCCATACCCAGAGATAAAGCGGGCTATGCCGGAGGATTTATCGCCACGGTAAGGAATTTTGCTTTTGCTCTGGGGATTGCTGCCTCAGTCACTATTTTCACCCTGATTCTCAGCAGTAAAGCATCTGTCCTGTCTTACGGAGCTGCCTATGTTGCCGCCAACGCCTGGTTATATCGCATCACCGCTGCCATCTGCCTGAGCGGGTTATTACTTTCGGTCTTAAGCCGGCAGCATCGTCAGCCCGGATAGCATCAAGATGATCTGGCTTTTGCAGATGTCAACAAGAAAAGTGGAACATTGGCAATAAAAAATTGACACTTTAATAATTTTATAAAGTGCCAATAAATCGAATTCTTTCATGGTACGCCCGAGAGGAATCGAACCTCCGCACCCGGCTCCGGAGGCCGGTGCTCTATCCACTGAGCTACGGGCGCATATTGCATAAGTGATTATAACAAAAGATAAGACAATGGTCAAATTGGGGTGGGCTGACTTAAAGGATAGCCCGCGAAATATTTGGAGTTTATCACAAACTGTGCAGGACAGCCGGATCAGGACGCTCTGCACACTTCTTTAACAGCCTTTAATCTTTATCCTCTATATATGCCTGATAATGCTCATAGGCAATCATTATGGCTTTACAAAAAGCGCGGATGCTATTAAGATGAGCACGGTTCTCAATTTCTTTGATTAAGGGCTCTATCCCCTGGGAGAGATCATACCCTTGTGCAATAGAAGCCAAAAAATCGCCGGTGTGTGGAAGTACGGTAATAAAAGATGCATTAACAATTGTATGCTTCTCTAAATCCACCTCTAGCAGAGCTGTCGTTCTATCAAGCTGCTCCCGCATAGGTATGCCTTTTGGCAGCACGGCATGCCCACTGAAAAGGTGTGTGTTTCCTTTCACTTTTAAAGCCTCCCATGCAACTTATATTACAGATAATAGAGTGGTTACCCTGGAGTATGGAGCTCAAGCCGCCAGTGAATTAATTTAAAATTATTATACTACAATATGTTACATTACTCGAGATTAAGTGAAAAGAAATATTGAAAGCCCGGAAACGGGAGTCTTGGGTGTTTATTGCTGAAAATACTGCCGCCGGGCCTTCATTTTATAATGGAGTTAAGGCTTTAAAAACATATTTGTTTAATTACCGCCTTGCTGTAGTACATTAAAAAGTCTTTCAGCAGTGCAGGGAAGCTCTTTAACCCTGCATCCCACCGCATCAGCTATGGCATTTAAAATAGAAGCTGCTACAGGCACATTGGAAGGCTCACCTACACCATTGGCTCCAAAAGGACCTATAGGTTCGGGACATTCAACAATAATAGGATCAATATCAGGCATGTCAAGGGCTGTTGGCAGTAAATACTCATTGAAATTCGGATTCTTAATCAAACCTTTTTCCAAAAAGATTTCCTCGGACAGGCAAAAACCTAACCCAATAGCAATGCCGCCTTCAATTTGTCCTTCTACATTCAAAGGGTTGATTGCTTTTCCGGCATCCTGGGCGGCAGTTATTTTTAACACATTTACTTGTCCGGTCTCAGTATCGACCTCCACCTCTGACACCATTGTGCCGTAGGTGTAAACCCCATAGGGGACTCCCTGGCCGGTTTCATCATCCAAGGGGACAATGGGGGGATTAAAGCTTGCCCTTCCGATAACAACCTTGCCCGCTTTATAAAGTTTAGCGACAACTTCTCCGACTGTAGTTTTCCTTTCAGGATAATTTTCTACATATATATATCCATTTTGGGCAGCAAGTTTTTCCGTGCCGGCCGATAGAATTTTGGCAGCTTCAGCAAATAATTGCTCTTTAGCGTCCTTGGCCGCCAGGCGCACTGCATTTCCCGAAATAAAGGTTTGCCGGCAGGCGGAAGTTACGCCTGCTTCAGGTGTTACCCCGGTATCTGCGCTAGTCATAGTAACCATCTCAAAGGGAATTCCTAATTCCTGAGCAGCGATTTGCGTCATTACTGTGCTTGAACCCTGGCCAATATCGGCAACTCCGCAAAAGATGTTGGCAGAACCATCCTGCATCAGCTCTACATAGGCACTGGCAGGGTTTGGTTTACCTGTATTACCCATACCGTAAAAAAAGCACGCAATACCTTTCCCGCGCAATTTCATTTTATCACTTCCTTACTTTATCTGTTAAATCCGCTTTTTTCCACAACACGCTCAAAAGTTTCCATGAAACCTACGCCATCAGTTAGTACCTGACCGGTAGGAATTACAGAACCTTTTTTGTATCCATTGATCCTGCGTATTTCTACGGCAGAGATTCCAAGTTTTTGGGCCAATTCATCCATCAAAGCTTCATAGGCGATGGAGGCCTGGGGTGAACCAAAAGCCCGCATGGCTCCGGCAACAGGATTATTAGTATAGACGCAATAAGCATCGACTTTCAGATTGTCCACTTCGTAAGGGCCCACGATAGAAGCTGCTGTTCTGGTTAAAACTCCCGGTCCATGAGAGCCGTAAGCTCCCGTATCTCCATAGATCTCCGCTTGGACGGCGGTGAGCTTTCCATCACTGCGTGCGCCGATCTTATAGTGCATATAATAGGGATGCCTTTTGGTGGAGGTAATCATGGACTCTTCCCTGGAATAAGCCATTTTTACCGGCCTTCCGGTCTTAAAAGCCGCCAGTGCAACAAGAACCTGCAGAGAAACGTCGATTTTCCCTCCAAATCCGCCGCCGGTCGTTGTCTGTATAACTCTTACCTTACTCACGGGGAGTTTGAGGTTTACGGCAATTTCCCCACGATGGTAATGCGCTCCCTGGGTTATAGTGTAAACCTTTAATATTCCACCCTCGTATAGAGCGACGCCTGCTTCAGGCTCTATATAAGCGTGTTCGTTCATTCGGGTTTTAAAGTTATCCTCAACGATTACAGCGGCTTCACTAAACCCTTTTTCGATATCGCCCCGGTACATTTTTCTGTGTAAAAGCATATTTCCCCCTTCATGCACCTTGGGGGCATCCTCTTTAATTGCGTCTTCCACTGAAAAAACCCCTGGCAGCGGTTCATAGTCCACATTGATCATTCTTAAAGCTTCTTCAGCGATCTCAGCGCTTTCTGCCACCACCAAAGCTACAGCATCACCATAGTGACGAACTTTATCACCTGCCAATACGGGTGTGTCTTTTATATGGGGCATAATACCGACTATGTTAGGGCCGGGAATGTCCTTGCTGGTATACACACCCAAAACGCCGGCAAGAGCCTGAGCTTTTTCAATGTCAATGTTTTTAATCAGAGCATGGGGATGAGCGCTGCGAAGCGCTTGGGCATAAGCCATATTAGGGAAATAATAATCATTGGCAAACTTGGATTCACCAGTCACTTTTGGAATACCGTCAACTCTTGTTACAGATGAGCCAACAACATCCTCACCTGTTGTTACCGGCCATTTTACCTCATGTTCTCCTCTCAATTCTGCTGCAGCGGCCAGGATGGCATCAACAATTTTCTTATATCCGGTGCATCGGCAGAGATTTCCTGAAATAGATTGTCTGATATCCTGTTCTGTTGGAGTGAGGTTTTTATCCAATAATGCCTTGGCGCTCATCAGCATGCCCGGTGTACAGAATCCACACTGGACAGCACCGTAAGCCAAAAATGCTTTCTGCAGAGGATGAAGATTTTGGGCAGTTCCTAATCCTTCCACCGTAATTATATTTTTACCGTGAGCTTTAAAGGCCGGCATCATGCAAGAGGCCACTGGCTCGCCTTCCAACAGGATGGTACAAGCTCCGCATTCGCCATTATTACACCCTATCTTGGTTCCGGTTAAGCCTATCTTTTCTCTAATCAAATCAACCAGTTTTATATCCGGTTCAACTTCCAGTTCATATTGCTTACCGTTAACATTTAAGTTTATTGTTTTCTTAACCATCAATCCTACCTCCTAAGTCGCCGACAGCCTCAACAATAGCACGTGCCAGAAATACCTTGACCATGTCTGTTTTATAAGCAGCTCTCCCCTGAAAACTATCCCGGGGTTTTATCTCTTTGATAATTGTCTCCTGAGCTGATTTAAGGGTCTTTTCGGTAAGAGGCTGGCCTTTAAGCATATTTTCGGTTTCCACAGCCCTTAGAGGTTTATAATCCATTGGTCCTACTGCAATACGTACGTCCTCAAGAATGTTTTTACCGCTGTTGGTTTTCAGCCAAACGCCTAAATTGAGTATCGGCAGGGCCAGAGCCTTCCTTTTTGCATGACGCATAAAAGCAGTAGATTCATTTTCACCCGGAGTTTCAAAAACAAATTCAGTAATGATTTCTTTGGTAGGATCCACAAAAGATTTACCGACTCCCGTGTACAATTCCGAAAGCGGCTTTTCCTTCTCACCTTCCGGTCCTTTGATCCTGGCCTGTGCATTTAAAGCAGTCAGCGCAATAGCAGTATCTGCCGCAGAATGGGCGTTCACGATATTGCCGCCTATGGTGCCGGCGTTTCTGATCTGGGGTGAACCTACACAACCCGCAGCCAGAGCAAGTACCCTGGCTTTCTTTTTTAATAATGCTGATTCGGCCAACTGCGAATGTGTAGTAAGGGCGCCGATTTTAATATATTTTCCTTCTTCTCTGATGTACTTAAGCTCCTTAATATTTCCAATATCAATAATTCCCTGGGTTTTAACCATACCTTTCCTCACCAGGATCATGAGGTCGGTTCCGCCTGCCATTATGCGGGTATTTCCATTGCTGTCCTTTAGATGCTTAAGGACTTCATCAACTGTTTCAGGTAAATAATAATTTTCCCAGTACAATATCTGTCCCTCCTTCTAAATAGTCGTCTAGCGGAATTCCGGGTTAGGTAAGAAAGCGCTTTGCCCGACCCACCCTAAATATTTCCCTCTTACTGTTGCAGGAAACTTTTATTTTCTTGTCTTTATAATTCCCCCTTGCCATTCCAACCTTTAAATTCTTCTTTTATTCCAGAGACTATAAAAAAACAATAACCCCAGCAACATCACCTTTCCCAAGAAAGATTAAAGTTGCTGGGGTTTTTCCATTTCCATAAAGAGGGGTAAGCTCTTTACCATGTGAAAATACAGCAAAACTAAATTATCATTATTTATAATATACCTTTGAAAGGCCTATATGTCAAGGGTATATAGAAACTAGCCCTAGTTGTTTTCTGCCTTAAGGGCTGCCAGCACTTTTTCCGGTGTCATAGGTAATTCTTTTAATCTTATCCCCACAGCATTATAAATTGCATTGGCTATAGCAGGAGCTATGGGGGTAAGGGCAGGCTCTGCAAGACCCTTGGCTCCATATGGACCATTAGGGTCGTCGGTTTCAACGAAAATAGTGTCAATCTTAGGCATATCTGTGGCTTTGGCAATACGGTATTTGCGGAAATTACTTTCTGTGCTGCCATTTTCCAACTTTAAATCCTCAAATAAGGCAAAACCAATTCCCTGGGCTACAGCTCCCTGAATCTGTCCTTCTGCCAACAAAGGATTAATAACCTTGCCCAGGTCGTGCGCCGCTGATAAATAAATAACTTTTACCTCACCTGTGGTCTTATTAACTTCTACCTCTGCCACTTGGGCAACAAAAGGATAAGCGCAGGATACATTGCCGTGTTTGGTTTGAGGATCAACCACGGCGACATCCTGGGGGACAAAAGTTCCTGTCACCTGTATCGTTCCGCCTCCCCGGTCATATGATGCTATCTGGGAGATATCTTTAAATGCTACTCTGAGATCAGACTTACCCCTGACCTTTATAAGCCCGTCTTCGATTTCAAGTTCTTCCTTGGGTACATTTAGTTTTTCTGCGGCATACTTGATTATAACTTCCCTTGCTTTTACCGCCGCATCTTTCACGGCATTGCCAGCCAGGGTGGTGACCCTGTCACCAAAGGTACCCAGGCCGTGGGGCGAAGAGGAAGTGTCTACATTGATAACAGTTATCTGATCGGGAGTAATCCCTAATTCATCTGCCGCCATCTGAGCCAATACCGTTTTAGAACCCTGACCGATATCCGGTTCTCCCACCTGAATAGTAACCTGGCCTTCTTCATCAATGCGCAAAAAAGCTGCTGCCCCGTCAAAAAAAGGCAGAAAAGTACGATTGCCGGATACATGCAGGCAGCAAGCCAGGCCTATGCCCCGGACAACTTCTCCCGCCTTTTTTTCTTGTCTTTTTCGCTGCCAATCTGCTTTGGCGGTGGCTTTCTCAATGCATTCACTTAAGCCACAGCTTCCTATCTTCCATCCGTATGGGGTAACGTCTCCTGTTTGGGTAGCATTTTTCAGCCTCAACTCAGCCGGATCCATGTTTAGCTTATTGGCCAGAATGTCTAACAAGGATTCAAAAGCAAAGTGACTTTGGGGGTTGCCAAACCCGCGAAAAGCGTTTGTAGCCGGTTTATTGGTATAGACTAAATCAGAAGTAGTTTTAATATTTTTTATTCGATAAAGGTTGTCGTGCCTGGTGATTGCACTAACCATGATGCCGATTCCATAGTTGGTATAAGCGCCGTTATCTCCTATAAACCTGCTCTCTTTAGCTAAAAGAGTTCCATCTTTGGTAGCTCCTATCTTCATATGGATTCTCATAGGCATGCGGGGAAAAGTGGCCATAAACTCTTCTTCGCGGGTATTCACTATTTTAACCGGTTGTCCGGAATATTTTGAGAGCAATGCGGCAATAGGATGAATTTTACATTCTTGTTTAGCGCCAAATCCACCGCCCACATTACATTGGATTATTCTGATCTGTTCCGGCTTTATACCAAGGGCACGGGCATAAGAGTATCTTAACGATTGCGGGACTTGCACTGGCGCCCAAATGATTACTTTTCCCGTACATTCCCATTGGGCGACAACAGACTGGGGTTCCAGATAAGCCTGATGAACCATGCCGGTATAAAATTCGTCTTCCACAATTATGTCAGATTCTGCAAATGCCTTTTCCACATCGCCTATCTGATATTCAATATGATCCGCAACATTTGATGGCAGATGGTCGTGTATCTTAGGAGCGCCGGGTTGCATCGCTTCCTCCGGGGAAAATAGCGCAGGAAGCTCACTGTATTCAACCTCGATTAATTTTATGGCCTCGAGTGCAGTCTCCTCGTCTACAGCGGCCACAGCCGCTATCTCATCACCCACATAGTGAACTTTATCTTTTACCATAACACGATCATCGTCGATTCTCTGCCCTCTGGCTGTAAATAAAGGAAGATCTAATTCCGGGCCGGCAATAACCGCAGCTACTCCGGGTAAGCGACGCGCCTCACTGGTATCTATTTTTACAATACGGCCATGGGAAATAGGGCTGCGCAAGATCTTTCCATAAAGAACCCCCGGAAGAGTAAAATCAGCGCCAAAACACATAGTTCCCGTAACCTTTTCTACTGCGTTTAACATGGGTATACCTTGTCCAACGTATTTTTTTGCCATTATTGCCCACTCCTTTCTGCTGTACGCAGTAATTTTGCAGCCAACAGAACGGCTTCAACGATCTTTACATAGCCTGTGCAGCGGCACAAATTACCTGAAATAGCCTGTTTTATTTCCTCCTCCGTTGGGTCAG
>DHCD01000023.1:0-3001 GCA_002398105.1 Syntrophomonas sp. UBA4911
ATAAAAAAACGGGTATTCGCCCGGGTATCGCCTCAGCATAAGAATCGGATCGTGAAGGTATTCAAAAAGCAGGGCCATGTTGTGGCTATGACCGGCGACGGGGTTAATGACGCCCCGGCGTTAAAAGCGGCGGACATCGGCGTGGCTATGGGGATTACCGGTACTGAAGTCAGCCGTGAGGCCTCAGCCATGATTCTGGCCGATGATAATTTCTCCACCATTGTTAATGCGGTTTATGAAGGACGGGCGATATATGATAATATAAGGAAATTTATCCGCTACCTGCTGGGATGCAACATAGGCGAAGTTCTGGTAATGTTCATGGCTTCATTGCTGGGTATGCCGCTTCCGTTACTGCCGATTCAGATTCTGTGGATAAACCTGGTCACGGACGGGTTGCCGGCTATGGCCCTGGGCCTGGAACCGCCGGAACCGGGCATAATGCAAAGGAAACCGCGGCCTCGGGATGAGGACATATTTGCCCGGGGGCTGGGGAAGATCATACTGGGGCGGGGAATATACATCGCCGTTGTCACCCTGCTGGCTTTTACCGTCGGCATGACCGTCAGCCGCATGCAGGGGGTGCAGGATCTAAGCCTGGCCCGCACCATGGCGTTAACTACCCTGGTATTGGCACAACTATTCTACGTCTTTGAGTGCCGTTCCGAAAAATTTTCACCCTTTGAGCTGGGGTTTTTTACCAACCATTTCCTGGTTGGGGCAGTACTCTGCTCAGTGGTCATGCAGCTCCTGACTGTATACTGGCCGGTTCTGCAAAATATTTTTAAGACCGTGCCCCTTGACGGCTGGCAATGGCTGCTGATTCTGCTTATAAGCGGTTTTAGGCTGCTGGGTAAATTTATTCGCTATATTGGGCAGAGACTTTTCCTTTCAGGTTTTGAATATGGTAAAATTAATCATTAGCAGGACTTTTACGGCAGCTATATATTGGAGGCAGGCCACCAGGGTAATGATTGTACCAGATATATATTAGGAAAGTATATGGGAATAGCCTTAAATTCAACGGTTAATCTATTCCCGGCAGAGGCGGCAATAAACAGGCGTTAAGAAAGGTAGATTGCAAGCATGGTAAAAAGCATGACCGGTTTTGGCCGGGGACAGGCGGATGCAATGGGCTATCAGGTCAATTGCGAAATCAAGGGGGTCAACCATCGTTATTTTGACCCCTTCATTCGCATATCCAGGCGTTACAGCTCGTTGGAGGAACGGATTAAAGAAGAACTGAGAAAATATATCAGCCGGGGCAGGTTGGAAATCAACCTTAATATCGAGAAAACCGGAGAATCGAGAAGAAATATCAAGGTTGACAAAGATTTGGCGATAGCTTATTATAAATATTTGAGAGAAATAGCGGAAAAACTGAATATTTCCCAGGAAATTCGCGTAATTGACCTTTTCCGTCTGCCTGAGGTATTTAGCCTGGAAGACGAAGAAGAAGATTTGGAAACAGTCTGGGCCGTGCTTAAGCAATCGGTGGATCAGGCGGTGGAATGCCTGGTGGATATGCGGATAAAAGAAGGGGCTAACCTGGCTGAGGATATCCGGGCCCGGAACCGGCTGATTGCAGAGATGGTGGAACGACTGGAGGCCCGGTCGCCGGAAGTCAGCCGCGAATATGGCGAGCGCCTGAAAGGCCGGATAGCTGAGTTTATGGAGCAGGATCTGCCCGATGAATCAAGGCTGCTGCAGGAGATAGCCCTTATGGCTGAAAAAGCCAATGTGACCGAGGAAATTGTAAGACTTAAGAGCCATAGCCAACATCTGGAAGAATTGATGCAGGCTCAAGATGCCGTAGGCCGTAAATCTGATTTTCTGGTGCAGGAGATGTTTCGTGAAATTAATACGATAGCCTCCAAGGCCAATGATCTGGAAATGAATCGGACAGTGGTCGATGTGAAAGCCGAGCTGGAGAAAATCAGGGAGCAATTGCAAAATATTGAATAACAGGAGGTGAACCCGGTTAATCCGGTATTTTATGGATATTAAATTAGTGAATATTGGCTTTGGGAATATAGTCGCCGCCAACAGGATAGTGGCTATTGTCAGCCCCGAATCAGCGCCGATTAAAAGGATTATTCAGGAAGCCAGGGAAAAGGGAGTATTGATAGATGCTACTTATGGCCGCAGAACCAGGGCGGTTATCATATCTGACAGTGCTCATGTAATTTTGTCTGCCGTTCAGCCTGAAACCGTAGCCAATCGTTTAACTTCAAAAGACTCTGGTGATGATGTTTAATATACGAAAGCTGGTAATCGGATGACCCGCAAAGGTATCCTTTTTGTAATATCTGGTCCTTCCGGTGTGGGAAAAGGAACCATAAGAGAGGCTGCGCTCAGGAAAATAAATGGGGTGCAATTATCTATTTCGGCTACCACCCGGAAACCGCGTACAGGAGAAGTAGACGGCAGGGATTATTTTTTTTTAGATGCATCTTCCTTTAAGCAGTTAATAGACCGCGACTTATTATTGGAGTGGGCCCAGGTATATAACAATTTCTATGGTACTCCGCGTCAATTTGTAGACCAGAATATCAATCAGGGTAAAGATGTGCTGCTCGAAATTGATATTCAGGGAGCCCTTCAGGTAAAGAAGAAAATGCCGGAAGGGATATTTATATTTATAGCTCCTCCGAGCCTGGAAGAACTTGCCTGCCGCCTGATAACCCGGGGAAAAGATACGGCTGAGAGTATAGAAGTGCGTTTGGCCGCCTGCAAATGGGAGATGGAACAAATAAAGCATTATGATTACCGGGTATTGAATCAGGACTTGGACACGGCGGTGGATACGGTGAGTTCTATTATTATTGCGGAACGCTGTAAAATCAAGAATTTGAATATGGGGTGTGATATGATTGATTCCTCCTTCAACCAAGGATTTAATGGGAGTGGCGAATAGCAAATACGCGGTAGTAGTCGCAGTTGCCCGCAGGGCGCGCAAGCTTTCCGAAAACAAGAAAAATGATGAGGACTACCGCCTTTC
>DHCD01000023.1:3294-4052 GCA_002398105.1 Syntrophomonas sp. UBA4911
GGGGGCATTGCCGCCTATAAAATGGCCGAACTGGTAAGCAGATTAAAAAAAGACGGCATTGAGGTTATAGTTTTAATGACTGCAGCCGCTACAGAATTTATTACCCCCTTAACCTTCAGGACCCTTTCCGGACGTGAAGTGCTGGTAGACCTCTGGGATAATCCCCGGGAATGGAAAGTTCAGCATGTGGGGGTTGCAGACCAGCTGGACATGCTGGTGGTCGCCCCCGCTACCGCCAATTTTATTGCCAAAGCCGCTCACGGTATTGCGGATGACCTCCTTTCTACGGTTGTCCTGGCCAATACTTCGCCTTTGCTGGTAGTCCCGGCCATGAATCATAATATGTACAAGAATCAGGCGGTTCAGGATAATATCAAAAAACTGAAACAATACGGCTATAAAGTCATGGAGCCGGACAGCGGAGTTCTGGCCTGCGGCGTAACCGGCCAGGGAAGGCTGCCGGAAATAGACAGCATATATAATGAAATCAGGAAGATGCTGTATCCCATCCAGGATTTACGCGGCAAACGGCTCCTGGTTAATGCCGGGACCACCTGTGAGGATATTGACCCGGTTCGGTTTATTGCCAACCGGGGAACGGGGAAAATGGGCCTGGCCATAGCCGAAAATGCACTTAACCGCGGGGCCGATGTTATTCTGGTATGCGGGCATTCACCGTTGGAACCGCCGGCGGGAGTCAAGTTTGTTCCCGTCTGGGGAGCTGATGAAATGTGCAGGGCTATGCTGAAGTATCAGCC
>DHCD01000023.1:4303-7368 GCA_002398105.1 Syntrophomonas sp. UBA4911
GCAAAAGTTAAAAAAGGCGGATAACCAATCCGAAGAATTAACCCTTACTCTGGTGGGGACCCCGGATATTTTAAAAACCATGGGCCAGAACAAAACGGCCCGTCAAATTATGGTTGGCTTTGCCGCTGAAACTGAAAATATAATCGCCAATGCCAAAAAGAAATTAGAAAATAAAAATCTGGATTTTATTGTTGCCAATGATGTTACCATGGAAGGCGCCGGTTTCGCCAGTGACACCAATATAGTGACCTTTATCAGCCGCAGCGGCGAGATAGAATCTTTACCCAAGATGAGCAAACAGGATGTGGCCGCAGCCATATTGGACAAGGTGGCTGCACTGCTGTAAATAAAACACAAGGAGTTGAGGGCATGGCAAGAAATCTGTTTACCTCGGAGTCGGTTACTGAAGGCCATCCGGACAAGATAGCCGATCAGATTTCTGATGCGGTACTTGATGCTATTCTGGAACAAGACCCTATGGGCCGGGTAGCCTGTGAAACTATGGTGACTACTGGCTTAGTGCTGGTTTCGGGTGAAATAACTACCCATTGCTATGTGGATATACCGCGTCTGGTACGCAATACTATAAAAGAAATAGGCTACACCAGGGCCAAATACGGCTTTGACTGTGAAACCTGTGCGATCCTTACCTCGTTGGACGAACAATCCGGTGATATTGCCCTGGGAGTGGACCAGGCTTACGAAGCTAAAAAGGGAGAGATGTCAGAAACAGAATTGCAGGCTATAGGAGCCGGCGACCAGGGAATGATGTTCGGGTATGCCAGCAATGAAACCGATGCCCTGATGCCTATGCCCATATATCTGGCTCACAAAATGGCCTATCGCCTGGCTCAAGTGCGTAAAAGCGGACTTCTGGATTATCTCCGTCCTGACGGCAAGACTCAGGTTACCGTAGAGTATGAGAATAACAGGCCGGTAAGAGTCGACAGCATAGTGGTCTCCACCCAGCATCATCCCGATATCGACCGGGCCACCCTGGAAGGGGGCATAATTGAGCAGGTTATCCAGACCAGTATTCCGGGGAATATGCTGGATAGCTCGACCCGTTATTTTATAAACCCCACCGGCAGGTTTGTGGTGGGCGGGCCTCAGGGGGACTGCGGCTTAACCGGCCGAAAGATTATTGTTGATACATATGGCGGCATGGCCCGGCACGGCGGGGGAGCCTTTTCCGGAAAAGACCCCACCAAAGTTGATCGTTCAGCATCATACGCTGCCCGTTATGTAGCTAAAAATCTGGTAGCCGCAGGGGTTGCCGACCGCTGCGAAATCCAGGTGGCCTATGCCATCGGGGTGGCTAAACCTCTTTCGGTCCGGGTGGATACCTTTGGCACAGGTAAACTGAGTGATGACAGGATTATTGAGTTAATTAACCATAATTTTGATCTGCGTCCGGCAGCCATTATCCGGGATCTCGACTTAAGAAGACCGATATACAGGAAAACCGCAGCTTACGGCCATTTTGGCCGTCAGGACCCTGATTTCAGTTGGGAAAAGACGGATCGGGCCGAAGCCATACGGATAGAGGCGGGACTGTAAAAAAGCAGCAAGGTTTATAAATCAATAGCGAAGAAGCAATTAAAGGCGGGATATCCCGCCTTTATGTCCCGGTTGGGGAAAAATGTATGAGGGGGAGAGAGAAAAGTGAGATATGCCCGGGTCCTGGTCAATTTGCCGGTAAGAACTGCGGATAATTATTTTACTTATCATGTACCCCCGAAATTAACCGATGCCATAGAGTTTGGCAAACGAGTGTTGGTGGAACTGGGAAGAAAAAAGACCGAGGGCTTTATAATTGATGCCGACGCCCCGGCGCCGGATATGGATACTAAACCGATTTTATCGCTATTGGATCGTGATGCGGTGCTTACCGAAGATCTTTACGAACTGGCCTGCTGGTTGGCCGAGACCTGCATGTGTCCGCTATCCCTTGCCATCAACACTATGATTCCCCGCAAGCTCAGTAAAAAAAGCGGCCGGGTAGTGGTGGCGCAGATGGAAGGGGAAGGCTGGTCTCAATACCTGGCCGAGGACAGTGTGAATAATCAGACGGCTTGGCTGGAAACCCTGGCTGAACGTGGCTGCATGAGTTACCGGGAAGCTTTGCGATATGTTTCAGCTGACGAACTGGCCTTTCTGCAAGCCAGAGGTCTGCTCTATATAAGCGGCGCTTACCTTGATTACCGGGAAAGCCGGGGTGAATATACCTATGTACCCGGTGATGCTTTCAATGAAAAGCAGCTGTCGCTTTTAGAACGCCGGGCTCCCCGTCAGGCCCAGGTAATGCAGCTGCTGCTGGAGCGGCAGTCGCTCTCCGGTAAACAGATGGCTGCAATAGCCCCCGCTTCCAGTATCAAATCGCTCTTGCGCCAGGGATACGTGCAAAGAGCCCCCTTGGGTCCGGCCCGGGAACCCCGGATACCATGTTTAAACCAGGAACAGAGGCGGGTGCTGGCCGCCATTGACCATGCCCTGGCTTTGGCCCCGGAACAGGAGCTGCTCCTTTACGGAGTTACCGGAAGCGGAAAAACCGAGGTATATATAAGAGCGGCCTTAAGCTGTATAGAGCGGGGCAGAAAAGTGATAATGCTCATACCTGAGATCGCATTGACCCGTCACCTGCTGGAGCTGTTCACCGATCGCATACCGGAAATGGCCGTTCTGCACAGTAAAATGTCACCGGGGGAAAGATATGAGGAATGGAAACGTATAAAAAATGGGCAGGTAAATCTGGTAATGGGTACCCGTTCAGCAATTTTTGCTCCCCTGCCTGACATTGGTCTGATTATTATGGATGAGGAGCAGGAATATACTTATAAGCAGGAACAACAGCCGCGCTATCATGCCCGTGACGTTGCCCGGGAGAGAGCCCGCCGGAGCAGAGCTCTTCTGTTGCTGGGAAGCGCTACCCCGGCGGTGGAGACTTATTATCGTTCTGAGTGCGGTTACAGTACCAGATTGGATATGTCAAGCCGCGCCGGTGACGCGGCCTTGCCCCGGATATATATTGAAGACATGAGAAAGGCGGTCAGAAAGGCCAGGAG
>DHCD01000021.1 GCA_002398105.1 Syntrophomonas sp. UBA4911
GCGGAATGGGTGTTTTTATGAAAATGATCTCTCTGGCCGGCCTGGCTATTTGCTTTCTCTGCTACTCTGCTCACTTCTTTAATTATTGCTTATCTTCAACATCTTTCCCTCCTGCCAAGCCGCTGAGACCATGTTGTTGTTACAGAACCAGCTTAATTGCGGAGTAGCTCTTTTTGAGCGCTTGATAATAATCCTCGAAGGGCTCTACGCCGCCTTTCATTGACTTGGTCCCTAAGACCGTACCCAGAGGATCCAGTTCATTCATAATTTTGATTTGTTCCTCTGTGGGAGGTTCCAGCACCGTTAACCGCGGGGATACTTTTAAATCCCAGTCAATCAGTTCTTTGATCGCTTCCACGGTCTCTCCCGGATAAATAGAGTCCAAGTACATTTCTTTGCTTTCCTCATCGAATTTAAACAAACCCCGGTCAGTCACTACCGCAACCGGCCCCCCTCCCAGCAGACCCGCCTTTTTCCTGGAATCATAACCGGTCAAGTGCCCGGGACTGGTGTTAAAATCAATTTTTTCCACAAACTTGCCCTTCTGCAGCCGCATGACAATGACCGTGCGCGGAGCGGAAGAGGCAATGTCGTTCGCTCCGCCGCTCCCCGGCAGCCTGACCTGGGGGTGATGATAGTCGCCGTTCTCGCCGAATATTGTTGTGGTATTCAGATTGCCGAATTTATCACATTCCGCTCCGCCTATAATTCCCACCGTAACAAACCCGCGCTGCAAGTCGCTGAAAATCTGGTTCATCGAACCTGCCACCAGTGCATTATCGGTGGTGGGACTATCCGATATGGTCCAGGGCATCCGGCGGGTCTTCGACCCAACGCCGCCACCTTCATAGGCCAGAATTACATCCGGCGCGTGGGTGGCGGCCGCAACCGCACCTGCCATGAGCGGGATGCCCACCCCGACAAAGGCTACGTCATCATTCCGAATTTGTTTGGCACAAACCGCGGCCATCATTTCCGAGGCTGAGTATTTTTCAGCGTATTTCATTATAATCTTCCCTCCCCCGTTTTCGCAGTAATTTCCGGTATCATGCAGTTGTCCTGTTCCATTTCCTGAAGTTTGGCCAAACGTTCACGTCCCACTTTGTCCAGATATTGTTCATGATTGTCGATCTTATAAACCCATTCATCCAGCCACTGTAAAATACCTTCCCGGCTTTTGGAAGCCTTAATGAATTCCTGGCGGAAGGGATTATCCATCCAATAGTATCCGGTAACTGATAACGGATGGCAGCCAAAGGGCAGTTCCACAACTGCCGATACGGCATATTCGGGAATTGTTGTCATATTGGGGATTTTACGGATCTCCGAGGTGGGTACGATCTCTTCACAGGTGATGACAACGTTTTTGGAGGCCTTGGCAGCATGTTCATCATTACCCAGCATACCCCATATTTGGCAGTTACCGGCCATATCAGCCCGTTGCACATGGATAAAGGTTACGTCAGGCGTAGCGGCGGGTACCAGGGCTATGGGGCCAGTCCCGTAAGGATCGTCGATGACCTTTATGTCCGGATTATACTTTATAATATCACTGCCCAGAAGCGATTTGGTGGGCATAAATGGGAGTCCCATGGCTCCGGCCATCAAACGAAGCCCGGCACTGTAGTTCGAATAAGGGATCATTTCGATATGATTGGGAATGCCTTGCTCTACCGCGCGGCGAATATTGTACCCCTGCCCCACTACTCCGATCCAAATATACGCCGCTTCAATACGGTTGAAACAGCCGGCTGCCACCAGCAGCTCCACGGGATCGGTTGTGGTATCAGTAATATAAGTAATATTTTTGCGGCCTTGCCTTATAATCTCATGAGCGACGGCCAATGGTTCGCGGGCGCATATACTGGCTATGTTCATGGAACAGCCGTCAAAAACATACTTGCTCACTGCCTCTTTTAGGGTCATTCGTTTATCTAGCAATGCTATTCCTCCTCGCAAATGCAAAATTTCTGTTTTTATAACATCCATTTCCCTGGCGATCATAGTATCTCGTTGGATTGATGTTATCTTGCTTATAAAATTAATAAGCAATTATTGTGCCACCCGATTTTAAATTAGAATTATTCGCACCTGCCTATTGATTTGACCGCCTGCCGGCTTTAATCCGTTATTCTGTTTTTCATTTCAATATTTGAATTTTCAGGCAGCTTAGTCACTTCAAAGGCCACTGCTGCAAGGGTAAAAAATAATAATGGTTTCATCCCCAAATTATTTGTTGGAGTGAAACCATTATGAAAATTCCATATTTTTTCATTAACCCCATATGTAAATGAAAAATAAAACTGTTTTACTATCTTTACAGGTGTCTATTTATCCGGACATTATTTTTAAATAACTATCTTGCCTTCCAGGTGAGCTATGTCGGCAACCTGTTTTAACATTCCGCGGAAGTTTTCGGGCGTAAGTGATTGCTTGCCATCAGACAGGGCCTGATCAGGGTTTTCATGTACTTCTACCATTACTCCGTCAGCCCCGGCAGCTATTGCCGCCTTGGCTATCGGGGTTACCATATGCCACTTTCCGGTAGCATGACTGGGGTCTACAATTATCGGCAGATGGGAAAGGTGCTTGATTAAAGGTACCGCACCAATGTCAACGGTATTGCGGGTATAGGGCTCAAAAGTTCTGATTCCCCGCTCACAGAGGATGACTTTTTCATTGCCCCCGTTCAGAATATATTCCGCCGCCAGCAACCATTCCTCAATGGTGGCGGAAAGGCCTCGCTTGAGCAATATGGGTTTGTCCAATCTGCTCAGTTCTTCCAGGAGGGAAAAGTTCTGCATATTCCTGCTGCCTACCTGTAATATATCAATATTATCATATAAGATATCCAGGTCACGGACATCCATTATTTCGGTAGCAACCGGCAATCCCGTTATCTGCCGGGCTTCTTTTATGATATCTATTCCCGGGCGGCCCAGACCTTTAAAAGAATAAGGCGAAGTACGCGGTTTAAACAGCCCGCCTCTCAATATATGAGCACCTGCCGCCTGAAGGAATACGGCCATATCAATATAGGACTCCTCGCATTCCACGGCACAGGGTCCGGCAATAATCGTACAGTAGCCCTCCCCCACGGTAATCTTGCGGGCCGCAGTATTTATCTGGATCCGGGTACTGTTCTCCCGGTTTTCCCGGGAAGCCATCTTAAATGATTGCATCATTAATATCCTCCACAACCCTGAATCATCATTTTCATTCCCTGTAAATATTTTATGTTATATTATCATCAGGAGACAAGCTGCTTTATACGAGGAGGAAAATATGCATAAGTTTAGAGTGGCCATTATTCAGATGCCGGTGACTGATGATAAAAAGAACAATCTTGATAAAGCTCAAGCTATGATAATAGAGGCCTGCCGGCAGGAAGCGGAAATGGTGGTTTTACCTGAAGTATTTAATTCCCCTTATCAGACTGCTCTATTTCCTGATTATGCCGAACCCTATCCGGGCCCCAGCACCGAACTGCTGTCCCGCCTGGCCCGGGAAAAGAGAATGATTTTGATAGGAGGTTCCATCATAGAGCAGGATATCTCGGGCAAGCTTTATAACAGCAGTTTTGTTTTTGATGAAGCCGGAAACTTGCTGACCCGCCATCGCAAAATACATTTATTCGACATTGACCTGCCGGGTAAGGTTGCCGTAAGGGAATCGGACACCCTGCATGCCGGAGATACAATTACTGTTGTCAGACATAATAAGCTGTGTTTCGGATTAATGATATGTTATGATTGCCGCTTTACCGAGCTCAGCCGGGCCATGGTATTGGAAGGCGCCGAATTGCTGGTCATACCGGCAGCTTTTACCGCCGCCACCGGTCAGGCCCACTGGGATATGCTGATGCGCAGCCGGGCGGTCGATAACCAATGCTATGTAATCGCGGCATCACCAGCCCGTAATCTCAAAGCCTCTTATCAGGTCTGGGGCCATTCCATGGTGGTTGACCCCTGGGGCAGAATCGTGGCTGAGACTGGGGAAGCAGAGGATATCGTATATGCCGACCTGGATTTCAAGCTGCTGCGGCAGATCCGCCAGGAACTGCCTCTGCTGCAGCACCGCCGACCTGATGTTTATCAACTCAGTTACCGTAAACCAAGCCCGGCAGCAGACCGGGAATAATGGGGGAAATCGCATTGAAGGGGCTGTCCTCAATCCAAAAGCGGATTGGAGAACAACCTCTTTATTATTTTGTTGAAAGGGGTTAACTGCTGATTGTGATTAATAATCTTATTGCCGATTGTCATAAATGTAATATAATATAACATAAAACAACGAGGGAGGTGCTTTATGTCAGAACAGGAAAGATTAGGAGCGCAACTTCAAGATACCAGCTTCTCGACCAGTTCAAACCAGGCCCAACAGGGTTCTTTGCTCACAGATAATCATCCATCTGAAATAATCCAAAGAGCAAGTATTTGTCCCGGTTCTTTAACAAGCTCCGATATAATGCAGCTTCAGAATACCATCGGCAATCGGGCAGTCTGCCAGCTGATGCAGAATCTGAGCTTGGTGCAACCCTCATCCTCAGTGAAGCGGGAATCTAAACCAGGAGACTTTCTGCCGCCTACTGTACCGAGCATGCAGGGTTTGGGAGCAGAGCCGGTTCAAATGCAGGCGGAAAATAATACCGGATTGCCGGATACTTTGAAGGCGGGTGTCGAGCGACTATCTGGAATTGATATGAGCGAGGTGAGGGTTCATTATAATTCGGACAAGCCGGCACAACTGGGAGCTCTGGCCTATACCCAGGGTAAGGATATACATGTGGCAGCCGGCCAGGAAAGACACTTGCCCCATGAAGCCTGGCATGTGGTTCAGCAAGCCCGGCAGCAGGTTCAGCCTACGGTTCAGACGAAAGGCGCAGCGGTGAACGATGAACCGGGCTTGGAAAATGAGGCCAGCGAGAAAGGCAGACAATCCTTAAAAGAAGGCGAAAATGCAGAAATCCTGGGGTTTGGCAGTATCGCCCAAGATAGCTATAAAGCAGCAGGCGGAGCAGAAGTAATTCAAAAAATGAATAATGGCGAAGAAGAAGAGGAAAAAAAGAAAGAAAAAGAAGAGAGCAGCGGAAGCGAAGAAGAGGAAGAGAAAGAGAAAGAGAGCAGCGGAAGCGAAGAGGAGGAAGAGGAAGAGAGCAGCGGAAGCGGAGAAGAAGAAACGGGCGAGGAGCTTAGCGAGAAACAAACTAACCGAAAAGAAGCCGAGCGGCAAAAGGCTATCCGCAAATTCAAGTTTGAAATGGGGCATCTGAAGAAAAAGGACAGTAGCGGACATGGAAAGGGAAAAAAGATCACTGCGGGAAGTAAAGCAGACAAGCATCAGAAAGGGCAAAAACGAAAGACTGACCGAAAGAGAACCCTTAAAGGGCGGGTTGCGGAAGCTGCTGAGAGACTGGAAGAACTAGATGTTGACCCGAGCAAAATTAAGAGTGCCTCGAGATTGAAAAAGGAAAAGGAGCAAGCAAAGAAGAAGAAAAAAAAGGAAGAAAGGAAGAAGCGAAGAGAGGACAAATAGGCATAGGCCGGTGCTCGCAAGAAGATAATGCTCGGAAACTTACTAAAAAAGCGGCATCTGTCAGGCAGGATTAGCTCAGGCAAATAAGGCCGCATGGATTCCATAAGGAGTCCCGTGCGGCCTTATGTTATTCACGCCTACTTTCAGGAGAAGTATAACGGGCGGCGCAAAAAAGTTCATGACCTCGGAAATTGGCCTGATAATTGACCATAAGCGCCATGGTTTCCTGAAAAGTCAGATTGGAGGTATGAAAACGCTCCTGGCCGGCCTTGAGGTCACTGGCATGCCGGTTCGGCTCCTGACGGCAAAAGAGACTTAGCACATTGAAGGAAGCTTGCTGCATCAGGAGGGCAAGGCTTTTTTCAGTGTAATGAAAAAAATGGTCGGTTTCCAGATAAAGGGGGGAGTTTTTGCCATAAACGTCGTTGGTCAGGGAATACCTGTTGGGAACACAGCATAACACGAGCCCCCCGGGCTTTAAAACAGCTTTGATTTCCTTCAGAAACTGAAGAGGATCGGTCATGTGCTCCAACAAGTGCCAAAAGACAACCACATCAAATGATGATTCTTGATCAGCCGGATCTTGTTGGAACAAAGCAGGAGTCCAAAAGCTGTTTCGCAGGTCAAGCCCGTATTTTTGGCGGGCATAAGCACAGGACGGAGCGGATGGTTCCAGGCCAACAGCATTCCATCCCGCCGCCTGCGCCAAATAAAGGAATTCTCCCGTGCCTGACCCAATCTCCAGGAGCCGGCTTTTGGGCGAAGCAAATATATTTAACAGCAGCATGTAAAATGCCGCATGTTCCAGAAAAGTGCTCCGTAAATACGTGTCACGCATTGTTACCCAATCCGCGTTGTAAGTTTGGGCGCTTAACTCAGTAAGGCGGGCAGCACCGGGGGCAAGGTTTTCCTGAAAAAGCAGCCCGCAATCCTGGCATTCCACGAGGGTGAAGACAGGATAGCGCTGAAAAAGAACGATCTTGTTGGAATTGCAGATCGGACATGAATCCGGCATTTGACCACTCCTTTAGCAATTTAATCTGGAGATAAAATATCGTGGCATATTCAATATATACGACGGAGACAAGATTGGTTACCAACTGATACAGAATAGGAAAAGTTGCCAATAGTTTTTACTGTGATCAATCAACGGCCGGGTGTGTTCCGAAGTTTGGGGTGTGTCCCGAAGTTTGTGTAAAGTCCAAAACAATGTAAAATAAGGCGGTATTTTTCGGGGTCAGTCGACCGGGGAGGGGGAGAGGGGAGAGAGCCACTACAAATACAATCAACGAGAGATTATCCCGAATTTTCCGCACATACCCGCATAAAGTAAAGAGGTCGTGCTTGAAAATTTCGGGATAATCCCCAATAAGGGCAGGTCTTAATCCACCACCTTGAATCCGGCCTTGCCAACGGCTTGCACCAGAGCCGCCCGTTCCGGCGAACCGGCAACTACGGCTTCTTTTTTGTCCAGATCCACTTTAGCCCCGGCTACACCAGCTACTCCCTGCAGGGCCTTTTCCACCGCCATTTTGCAATGATTGCAGGTCATGCCTTCGATCTTAAGAATCGTTTCACTCATTATTTTCACCTCCCTTGCCAAAATTCGTCTGTGCTTTCTCAAGCTGCACCGGAGCCGCCCTTCAAAGACCGGCTCAGTCCATCAATTTCTTGCCATACCCATTGAGGAATAAAGAATTAGTTACCACCGAAACCGAGGAAAAGGCCATGGCCAGTCCGGCCCATTCCGGCGGTAGGAGTTCTCCGGTCAATGGGTAAAGAACGCCGGCCGCCACCGGAATTCCAATCACGTTATAAATCAGGGCCCAAAAAAGGTTTTGCTTTATTTTACCCAATGTTTTTCTTCCGAGCCGGATGGCCCTTTCCACATCCAACAGGTCATTGCGCACTAAAATGATATCGCCGGTTTCCTTCGCCACATCGGTTCCGGAGCCGATAGCAATCCCTATATCAGCCTGGGCCAGGGCAGGAGCATCGTTGATCCCATCGCCCACCATAGCCACTTTCAGCCCCTGTTCCTGATACTTTTGGACAATATTGATCTTATCCTGCGGAAGAATCTCGGCATTTATTTCGTCAATACCGACTTCTTCCCCCACAACCTGAGCTACTTTTTTATTATCCCCGGTGACCATGAAAGTTTTCAGTCCCAGTCCGTGCAATCGCCGGACCGCTTCCCTGGTGCTCTCTTTAAGGACGTCGGCCAAAGCAATTAAGCCGATGCCGCGGCCGTCAAGGGCGACCAGCATGGTTGTTTTTCCCTCTCCCGCCAGGCGTTGGAAATCTTGCCCAATATCGTCAAGATCAACTCCATAATTCTGCATGTGTTTCATATTGCCGATCAGCAAGCTTTTTCCCCGGTAGGAACAGGCTATTCCGTGACCGCTCTCCTCGTGATAGTCTTCGACTTCGGCTATTTCTAAATTCTCCTTACGTGCCCGAGCCGTAATCGCCTGGGCCAGGGGATGTATGGAGGGATTTTCCCCGGCGGCCGCTATTTGCAGGAGGTCTTTTTCCTGATAAGGGGCAGCCGCTATGATATCGGTAACCTCGGGAGCGCCTTTGGTGAGCGTCCCGGTCTTGTCAAAACCGATGGCCTGAATGCCGGAAACAGCTTCCAGCACCGCCGCCGATTTGAAAAGGAGGCCGCGGTTAAGGCCGACGCCACTGCCCACCATAATCGCCGTCGGGGTAGCCAGCCCCAGAGCACAGGGACAAGCGATCACCAGAACCGCGATGGCTGCCGTAAAGGCAAAAACAAAAGTGCTGTGCAGGGCCCCATACCAGATAAAGAAAGTGATCAAAGCCAGGGTTACCACCGCAGGGACAAAATAGTTGGCAATGAGATCGGCCAGGCGCTGGATAGGCGGTTTAACCCCCTGGGCTTCTTCCACCATCTTGATAATACCGGAAAGCACTGTGTCTTTACCCGTCCTGGTGGTTCTGACCTTAATGCTGCCGGAACGATTAATGGTAGCTCCGACCACCGGGTCACCGACGCCCTTGTCGACTGGAATAGACTCCCCGGTCAGCATGGCTTCGTCGATGCTGGCCTCTCCCGCAATGATTTCCCCATCCATCGGTATTCTTTCTCCGGGTTTGACCAGAACCACATCGCCGATTTTAAGGTCGGCCGCAGCGACTTCTCTTTCTTCCCCATTGACCAGCAGACGCGCCTTATCGGCTTGAAGTTCCAGCAGGCGTTTTAGGGCCTGACCGGCCCTCCCCTTCGCTTTAGCCTCCAGATATTTCCCGAAACGTACAAAAGTAATCAGCAATGCCGAGGTATCGAAAAAGGTCGGACCTTCAAAGAAAAGACCGGGGAACCACATATTAAGGGCCGTCATCACACTATAGCCATAAGAAGCCGTAATTCCCATGGCTACCAGGACGTCCATATTGGCGGAGCGGTTTTTCAAGGCGTGGTAAGCGCCGCGGTAAAAGATCCAGCCCGCTGTAAACTGCACTACGGTAGCCAGAGCAAAAATCGTATACATCACCGGTCTGGACATGGGGAGATACATAAGAGGCATAATAGGTAAGGAAAGAACAGCGCTGAAGATGACCCAGTTGCGCTGTCGCAGCGCATCAAGATCGTTCTCATTTTCATCCCGGCTCTCCAGGGGAATATAGCCCGCATCCCTGACTTTCCCGAAAATGTCGCTGATATTAATCGTTCCGGGATCATACTCAACTGTAACCGTCTCGTTGGCAAAATTGACAGCGGCCATCGTGACTCCGGGAGTTCCTTTAAGCTTCTTCTCAATAGTCAAGGCACAGTTGCCGCAGGTCATTCCGCTTACTTTAAACTGTTCTTTTTCCCCCGTCTCGGGGTTTGGTTCCCTATCCGGAACCAGGCCGCCTGCTGCGGGAAGTTCATCTCCGTTCTCATCAGGAACAGGTCGGGTCGAATACCCCGCTTCTGCAATGGCCTGGTTTAGGTCATCTACCCCCACCTGGGTCGGGTCAAGGGTCAGCCAAGCCCGTTGGTCAGCTAAAGACACCTGCACCTCTGCCACCCCCGGCAGTTTTTCCAGAGCTTCGCTTACCCGCCGTACACAATGTTCGCAAGACATACCGTATACGGGGATTTCCATATTTTTTGTCGTATCCGCCATAGCTATCTCTCCCACCGGATGCCAGCAGCTAATTATATCGGCACCCTATTTAATCAGTTTAAAGATAGTTTTTACCACTTCATCAATAACTTCTTCGTCACCGGCCTGAAGCTGTTCCATAACGCAAGACTTCATATGTTTCTCCAGCAATAGCTTGGCAACTCCATATAGAGCGGATTGAGCGGAGGCAATCTGGTTCAGAATATCATCGCAATATACATGCCGCTCAATCATGCCTTTAATGCCGCGCACCTGCCCTTCAATCCGGTTCATCCTATTGACCAGTTCGCGGATGGTTTTCTCATTATGATGACTGAGCCGTTTGCCATTCTCCGGGTCCTCCTGACAGCCGGAACAGGAATTCTGTATCTCATCCATGGGATCACCCCCTTATTATTATCCGCTGGTTTTCATATAAATATAGTATACCACCCTATCCTATATTGCAATCACCATTATATTTTTTTTAATTCCGCTGTCAAAAATCCGGGTTGGCTTATAAGCTGTCAGACGTGATATAGCCGTCGTTAAACTGGCAGTAGAATCATCAATTGCCTTCTATAAGATCCTGTCTGAGACTGCGGGCTTCTTTGAGGTAGATATGCTTTATTTCCTGCTGGCTTTTGCCGGTATTCACATGCAACAGCACCCGGATACAGTGGTGAAGGGAACCAGGTACCTCAATTTCCTGAAAACACAGCAAAGGCACCTTGTCCCAACCAATAGACCGGGCGGCTGCGGCCGGGAAAACTGACCGCAGGTCGGAGGTTACCGTAAAAAGAGCGCTGGCAACATCATTGATGGCAAAGCCATTCTCCGCTTGCATCAGTTGCAGCAATTCCCGCGTCGCCTGCAAAATCTCCTCCACGCTGTCCTCTTTTACCGTTGTGGCTCCCCGAATTCCTCTCATCATCATATTCAATCCACCATTGATAATAATTATTAAGCTACTGCCCGATGGCCCAGACCGATAGCGACTTCATCCAGGTGCAAAAGGCCGATACCCATAAATATGGCCACACTCACATGGTCGTGATGGCGGGCGATGCCAATTTTGCCTCCTACATTCAAACCCAGGGCTTTGGGCATAATCTGCGCAATAGCTTCCCGGGCGGCACCGGCTACCGCGCCTTCGTCAGGATGGCTGTCTTTGATAACCCCTTCCCTTTTAGCTGCCACTACCGCCCGCTCCACGATTTTTCCCACCGAACTGATGAATTCTCCGCCATAATCAACCGCAACTGCCTTTACAGCCTGCTCCTCCAACAATAGCTTTTTTAAATGACTTTCTTCCTGCCGGGTTGAGGTAAGCGCCATCTTTATTGCAGCCGTAGCAACTATTTTACTGCCTACTTCCATCACCGATTCCACCTTTTTATAGACTATAGCTTTATTTTACTATAATTTTGCCCAGCATTACTATGCCTTGATTAGCTGTATACACAGTACCTCTTTCAGGGAAAGACAGATTAGAGGAGGTATTTTCTATTTTATACTCAACCGGGAAGCTATAGGCACGGGAATCTATCTCCAGCACATCTCCGGCTTGCAGCAGAAGTTTTACCTCCTTGTTCTGGAACCGGGCCTTTTCATTGCCATTAACCAGTACGATAGTTCGCGGCAAAGAGGAGAAGTCTTCAATGGTTAATATCATCCCGGCTTGAGGGGATTGAGCTTTCAGGACATTGATCTGCTGCTTGTCCCCGGTGCTTTCCGCTGCATCTCCGGCCACAGGATACTCCACCACTTGCCCTTCCATCCTTTCACTCCAGCTCAAGTACAGCCGTAAAGGATCATGGGTCATTATCCCCTGCACCACCACAATCACCAGCAGACTCAGAACGATAATTCGTATAAGGTATTTTTCCACTCTATTTATAAAGCTTTTGAAAGCAATCATCTCCTCCGGGAGTAGTTTCTCCTCTATCTTATGCCCCTGCCGGAGAGATTATCCGTTTATTCATTGGCTTGAAATAGGTTACAGCCTGTTTCTCATACCAGGTTTACTTTCAGGCTGGATTTAATTTATTAAGTTATTAGGAATTAAAGTTAAAAAGCTCGAAAGGTAATAGCCAGCCGGCATGGCTGTAAGGCAAGTATTAAGGTGATTTTTCCATAACTTTCGGCGACGGTGACTATAGCCTCACCGGGCATCAGCGGGAGTTGACCTCCAAATGATGCTTATATGGTTGAGGAAGAATTACTTTATTTCAAAAATCTGTTGGTCACTAAAGACGTCTATTAATTCGGAAATAATGTTTTCAATCTCTATCTCATCCAAGCCCAGCAATTGCATAGCTTCTCCTGACATGGGGTAGAGCATTCCGTCTATTCCCACACCGATTCCCATAGCTACGCAAACTGCATCGGCCAGATGAACTATGGCGGTAAGACGCCGATTAACTTTAGCCTCATCCGGACTATGGTGGAGTTGAATGGCTTCAACCGTTTCCGGGGGGAGGTTCCATTTTTCTGCCACCCGGGCCCCTACCTGGGCATGGTTGAATCCTAATATTTCATCTTCGGCGTTGATAAAAGAAATGTTGTCATCCGTCACCTTGGCTACCACCTCACGGTAGGCCTCCTGCATGGTGCCGTTAAGGATCACCTTGCCGATGTCGTGCAGCAGAGCAGCGGTATAGGCCAGATCCAGGAGAGCGAATTTAGATTTGCGGGCAATAAGGCGGGCGGCCATGGCAGTACATTGCGAATGGCGCCACAGTTCTCCATATTCCAGAGCATAGCCCGGCATTTCCTGAACCAGTATGTCGCTCACCGAAGCCGCCATAACAATACTGCGCAGGGTGCGAAAGCCCAGCAGCACAATGGCATCGGTAATACTTCCAATCCGACGGGGGAAACCGTAAAAGGCAGAGTTGGCCATTTTCAGAACCCGGGCGGTTATAGCCTGATCCTGGCTTAATACCCGGTTGATGTCCTGGGCGGTGGAATCGGGGTCTTCAGTAAGCTTTATTACCTGAACCACCACCTGGGGCAATGCCGGCAGATCGTTTACTGCTTCCACAATGGCTTCAATACTGATTTTTCCCATTTTACCGACCCCTCCCTCATACCTATTTCCAGTTATCAATCTTGCGCTCCAGATAATGACGATAGCTGATAAGCTGCTCATTTACCCTAAGCAGTAAGCGCTCCATTTCCAGTTTCGAAAATGTGAGCTGGTCAGGCTGAAGTATCTCCACGGTACGGAATTCCTCTTTCATTATAAAACGTATCACGTCTTCCAGTGAGTCTGCGCCCAACACGATAATAACCGGGGCATAGCATATCTCTCTGCCGGTGATTTCATCAATCACCGAGTATATTTCCTGGCTCATATCAATATCTTCAATATGTATTCCTTGAGTGGGTATATTGCGCATCTGTGAAACTTTATGCTGTCTCGTTTCTTCAGCCACCTGTTCAATACCCTTGCCGCCGAAGAATTTTTTTCCGGATTTTGCCCTGCCCATGTAATCAAAGCGTACCTTTAATCTTAAGCCGTTCAATGGTTCCTCCCCCATCATTTTTTATTTATTATCCGGCCAAGCGCTTTTTATAAGCCGGGCCAGATGGAGCCCCAGAACTGCCGCCAACCCTTCCCCATAATCAATATCCATATCAAACAGGAATTCCAGGCCCAGCCGTTCTATTATAAGACCGTGCCCCGTCTGATTGGATAGACTGGGTACCAGCAGGTATTCCCCTAAAGAAGAATCAAAGCAGCTGGCCAGCAAGGCCGCTACCGCAGTAACATACCCATCCAGTATGATTGGGATTCTTTTTTCCCTGACCCGGGTGATAAATCCGGTTAGAGCCGCTATTTCCAGCCCGCCAAACCTCATCAGGATATCGGTTACACTGTCCGGCTGAGGCTTTCGTAATGCCATCGCTCTGGATATAATATCGACTTTTTTCTCTATTACTTTACTATCCCCGGAACCTTTCCCGGTCAGATGGATAGGATTTATGCCGGTCACGGAACTGGCAATGGCTGCCGCACAAAGGGTGTCTGAAATTCCGATTTCACCTATTAATATTATATCAAAATTCGAGACCACCATTTCATCCCACAGCCGGGCGCCTGCCTGCAGCGCCCTCAGAACTTCGGCTTCCTGTAAAGCGTCTTCATACAGAAAGTTCCTGCTCCCTCTGCGAATATTGTAATCTATTATGCAAGCATCATCTACCGGATTTGCCAAACCCACATCAATAATTATTTCGCTGCTGCCCATCTGCTTGAGCAGCCTGGCCGTGGGCGACCTGCCTTCAAGGTGCTCCTTTACTATAAGGGCTGACTGCATAGGTGGGTAGCTGCCGGTATGTTCATGACTGATGCCATTGTCGCCGGTGAAAATAAGTAAAACAGCGTTATTGCAGCTGCATTCCAGGGCTTCCAATTTTTTATGCCAGCCGGCTATGCGCCCCATTGCCGCCCATCTGATATTGTCCATCAACCATCAATAACTCCTTTGCCATTAGCTGTAAAAATCAGCGGCATTACCTCTGCCTCCGCTGGCGTAAAGCCTTATTTTTTAAGCTTCGTACCTCTTCGGGAGTTAAAAAGCGATACTCACCTGGGGCGACCCCATGCAGAGTCAAGTTTTCTATAGCGGTTCTTTTTAGTTTGAGCAGCGGGTGTCCCGCCGCCGCACACATTCTTTTCACCTGTCGCTTTCTGCCTTCATGGATTTTTATTTCCAGTCTGGCCTTATCTTTATATTCATGTAAAACCCTCACCTCTGCAGGTGCAGTGCGGCCATCTTCCAGTTCCAGGCCCTGGCGCAGCATGGTCAGAGCATTTTCCCCGGGAATTCCCCGCACCAGCGCCTGATAGGTTTTGCTCATTTCATAGCGGGGATGCATCATCAGATTGGAAAAATCCCCATCATTGCTGAGAAGTAAAATACCCTCGGTATCATAGTCCAGTCTTCCTACCGGATAAACCCGCTGGCTTACTCCCTTTAAGATAGTCAATACCGTAGGCCGGCCCTGAGGATCATGGACGCTGCTGATATAGCCGGCAGGCTTATTAAGCAATATGTATACGCTTTCTTCTTTTTCAATAAGACGGTCGTCAAATTCGACCTGGTCCTCACCGGGTACGATAGTGCATCCCTTTTCCCATACCGGTACCCCATTTACCCTGACCCGGCCTTGAATGATCAATTCCTCAGCCTTACGCCTGGAAGCAATGCCTGCCTCGGCCAAATATTTTGCCAGTCTCAATTTATTACCTCTTTAGAATTTATACTAAATTCTAACACGAAAAGTTACATGGTTTTACTTTTCATGTTAAAATATTATTTTATGATTCCTTGTTTATGGCTTATTATTCAACATAACAGTTTTTTCCCCCTTTTGATAGAAAAAGATAGTTTAGGCATTATAGATATATGGACTTATTGCCCGACAGAGTCAAAAAAATCTGTTTCTATGCTATCATTGCTTTGAACGGAGGCTTAATTATGAACAAGAACAAACTGGATAAAGAGAAAATCGAGCAAGCAGTTACATTAATACTGGAAGCTATCGGCGAGGATGTAAAGCGGGAAGGACTGCAGGGAACGCCGCGCCGGGTGGCCAATATGTATGAAGAGATTTTTGCCGGAGTCAATGTCGAACCGCGTGAGTTTCTGCAGGTATCTTTCACTGAATTCCATGATGAACTGGTCCTGGTAAAGGATATACCTATCTATTCGCTTTGCGAGCACCATCTGCTTCCCTTCTATGGCAAGGCCCATGTAGCCTATATCCCCCGGGGAGGCAAAGTGGTGGGGATCAGCAAACTGGCCCGGGTAGCTGAAACTTATGCCCGCCGCCCCCAGTTGCAGGAAAGATTAACTTCGCAAATAGCGGACTGCATCAATGAAACCCTGAAACCTTTTGGGGTAGGCGTAGTTATTGAAGCCGAACATATGTGCATGACCATGCGGGGGATTAAAAAGCCGGGCTCAACCACAGTGACTTCAGCCGTGCGCGGCCTGTTTGAAACCCGTTCGGAAACCCGGGCTGAACTGTTTTCTTTAATTAATGCCAAATAAGCGTGTCTGAAGTACAACCATTTTGTTTGGATGCATAAATATGCAGGAGCTATTACGGGTGCGAGAGTGGCACTGAGCACGGACTCGAATTGGAACGTCCCCCTGCAGACGCGAGACCAGCAGTTGGTGTTGCCCGGGCGGAGTCTTGGCGACGGAATATTTACGCATCCAAACTCCACGCTATAACTAGCCTACTAGTTCATACTTGGTTGCTTGCCTGCCTGCCTGTGCCCTATGGGTATGCCCTATGGGTACCGCCTTGCGGGCCATGGCATGTTAATTCAAAACTTGAGGTCGTAATTTTTCATGATGGTTTTGCTTATGCCTAAACGGATGGTTTTTAAAGGGTCTACAATTTGGCTGATTTCCATATTGCCGCAAGCACTCAGCAGTGAAATTCTATCATTAAGGCTTATATCGGTTCTTTTACCCAGGAATTCCAGCATGGCCTTCAAAGCCAGGTCGGCGGCGGCATCCAGGTCTTCCCCTGAAGCTATAACATACCAGTAATCGTCGCTTTCCAGCACCGGCCAAGATTCGCATTGGGCTTTTATAAGGTCGACTTTTACCGTTACTTTTCCGGGTATCTCCAGACCGGTAACTGAAACTTCGCCATCCCCCATTACCGCATGCAGATCCCCTATCGCCAAGAGACCACCGTCAACGAAGACGGGCAGATAAACTGTATTGCCCTTTTTTATCAAACGGGTATCCATATTGCCCCCATGGCGTCCCGGAGTGCCGCAGGGAATATCCTCTTTTTCGGGTGCAGTTCCGATAACGCCAATCATGGGGGCCACCGGAATTGATATTTTATCACTGAACCGGGCCTCGCCATCTTGGATAGGTATAATCTTGGTTTCGCTGACCTTTATTATATCACCGGCCGCCCCCATTTTCGGTACGGTTACCATACACCCCTGCTCGGCGATCACAATATCCTGGATATGAACTGCCAGAGTATCACCCGGTTCAGCATCCTTTATGGCAACCGGGCCGGTAGCCGGGTTGATAGTAGCCCATCCTACCGATTCAAACAAGTCTTTTTCGCTTCTTATCTGATTACTGAAGCAATCTTTGGTTATAAACACCAAGGTTTCGCCGGGATTAACCTCTGCCACCGGAAAATTCTTGGGACTCATACTATAGACTACCTGATCATCGCTTATAATTAACATTGAACTTCACCTTCCTATTTCATTAACTACAGGTTAACACAGATTTATCTATATGTTTCCGCAAAAATATAAAATATAAAAATCGGCGCCGCCTGCAGTTTTTATAGGGACGCTTAAACCCGCCAGTCCTGCGGTGGCGGGTTTAATAGGAATAGTGCCTAACCGGAGGTTAAAGTAGGAGTATCCACATTGCCTTTGCCGTCAATATTAATTAAGCAACCGCGCAGCTGAATTTCGTCGTAATTACTGCCCGGGTTTACACAGACGGTTCGGCCTATCTTGCTGATACCGCGACTGGGATGCACATGCCCGTGCAAGCTTAATATAGGCTGGTACTTTTTAATAGCTTCAGCTACGGCTTCGCTGCCTACCGAACCGGTAGCCAGTGAATCACCATCCAGAATCGGATTAAGATCTTCATCATAAATGGTATCCTGATCCAAATCGGTATCCCGGGGAGGAACATGAATATTAAAAATACACCGGTCCATATTTTTGACCTGGGAAGCCAGGCTATCAATTTTCTGAGTCAGTTCCTCTTCACTGATATCCCGGGGATACTTAAAAATCGTAGGGTGACCATAGCTCAGGGACAGTATCTCCAGTCCGTTCACTTCTACGACTTTGCCGTCACCATTTTTAACATATTCCATCTTATTCAGTTGTTCATCAATGTAAAACGGATCGTCATTGCCGGGCGTCACCACACAGGGAATGTTATTCTTTTTAAAACGCTCATCCATGAGCCGGGTCCATTCTTCCATCTGCTTAATCTGCAGTTCCTTGGTAATACGCTCTACATCGCTTTCTTCAATCCGGTCTATTTCCTCCTCGCTGAGTATCACCCAGTAAAAGCCGGCGTCGCGGAGAGTCTTCTGTAAATCGGGAAGTTCCCTTTCATCTTTGATTTTTACGGTCGATCCATAGTAGGTAGCCTCGTAAAATCCCTCTTTGGTTTTTATTATGGGGACTACCGCTTTACCCACAAAGTCTCCTCCGTATATAACCATATCCGCTTGGTAAAACGGCCCGGCATTGGTAAACTTGCGGAACGTGCTCTCTGCCGCATGGGTATCGCTTGCGTAAAAAATCTTCAAGACGGTTCACTCCTTAATTTTAAGTTTGACCTAGTCCGAAGGTATTTCCAAAAACTGAATATCTATATTTATGCCCTGTCTATTATAGGAGGCCTTGGATAGATAGTATATTATCAACGGCAAAATCAGCAGTATAATAGACATCACTATCATGGTATAGGGCATATCCCCCTTGAAGAAGGGTATCAGCAGGTAAGAACAGATGGAAACGCTGATGATAGTGGTCAGAATACCCAGCCAGGTCACCACCGGTAATCCCAGAAACCGTCCCCGCACCACCGGAGGAGCCGAATCAAACAGGAGTTTTCTGCGGTAAGGAAATACTATGCCGGATATGCCCAGTAAGATCCAGGCTAAAAACCAGGTGAAAATAGTATAGCCGATATAGGCGGTCCAGGCTGGTACATAAACGTCCAGCAACAGGAAGAGCTCCGCCACCACCAGCGCAATGGTGGAAGCAATGACCGGGGATCCCGATTTGGGATCTATCTCCGCTACCTTTGCCGGTACCAGGCGGTCGAATCCCCAGGCATAGATATTGCGGCTGGGGCCGAAACTCATTCCGGCACAGGAGCCATAAGTAGCCATGAAAAAGGCTATGGCGATCAGAAAAATAAATATTGGACTCTGGGTTAGAATTCCCAGCAGTATGGTTGCAAAGGGTTCATACTGACCAAAGGGATAAGCCGAATTTCCGGTTCCCGCCAGGTACATCAGGGCATTGGTCCACAGGCTGCCGAAAATTTTATAGCTTAAGCCGTAGAATATGGCCCAGGCACCCATTAAGAGCGCCAATGAGCCAAACATGGCCAGCAGTTGCGATTTTTGCACGCTGCGAACCTCCCCGGCCAGGTTGGCGCCGAAGGTAGCTCCTAAAGTGTTAAGAATGATATAAGTAGAACCGGCCATCAAAGTGGTCCCAAAAAGGAATCTGGTTGGGTGCCCGGCTTCAACGGCCAGGGGTATGACATCGTTGTAGTTCAGGCCGGTAAGGCGGGTGAAATTAGCCGCAAAGGTACCGGGGTCAGCGATGAGCGCTGCAATGATAAAGGTTAAGGCTCCAATACCGGTACCGATCAAAGCCATCCAGGACATTTTCATCATCGCCCGGCTGCCTTTGTAGAACACTATCCAGATGACGAATATCATGATGGTGCCCAGTACGGCCCGCACATTGGGCGCGTTCAACATTGATGCCCACTGGAACCAGGCCTGATTCCCGCTGACGATACCCATGGAAGCGAAAAATTCTACCAGAGCGTATTTCAGAGCCCAGTCGGAACATACGCCGGTCCAGGATATAGCAGTAAAAGATATCATAAAGCTGGACATCAGCCCCAAAGCCGGATGCAGGATACGGCTGATATAGATGTATTCTCCCCCCTGCCGGGGCATGGCTACGGAAAGCAGCCAGTAAAGACCTGCGATAATAAACATCTGTGCTACCGTCAGTATGGCCCAGGGCATATGTGCGCCCGGATACAGAAACGGAGCCCACATCAGGTAAACCAGAGCGTACATCAGACCCGGATTGACGGTGGAGTAGACCAGGGTATCATAAGGGCTTATTTGCCGGGTAAAACCTACTGCGCTCTGTTGAAAAAGTTCCAAACCTCTTGCCAAGTAATATCACTCCTTCAATACTGTAAAATAATACAGATATGCCGGTTTAGCTTGGTAAAACTAATGGCGAAAACCTGAAATCAAGGTTTCATCAATCAGCATCATTGCTTACCCGGTACATAATACTATCTTCCCATCCGGTGACCACTCGTACATAACCGCTTAATTCCTGATCCAGATCAGGGTCGCCGGTATCAACCAGTAAGGGATGAGGCTGCAGAGCTACCAATTTATCCCGACTGGCTGCCACGATAATATTATTTTTCCCTACCCGCCTGATCACCCGTGGACTTATCTGTTGATTGCCACGCCCAAAAACATGTCCCTGTCCCCCTATAGCCGTGACTACAATCCTGCTTCCGCCCTGGTGCCGGTCAACCAATTTAAAAAGCTGGTCTTCACCCACATCATTGGCTGCCAATTCCCGGTTGAGGACCACATCCACTCCCAGCAAAGTGTTTTTTAAACCCAATTGGTCCATGATACTGCGGGTGGTGGTGCCGGGCCCGATTATATAGATGGTATCCGCCTCCATATTGTTGATTATATCTGCTGCCATACCCTCTACTTCAGCCTGTTCGGAACGGGCGCCTGATTTCACGCTCTGTACCCTTCGTTCCACCGGTACCTTAAGATAGCCGTAAAGCCGGGCATTGACCCGACCTTCCCGGAAAGCCTCTTCATCAATATCCATTACTTCTGCTTCGCGCAAATCAAGCACCTGGTTCTGCAGGTAAAGACGGGCCACTTCTCCTGCGCTGCGGGGGTTGATGGCATAGACGGCGGAATGGATCTTTACCCCCGCCGGAATCCCCAACACCGGAATCCCAGAGCCTATGGCCGTATAGATATTACGCGCCGTTCCGTCTCCGCCGGCAAATAAGATCAGGTCAACCTCCCGGTCGGCCATTTGGCGGGCAGCTTCCATGGTATCTTCGGGACTGGTGGCGCCGCTTTTGATATTTCCTATAACTTCCGGACTCAGACCGGCCTTAAGGCATTCATTGGCTCCCATCTCCTCCGGGTAGGCCAGCACGGTTATTTGTTCCTTTATCCCGGCGATAATCTTCAAGGCTTCCACCGCCCGCTGAGGAGACTCGGGCCGGGCTCCCATTTCCCGAGCTTTGTTCAGTATTTCAATACCATCACTGCCTTTTAATCCGACCCGGCCCCCCATACCGGCTACGGGATTAATAATTACCCCCAGTTTTTTCATCCTTTAATATCACCGCTCTTTTATTTAATTCCATCCCTGCCCCGGGGCAGGGATGGCTGCAGGGGAATCTATTGGCGACCTTTTCCCTTTTTCTTAAGGTATTGCCTCCAGGTAACCGCGATTAAATTGGGATCATCTATAGCATCATGGGTAGGCCTATGACAAGCCGCCTTGTGCGGAGCCTTTTTCAGGAAATCAGCATTTTCATAGGCTTCCTTGGAAATCTGGCTCAGGGCTTCTACATATTCATCCAGATCTTCTTTGTTGTAAGAGTCGCAGGGTTCCAGGGTGAAGGGCTCGGGTACCACCCAGGGATGATGGGAGGTCCAGTAATGCTCAATGCCGAAATCCACTATGCGCTTATTAACCTCGTCAGTGCCTACGCCGGTATCCTGTTTAAGTTTTTCCCAGGAGTAGCGTACTTGCTCCAGACGCCGCTTACCTTTGGCGTACCATATAACCACCCCTGGTATGGCCGCGATCTTTTTCATGAAATACTGATTATTCAATACTGAGCATATGGCTGCTTCTTTTAAGCCTTCAGCCCCCAGCTGCATTATCCACATGTAGGCTTTAAGAACTACATTGGCATTGCCGATATAGGTCCTCACTTTACCGATGGATTCAGGATAGTTGTAGTTCAGGGTATACTTCTGGCCGTCAAATTCCACCCGCGGTACCGGCAGGTAGGGCTGGAGGAATTCTTTGACTCCGATAGCGCCGGTAGCCGGCCCCATGCAGCCGTGAGGAGCGGAAAAGGTTTTATGGAGATTGAAGTGTACCAGGTCGAAGTCAGCTTCCCGGGCGCGGTGGATACCCAGCATGCCGTTGGCATTGGCCTGGTCGTAAGAACAGAGGGCCCCCACGGCATGAGCTGCTTTTACATACTCTTCAATCCTGGGATTGTAGATGCCGGTATCTTCAGGATTAGTTATCATTATGCCGGCCGTGCGATTTGACAGAGCCGCTTTCATAGCTTCCAAATCAGGATAGCCGCTTTCATCCGGCATCAGAGTTATTACTTTAAACCCAGCCGTATTCGGTGTAGCCGCATCACAAGGATGGGAGAACATGGTAGTGATTATCTCGGTTCGGTTCTTATCCCCCCGGGCGCGGTGATAAGCCCTGATTATGGAGGCGTTGCCATATACCGCGTGAGCTCCCCCGCCAGGCTGCAGACTGAAGGCATCCATGCCGGAGATTTCCTTGAGAAACTGTTCCACTTTGTAGTAAATCTCCAACATTCCCTGCATGGTTTCCGGATCTTGCAGAGGATGAACATTTACAATTCCGGGGTGGCGGGCCGCCATATGCTCCTGTATCTTGGGGCTGTATTTCATGGTGCAGGTGCCTTCGCTTATTCCCAGAGTGACATCAGTTCCCAAAGTCTCCTGGGAAAGGTGGTAATAGTGACGATTTACCCGCATCTGATTTACTTCCGGAAGAGCCGGGGCCTTTTTTCGCCGCAAACCTGCCGGTATCGCTGAAACTCCGTCCCCGACCTGACCGGTGATGGTTTCGCAGGCTCGGGGAACCAATACGCCCCTTTCTCCGGGAACGCTCATCTCAAATATGATGGGCTCATCCCATCTTGCCTGATGGTAATTATTTCTAAGCAGTTTCTTTTTCGCCATTTGCAACCTCAGTCCTTTCCTTGTTGATTGGTGATAACGTTAACAGGAGACAGCCCCCTGCAGAGCATAGGCCAGTTTATCCAGATCTTTATGCTGATGCACCTCGGTTACACAGTAGAGAGCGCTCTGACCCAACTGAGGAAAGTCGCGGGACAGATCCTTGCCGCCAAATATTTTAAATTCCAGCAAGCGTTTGTTTATCTGAGCTACCGACTTGCCGGTCATATCGAAATTAACCACAAATTCTTTAAAGAAGGGAGAAGACATTTGAATTTTGACCCCGGGGACCTGGGAGATTTTTTTGGCGGCGTACTGGGAATTTTGCATTATAGTGGTTCCCACTTCCTCCATTCCCTTAGGTCCCATCAGGGACAGATAAACTCCGGCAGTTATTGCCCAGAGTCCGGTACTGGTACCGGTGAATTCCTTGCCTTTATCCCTGGAACCATAAGAAGTACGGTCATACAGAACCTCGCCGAAGCCCAACTCGCCTTCCTGGATGGTATCAGTAAGACCATACATGAGATCCTTGAATTCGGAAACATATTTCATATCGTCATTAGTGGCAATAAATCCACCCTGGCAGCCTCCGGCGCCGAGGTGCAAACCTAACGGGTGGTAATCTCCGCAAGTGATGGTAGCTCCATAATTGGCGGGCGCTTCCATTACCCCCAGCGATATGGGGTCGGTATAGACAATGAATTCGGCCCCCGCCCGCCGGGCGATTTTGCCGATTTCCTCCGCCTGGGTCTCAATAAACCCCAAATAAGAGGGATTTTCGATAAAAACAGCAGCTACGTCATTGGACATGTTCTTTTTCAGATCATTAAGATCCATCAATCCGGTATTAATGTCAAAGCCTATTGTCACTATCTGAATTTCCGGCTGCGGTACGGAACTCAGATAATTCTTTACTATCATGGCTATCTCCGGATTCATGGTCGCCGGCAGTAAGACTTTTTTACGGTCGTTGATGCGGTTGGCCATCCGCAGGGAAGTGGAAGCTGCCTGACCGCCGTCATACATGGGAATACTGAGCACATCCATATCCATCAGCTCGCCCATGAGGCTGCAGTATTCGAACAAGGCCTGCCACTTGCCGTGATCACCCATTGACTCCCCCACATAAGCGGTTAGAAATTCACCCCGGCCATTGATTTCATCGCAAACCGCAGGGACAAAATGCTGGGCACATCCCGCCCCCAGAAAACAAAGATAATCGTCACAGGTTTTATTTTTACTTAAAATCTCGTCAGTATGCCGGCGAATTGAATATTCGTCCAAAATCGGTTCCGGCAGCTGCATCGACTGCTTGTATTTCAGGTGCTCCGGAATTTCTTCATAGAGTTGCATCGGATCGGTTACGCCGACTTCTTTCATCATCTGCGCTTTGGTCTCCGGAGCCGAATTAGGTATATAAGGATAAACAATCGGTTTTTTATGCATTCTGATTCCTCCATTCATATGCTTTGGGGTACAAATCAGGGGTTCGCAGGAGGCAGACCGCCGGTTTCTCTATTCCGGAACATAGGTTTTGCACCGGGTGTCACCGGAAATGGCAGCGCTGGGCCCCTCTATAGTAATCTCTTCCGCCTTGCAGACATCATGCTCCCAATATTGGCAGTCATCTGCATTGCAGGTTATCAGCGGGGTAAGGTTGCTGGCCCCGCTTTCATAAATATGACTGGAGTCGGCAGCATTGATTCCCAGGTTATCATCCGCCATCATTGAGTCACGCATATCTGTTCCCGCTTGTACATCTTTGCCGCTTACAAATTGTTTGTTCACGTCGCGAGGGTAAAAAGTATCGCACACTGCCGCTCGACTGCTGTTTTCTACCTGAATCTCACCTGCCGCACAAAGATTATTGGGATGGTGAAAGGCACAACTCTTAACTTTGCAGATGGTATTGGTTTTATCCATAATTGGGCCTCCTTTTTGTATAATTTCTTTAAAGCGTCTGGGGCAGGAATTTTAACCTTAATATACTGAACCATCACTTCCTTCCAGAATATATCAATAGTTAGTATTTTCTTTATTCTCGAGACTATTCTTGGCATAAAATGGTACAGTCTAAGTTAGGCTTCCATAAATAAACCTATCCAGGCGGGAAAAACTAGTTAGAAAGTAAAAAATGGGGGTAATTATAATGGAAGTTTCCTATCAGAGATTTTGGATAAAGAATGACCAGGTAATGGAACAGCAGAAATTACCGGCTGATTTTATTGAGCACGGTACCTCCCTGTATGAGGTGTTGCGGGTAATGCAGGGGATACCCCTGTTTCTTGAGCAGCACCTGGCAAGGTTAAAACATACCGCCCAGCTTACCGGACTGGCCTTGCCCCTGGATGACGCCGGCATTCAGCAACGTCTGCATGATCTGATGGTCAGCAATAAGGTAGATGCCGGTAATGTCAAGCTGGTAATCAATTATCCTTCCCCGGGCAGGACAGCCGACCTTTATGCTTATTTTGTGGAGCATAGTTACCCTTCAGCAAGTGATTATCAAAATGGGATAAAAACGGTTCTGGTTCAGGTGGAACGCCCTAATCCCAATGCTAAGGTAGACCGGGCCGATTATCGCCGCACGGTTGACGGCGCTATACGTGAGAGCGGGGCTTATGAGGCTTTGTTGGTGGATCGCCAGGGCAATGTAAGCGAGGGGGGAAGATCAAATCTGTTTATGCTTAAAGGAGATATTATATATACGGCTCCGGGCGACAAGGTATTAAAGGGGATAACCCGGCAGATGGTTTTTGCCGCCTGCCGCAACCGGGGCTATCAGGTGGTGGAAAAAGAGATAAGCCTTCAGGAGATGCTTAATATGGAAGCTATTTTTATATCCGGCACTTCCCCCAAGGTACTGCCGGTAAGCCAGGTCGACGACCAGCGTATTGATTCCGGCAGCAATGCGATCATCCGGGATATCATGGCCGGCTATGATGCTATCAT
>DHCD01000041.1:0-1434 GCA_002398105.1 Syntrophomonas sp. UBA4911
ATAGACGTGAAGGATAACTATGCTGAACATACAGGAGACCGATAACGGAATCAGGATAGAAGTTAAGGTGCAGCCGCGTTCGTCACGCAACCAGATTGCCGGAGAGCAGGACGGCGCCTTGAAGGTTAAGCTTACTGCGCCTCCGGTGGAAGGTGAAGCCAACCAGGCTTTGGTTGATTTCCTGTCTCGCTTCTTAAAATTGCCCCGCAAAAACATAACCCTGCTGCGGGGTGAAACCTCACGGAATAAACTTATCGAAATCAAGGCTATAGCCAAAGAGGAATTTTTACTGAAGACCGGTCAGATCTGACCGGTCTGCCGGGCCGGAACCGGGCTCTTTTTTTGGCTCAGAATGGAAATAAGCATAGCCGCCAGAATCAGTACGGCTCCCGCCAGGGCCCGTTGACTAAAGGCCTCATGAGCCCAAAAATACCCTGCCAGAGCCGCAAAGACCGGTTCAGTGGTCAATATGACCGCAAAACGGGTGGGGGTACTGTATTTCTGCATGCTGTTCTGCAGCAGGAAGGCCAGGGCGGTGGCAAAGATAGAAGTAACCAATAATGCCGCTATCAATGAACTGCTGAAGCGGAGCGGCCAGGGCTCGGCCACCAGTCCCACCAGCATGCAGAACAAGCCGACAAAGAGTACTTGCACACTGGTAATAGCAATAGCATTGTGACGGTATGACAAGCGGTCTACAAAAATTATATGAAAAGCAAAACCTATAGCTGATACCAGAACCAGCATATCACCATAAGACAGAGACGTATGCCAATCCTTGAATGACAATAAAAACAGGCCCGAGAATGCCAGCATAACCGTAAGAATGGTATTGAAACTGGGCTTTATTTGATTTATGGCTGAATAGAGAATAGGTACCAGCACCACACTCAGACCGGTGATAAAGCCGGCATTGGATGAAGTGGTATATTTCAGGCCTACAGTCTGAAAAACATAGCCGATGGTCAGCAATACTCCCAGGAAAGAGCCGGCATACAAGGTGGAAAGCGGGGCTTGCGTCAGTTGACGCCAGGATATCGCAGCCAGCAGCAGAAAAGCCATGATAAAACGTATACCCAGAAACAGGAAAGGGCCGATCTCCGCCAGCGAATTCTTAACTATAACAAAAGTGCTGCCCCAAACGATGGCGACCAGCAGCATGCTGAGTTCAGCTTCGGTACGTTTCTTTAAAATCATTTACAGACTCCGATCAAAATCAAAATAGCATCTTTTCTTTCATAATCAGCAGTATTTTTAATTATAGTGATTAACGGCAATAGATGCAAAGCCTTAGTCCGCATTTTTCCGGTAATCATATTTAGTTTGCCTGTCCGATAGACATTGTATAAGTTGCTGCCGGCAGATTAATAAATAAATAACCACAGATTAACCCTCTTCAAGGACAACTTATGCTCGTTATACTCGCAATTAAGG
>DHCD01000041.1:1578-8879 GCA_002398105.1 Syntrophomonas sp. UBA4911
TACTCGCAATTAAGGGCGCAGATATTAAAGAATAACAAGTCTGTTTGGATGCATAAATATGCAGGAGCCGTTAGACGGAACCTGGAGCATTACCCTGAGAAGGCGAAGCGGCGGTAGGGGGCGAGCTCCACGGATGGAGCTCGAGTGACACTGAGCACGGACGCGAATTGGAACGTCCCCCTACAGACGCGAGACAAGCAGTTGGTGTTGCCCAGGTGGAGTCTTGGCGACGGAATATTTATGCATCCAAACTCCACGCCATAACTATCCTACTGTTTCATTCTTGGCTGTGGCCATGAAGGGTTATTAACTAAATAGACGCTGATTTGAAAGTATAAGAGGTTTGTTGGGACGCATATTTATGTACCCGGACCGAGGTTTGGGCAACGGAAGCAAGCCCGCGTTATAAGTAAATTGTATCTTATTTACATCTATGATAGATTGAATTCGAGGGGGTGGAGTGAATGAAGGTCAGGGATATTATGACACCCGATCCCATAACTTTGAATCCTGATCAGAAGATTGGCGAGGCGTTAAACATCTTTATTGAGAATCAATTCGATGGTGCTCCGGTAGTAGACGAGAACGGCAGATTGATCGGCCTTTTCACCAAAAGTCATATTTATCGGGCGATTAATAACCACATGGGTTTGGATACCAGAATTGAAGCCTTGATGACCCGGGAAATCCTTACCGGCTTTGCGGATGACGAGTTTGACGAGGTAGTAAATCCTTATGTGCCCCGTCTCCCGGTTGTTGATGAAAAGGGCTGTGTAGTAGGGATAGCCACCCGGGGCGATATTGCTAAAGCTTTCTTTAATTCCTATCAGAATATTTCGCTGGAACTGGATACCATTATTAATTCCGCTCATAATGTGATCGTCTCCATTAATGAGGAAGGCAAGATAAAGGTTTGGAATGCTATGGCAGAAAAATTGCTGGGCGGCAAAGCCGAAGAAGTGATCGGCAAAAAAATAAATGAAGTGCTGCCGACCAGCGATCTTATGAATGTCATTGAAAACGGTATCGCCGAACCGTTAAAGAAAGTCCAGCTTAATGGGCGTTTATTTCTTTCCAACCGCTCGCCTATAAAGAAGAGCGGGGTAATCGTAGGCGCTGTAGCCGTTTTATTGGATGTTTCGGAGATAGAAACGGTATCCCGGGAATTAGAACATTTTAAAGAATTGAACCGGGAGCTGGATGCAATAATTGATTCATCTTTTGATGGTTTATACATAGCGGACGGTAACGGACTCACATTGCGCTTAAACCAGGCTTATGAAAGAATTACCGGCTTAAAGGCGAGTGAGTTTTTAGGGAAGAATGTTCGGGATATAGAAAAAGAGGGAATCGTATCCGAGTCAGTGACGGCATTGGTGCTGGAAAGAAAAGAAGCGGTTACCATTAACCAGCAGATGAGAACGGGGCGAACCACCTTATCCACCGGCAATCCCGTATTTGACGAATCAGGTAAAATAACCCGGGTAGTATGTAATGTCCGTGATATAACGGAATTAAATTTACTGAAAAAGAAATTGGAAGAAGTCGAAAATCTCAGCAAGCATTATGAGAATCAATTGCGGACATTACGCCTGCAGTACTCCGGCTCCAAAAAAATAATAGGAAATTCCCAGATCATGAAAGATTTCCTGGATACGGTTTTCAGACTGTCCCGTTTCGATTCCACTATCTTAATCACGGGAGAATCAGGCACGGGCAAAGAACTTATTGCAGAAACCATCCATAATAACAGTATCAGAAAAGACGGATCGTATATTAAAGTTAACTGCGGCGCCATCCCTGAAAATTTACTGGAATCAGAACTTTTCGGCTATGAACAGGGAGCTTTTACCGGCGCCAAAGAGAAAGGCAAACCGGGGTTTTTTCAACTTGCCAATGGCGGCACCATATTCCTGGATGAAATCGGGGATTTGCCTTTTAATTTACAGGTCAAACTATTACGGGTCTTGCAGAACCGCGAGATTACCAGGGTAGGCGGAACCAAGTCCATCCCGATTGATGTTCGCATTGTGACTGGAACTAATCGTAATCTGCTGGATATGGTAGAGAAAAAATTATTCCGGGAAGACCTTTATTATCGTTTAAACGTGGTCCCTATCCACGTCCCTCCTCTGCGGGAACGGAAAGATGACATTCCTCCTTTGGTAAATCACTTTGTAGAGATATTTAATCGTAAACATAAATTAAATAAAAAATTTACCCAGGAGGTCATTGAATTATTTTTCCGTTACGATTGGCCGGGTAATGTCCGGGAATTAGAAAATCTTATTGAAAGAATAATGGTTATATCCACTAAAGATATTCTTACTCCTGATGAATTACCCGCTTATTTCAGGGACGCGATTCTTGACCATAAATCCGAGATATTGGTTTCCGGAATAATTCCCTTGCAAGATGCGGTGGCCGATGTGGAAAAACAGATTCTGCAGAAAGCCTATGCCCAATATAAAACAACGCGGGAAATGGGTAAACATCTTAAAGTTGATGCCTCAACCATCGTACGCAAAGCTGCTAAATACGGCATTTCTCCCCATAACAAATAACGGCGCTGTTTCCGTATTGCAGCAGAGCGTTGCAATACGGAAACAGATTCCCATTTCCATATCCGGTTCAAACTGATAGCACTTAGTTGTTACTGTTTGCTCGTCTTCCCGGATAAATTTCCCCGCCCGTTTTCAAACCTATAAAGAAACCGGTTGTTGTAATAACGAAACAGTTGTGAATTTAAGGGCAATAGCTGCTTGGTCTCATACCCCTGGACTCATGCCTATATTGTAATTTGCCGCTTTATTTTCATGAATCCAGGTATGGTAATTGCATTAAAGTATTTTAGCTTTATTCTTTAACGGTATTAATATTTAGGGATGATGAGAGGAGTTGATGCTATTGAGAGATTTTCGCTGCAGTAAATGCAATAAACTGCTGGCCCGGTATATCCGGTGTCAGGAATTAGAAATTAAATGCACTCGCTGCGGAACGCAAAATATTATCGCTAACCCGGATACCCTTCCGGGCTTTCAGCCCTTGAGCTATTGCCAGTACCTCATTCCAATTATTTTCCCATTCGAACATCAGCCCCGCTGCAATAAAGTAAAACCGGTTTAAGAAACAACCGAATATGCCAATTGACCTTCATTTGTTATAGAGAGCCATAGAGCCCCGTCAGATGATATATTCTGTGGGGTATTTTGCATTGGGTGGGGAAAAGCAGCTTTTGACCATAAGCCGCAAAGAAAGATTATCAGGGAGGTTTCTATCATGTCAGATTTTGTACATAAACCGGAAGGGAGAAGGGCTGATTATCTTCCATCCGAACCTCGGCCCCGCTGCAATAAAGCAAAACCGGTTTAAGAAACAACTGAATATGCCAATTAATCTCATTTGTTATAGAGAGCCACAGAGCCCCGTCAGATGATATTCTGCCGGGGTATTTTTGCGTTAGGGGGGGGGGAAGCAGCTATTTAAATATGAGCCGCAAAAGAAAATTATTAAGGAGGTCGCTATCATGTCAGATTTTGTACAGAAATTAGAAATGAAGAGGGCTGACTATCAAAAAACGGTACCGGTTACCGGATTTGGAGAGAGAAAAGCTGAGTTTAAAGGTATGGGAAAAGAAATAAAAAATCAGTTTAAAAACTTCCGGGAAGTTGTTTGTGTGGAAGCCTGCCGTACCCCCTATGGAGTAATGGGGGGCAGGTTAAAAGAATATGACGCCGCCCAGTTAGGAGCATTGGCCATCAAGGAATGTCTCCGCCGCACCGCCGATAAAGTAAAACCCGAAGATGTGGATTATGTATATATGGGCCAGGTAGTACCCGCGGGGTGCGGTCAGATACCGGGCCGGCAGGCAACCATACTGGCCGGGCTGCCCGAATCGGTTCCTTCCATAACTATCAATAAAGTTTGCTCTTCAGGAATAAAAACATTAGATCTGGCGGTTCAATTGATTCAGTTGGGCCGGGCTGAGATTGTTATTGCCGGCGGGCAGGAAAGTATGAGTAATTGTCCCTATGCCCTGCCCAATATGAGATTTGGGCAGCGGATGGGCTTGCTTAACACTGATTGCGTAGACCTGATGGTATACGACGGCTTGTGGGATGCATTCTACAATCGTCATATGGCTATCCATGGTTCCGAAGTCTCCGATGAATTCGGATTTACCCGGGAAGATAACGATGAATGGGCCTTCCAGTCCCAGATACGGGCAGTTAAAGCCATGGCGGAAAACAAATATGCCGATGAAATATTCCCGGTAGCGATAAAGAAGGGGAAAGAAGTTCTGGATCAGGATGAAGGTCCCAGGCCTCAGACTACTATGGAAGGACTGGCCAAACTCCCGCCGGTTTTCAATCATAAAAGTCCGGTCACCGGTCAGCCGGGCAGCATAACCGCCGGCAATGCTCCCGGGGTTAATGACGGTGGGGATGTCTGCATGTTTATGAGCCGGGAAAAAGCGGATGCGTTAGGGATGAAGCCTTTATTCACCGTGGTGGATTATGCGGAAGTATCCCAGCCGACCAAAGATATTGCCACGGTCCCGGGACTGGCCATTAAGAAGGTTCTTGAACAAAACAGCATGACTTACCAGGATGTGGATATTATTGAAATCAATGAAGCCTTTGCCGCCGTGGCGCTGGTCAGTGCCCGTGCTGTTTTGGGAATGACCAAGGAAGAAATGTTGGCAAAGGTCAACGTGAATGGCAGCGCTATCGCTTTTGGCCATCCTATCGGAGCTACCGGAGCACGTATCGCCATGACCACAGCTTATGAGTTAAGGCGCCGCGGAGGCGGATACGGCGTATGCGGGATATGCTCGGGTCATGCTCAGGGCGACGCTATGCTGATAAAAGTGGAACCCTAGCTGCTATTGCTGATGAAAGGAAAAGGAGGCTGACATCCATGGAAATAAAGAAAATAATGGTGATCGGAGCCGGCCAGATGGGCGGAGGCATAGCCCAGGTATCGGCTCAGGCCGGATTTGATACCGTGCAATATGATATCAACATGGACCTGGTTAACAAAGGAATTGCCGTGATGGAGAAGAACCTGGCCCGGGATGTGGCTAAGGGCAAAAAAACCGATTCTGAAAAAGCAGAAATACTGGGCCGGATCAAGCCCTCAATCAGTTTGGAAGACGCTGCCGACTGCGATCTGGTCGTTGAGGCTATCATTGAGAACTTTGACATAAAAAAAGATGTTTTTTCCCAGTTGGATAAAATAACTCCTCCCCATGCTATCTTAGCCAGCAATACCTCTTCTCTGCCCATTACCCGGATAGCCGCCTGCACCAGGAGACCGGAGCAGGTAATCGGCATGCATTTTATGAACCCGGTGCCGGTAATGAAACTGGTGGAAATAATCCGGGGACTGGCCACCAGTGATGATGTTTACAACACCATTGAAGCTGCTTCCATTGAAATGGGGAAAGTGCCGGTATGGTGCAAAGACGTGCCCGGCTTTATATCCAACCGGGTGCTCCAAGTCATGATCAATGAGGCTTTATGGGAACTATACGAGGGCGTAGCCCCGGCTGAGAACATTGACAACATTATGAAACTGGGCATGAACCATCCCATGGGGCCCTGTGCCCTGGCTGACCTGATTGGTCTGGACACGGTGCTGGCTATCCTGAATGTCATGTACGAAGGCTACGGAGATCCTAAATATCGTCCCTCGCCCCTGTTGAAACAATATGTTCAAGCCGGCTGGCTGGGCCGCAAAGCCGGTAAAGGTATTTTTGATTACAGCTGAATTTTCAACCTGGAAAGGGGTGTGGGCAGGTGGAATTCGAGAATATAATCCTGACGCAGGAAAACCGCGTCGCTACATTGACCATTAACCGACCTAAAGCGTTGAATGCCTTGAATAAAGATACTCTTTTAGAAATCAAAACTGCGGTGGAGCTGGTTGGAGACGATGCCGGAGTCGACGTGCTGATCGTAACCGGAGCGGGTGGAAAAGCCTTTGTAGCCGGTGCTGATATCACCTATATGCTGAATATCAACGCCCTGGAGGGACGTGAATTCGGTTTACTGGGGCAACAAGTTTTCCGTCTCATTGAGGCTATGCCCAAGCCGGTTATTGCCGCCATCAACGGCTTTGCTCTGGGAGGCGGATGTGAACTGGCCATGGCCTGTGATTTCCGCATCTGCTCCCATAAAAGCAGATTCGGCCAGCCGGAAGTCGGGCTGGGGGTCACCCCGGGATTCGGAGGCACCCAGCGTTTGCCTCGTATCGTTGGAACCGGCATGGCCAAACAGATACTCTATACCGGAGAAAACATTGACGCCAACGAAGCATTGCGGATCGGACTGGTTAATGCCGTGCTGCCATCGGAACAATTAATGGACTATGTGCAAAAGGTGGCCGGGATAATAGCGGCTCGCGGCGCCATAGCGGTCCGCTTCTGCAAAGAGGCGGTCAACCAGGGTATGCAAACCGATATTGACCGCGCCATGACCATAGAGGCCGATCTATTTGGGCTCTGCTTTGCTACTGAGGACCAGAAGGAAGGCATGCAGGCATTTGTGGGAAAACGGAAAGCCCAATTTAAAGGAAAATAAAATTAGATAGGAGTTGAGCATTATGGATTTTGGATTAACTGATCAATCTGTAATGATGAGAGATATGTTCAGAAAATTTGCCAAAAACGAATGTGAGCCCATTGCCGCTGAAATTGATAAATCCCACCAATTCCCGATGGAGAATTTTAAGAAAATGGCCGCTTTAGGTTTGACCGGACTCCCCATACCCGAGGAATGGGGAGGGGCGGGGGCCACTTACCTTGATTTTGCCATGTTTATCGAAGAAATCGCCAAGTGCTGTGCTTCCACCGCGGTTATTATGAGTGTGCATACCGGGCTGGGCTGTATGAGTACCTGGCTCTACGGCGGCGATAGGGTAAAGCAGAAATATCTGCGGGCTCTGGCCGGCGGGGAGATTATCGGCGCCTATGCTTTGACTGAACCCAACGCCGGTTCCGACGCCGCCTCCATTAAATGTAAAGCCGAAGACAAGGGCGACCACTTCATAGTCAACGGCAGCAAGATATTTATTACCAACGGCGGAGTCGCCACCACTTACTGCACCTTTGTCAAAACCGATCCTACCCAGGGTTCGGGCCGAGGCATCACCTGCCTGCAGATAGAGAAAGATACCCCCGGCTTCACTATGAGCAAACCGGTGCAGAAGATGGGGATGAACGGCTCTCCCACTGTCGAACTGTATTTTGAGAATGTCAAGGTGCCGAAAGAGAATATGCTGGGCGAGCAGAATAACGG